>DATGEO010000114.1:0-5769 GCA_035310015.1 Candidatus Dormiibacterota bacterium | reverse complement strand
GACCGCGCAGGGCGTGGTCGACGCGGCCGGCAAGTCGGCGGAGCAGCTGCGCACCGAGCTGAAGGCCAAGGCCGAAGAGGAGGCGAAGCGCATCCGGGAGGCGACGACCAAGGAGATCCAGGCGGAGCGCGACAAGGCCATCCAGTCGGTCCGCTCCGAGGTCGCGGGGCTCGTGGTCCAGGCGACGGAGAAGGTCATCGGGGAGACGCTCGACGACCAGAAGCACAAGCAGCTGATCGAGCGGGCGATCGCGGAGGTGGCGAGTGGCGACGGCAGCCGCTAAGAGGTATGCGCGGGCCGTCTTCGAGCTCGCGACCGAGGAGAAGCGCGTCGAAGAGTGGCACGAGCAGCTGGCGGCGCTTGGCGAGCTCATGTCGAACCCCGAGGTCGCCGAGGTCCTCGCGAACCCGACGATCTCGAGCGAGCGGCGCATGGAGCTGCTTACCTCCCTGGGTGGGCTCCAGCCTGAGGCCACCAACCTCGCGCGCCTTTTGATCGAAAGCGATCGGGTGCGCGAGATCGGTGGCGTCGTCGAGGCGTTCGAAGCGCTGGCGGACGATGCCGCCGGGCGCGTGCGCGCCACCGTCACGACCGCGGTCGAGCTCGATCCGCAGGACCGCGACCGCGTCTCACGCGAGCTGTCGAAGCGGCTCGGCAAGGACGTGAGTATGAGCGTCGTCGTCGACCCGGGCATCCTCGGCGGATTGAAGCTCCAGTACGGCGACCGGCTCGTGGACGCGAGCGTCGCCACCAAGTTGCAGCAGCTGCGCCGCCGCCTGGCGGACGCTTCATAGGAGAAAGGCCGAGTGGGCATCAGCACCAAAGAGATCTCCGAGGTCATCAAGGAGCGGTTGAAGGACTTCGACGCGAGCCTCGTGTCGGCCGACGTCGGCCGCATCGTCGCCACGAGCGACGGCATCGCCCAGATCTACGGCCTGCAGAGGGCTATGGCCGGCGAGCTGCTCGAGTTCCCGAAAGACACGTTCGGCCTCGCCCTGAACCTCGAGGAGGACCAGGTCCGCGCCGTCATCCTCGGCGACTACGGCCACCTGCACGAGGGCGACGAGGTGCGGACGACGGGACGCCTGCTCGAGGTGCCGGTCGGCGACGAGCTCATCGGCCGCGTCGTCAACCCCCTGGGCGAGCCGATCGACGGGAAGGGGCCGATCAAGACCAGCCGCACGATGCCGATCGAGAAGATCGCGCCCGGAGTCATCACCCGCAAGCGCGTCGACAGCCCGGTGCAGACCGGCATCAAGGCCATCGACGCGATGATCCCCATCGGCCGCGGCCAGCGCGAGCTGATCATCGGCGACCGCTTCACCGGCAAGACGACGGTGCTGCTCGACACGATCATCAACCAGAAGGGCAAGGACCTCACCTGCATCTACGTCGCGATCGGGCAGAACGCGGCCTCGATCGCCCGCGTGGCGGCGACGCTCGAAGAGAACGGCGCGATGGACTACACGATCATCGTCGCCGCCTCGGCATCGGAGCCCGCGTCGCTGAACTTCATCGCTCCCTACGCGGGCTGCGCGATGGGCGAGTACTTCATGGAGCAGGGCAAGGAAGCGCTCTGCTGCTACGACGACCTGACCAAGCAGGCGTGGGCGTATCGCGAGCTGTCTCTCAACCTGCGCCGGCCGCCGGGCCGCGAGGCATATCCGGGCGACGTGTTCTACCTGCACTCGCGGCTGCTCGAGCGCGCGGCGAAGATGAGCCCCGCCAAAGGCGGCGGCTCGCTCACGGCGCTGCCGGTCATCGAGACCCAGGCGAACGACGTGTCGGCGTTCATCCCGACCAACGTCATCTCGATCACGGACGGCCAGATCTACCTCCAGGCCGACCTGTTCAACGCCGGCCAGCGGCCCGCGCTGAACGTCGGCATCAGCGTCTCGCGCGTCGGCGGCGACGCGCAGACCAAGGCCATGCGCCAGGTCGCCGGCCAGCTGCGCCTCGACCTCGCGCAGTACCGCGAGCTGGCCGCGTTCGCGCAGTTCGCTTCCGACCTCGACTCCAACACGCGCCACCAGCTCGAGCGCGGCGCCCGCCTCACCGAGCTGCTCAAGCAGGACAAGTACCAGCCGGTGCAGCTGAGCCAGCAGGTGGCGACGCTGTACGCGGGCACCCAGGGCTATCTCGACAAGGTGCCGACGGCCCGCGTGCACGAGTGGGAGGGCGCGTTCGCCCGCTTCATGAAGAGCGAGCGGCCCGGCGTGCTGCAGGAGATCGATGACAAGAAGGCGCTCGACGACGCGCTCTTCGAGCGCCTGAAGGCCGCGATCTCGACGTTCAACCACCAGTTCGGGGTGGAGGGCTACAGCGAGGTGGCGGACCCGGGACCGGGCAAGGCCGAACCGAAGGCCGAGGCCGCATCCAAAGAAGAAGCCAAACCCAAAGCCGCTCCCCGAAAGAAGAAGTAGATGCCCGCATATCGCGACATCGTCCGGCGCATCGATTCGATCAAGAACACGCAGAAGATCACCAAGGCGATGCAGGTCGTGGCCGCCACGCGGCTGCGCCGGGCGCAGCAGGCCGTGCAGGCCGCCAGGCCGTACGCCGAGAAGATGGTCGAGGTGCTGCAGACGACCACCGAGCGGGCGACCGAGTACAGGCACCCGTTCCTCGTGCGGCGCGAGGGCAAGCGGGCGGTCATGGTCCTGGTGACCACCGACCGCGGCCTGTGCGGCGCCGTCAACGTCAACAACATCCGCGCGGCCACGCGCTTCATGCAGGAGCACTACCCGGACAACCCGCGCTACGTGACCATCGGGCGCAAGGGCCGCGACTTCCTGCTGCGCTACCGGCGCCAGGTGATCGCGGAGGTGAGCGGCATCTCCGACCGCCCGACCGTCGCCGAGGTCCTGCCGGTCATCACGGTCGCGCTCGACGAATACACGAAGGGCAACGCCGACGCGGTGCTCCTCTGCTACGCGAAGTGGGTCTCGACCATGCGCCAGGAGCCGAAGGTGCAGACGCTCGTCCCGGCCGAGATCCCGCAGCGGGAGGGCGACCAGAAGCAGTCGGGCCCGCGCGCCGACTACATCTACGAGCCCGACCCCGAGTCCGTGCTGGACGGGCTGCTTCCGCGCTACGTCGAGACGCAGGTCTTCCAGGCGGTGCTCGAGAACAAGGCCAGCGAGTACTCGGCCAAGATGATCGCGATGCAGAACGCGACCACAGCGGCCGGCGACCTGATCCAGGCCCTGACCCTGTACGCGAACAAGGTTCGCCAGGCCGGCATCACCACCGAATTGATGGAAATCGTCAGTGGCGCGGAAGCAATGCGCGCCTCGAGCTGAGGGAGAAGGACATGGCGGACACCAAGACGCGGACCCAGAGCAAGCCGGCGGCGAAGAAGCGCGTGGGCCACGTGAGCCAGGTCATCGGCGCCGTGGTCGACGTCACCTTCGAGCCCGGCGACCAGCCGGAGCTGTTCGAGGCGCTCGAGGTGAAGGTGGGCGACGGCCGCACGGTCGTGCTCGAAGTCGAGGGCGCGATCGGCGACAACGTAGTCCGCTGCATCGCGATGGACGCCACCGAAGGCTTCCGCCGCGGCGACGAGGCCGTGGCGACGGGCGCGCCGATCTCGGTGCCGGTCGGGGTGGAGACGCTCGGCCGCATGTTCAACGTCATCGGCAAGGCGATCGACGACGAGCCCGCGCCCGAAGGCGCGCCGCGGTGGCCCATCCACCGTCCCGCGCCGCCGGTGTCGGAACAGCAGGCGAAGGTCGAGATCCTGGAGACGGGTATCAAGGTCGTCGACCTGATCTGCACGTTCGCGAAGGGCTCGAAGATCGGCCTCTTCGGCGGTGCGGGCACGGGCAAGACCGTGATCGTGCAGGAGCTCATCCGCAACATCGCCTATCACCACAAGGGCCGCTCCGTCTTCGCGGGGGTGGGGGAGCGGACGCGCGAAGGCAACGACATGTACAAGGAGATGCAGGACGCGAACGTCCTCCCCCAGACGGCGCTCGTCTTCGGGCAGATGAACGAGCCGCCGGGCGCCAGGGCGCGCGTGGGGCTCACCGGTCTCACGATGGCCGAGTACTTCCGCGACGAAGAGGGCGCGGACACGCTGCTCTTCGTCGACAACATCTTCCGCTACCTGCTCGCGGGCTCCGAGGTATCGGCGCTGTTGGGCCGCATGCCGTCCGCCGTCGGCTACCAGCCGACCCTCGCGACCGAGATGGGCGAGCTCGAGGAGCGCATCACATCGACCAGCAAGGGATCGATCACGTCGGTGCAGGCGGTGTACGTGCCCGCCGACGACTACACCGACCCGGCCATCCAGACCGTGTTCGCGCACCTCGGCGCCACGCTGCGACTCGAGCGCTCGCTGGTGGAGATCGGCATCTATCCCGCGGTCGACCCGCTCGGTTCGTCCAGTCGGTTCGTCGAGCCCTCGATCGTCGGCCAGGAGCACTACGACGCGGCGCAGGGCGTGAAGAAGATGCTGCAGCGCTACAAGGACCTGCAGGACATCATCGCCATCCTCGGCATGGAGGAGCTTTCCGAAGACGACAAGCTCACCGTGGCGCGGGCGCGCAAGATCCAGCGCTTCCTGTCGCAGCCGTTCAACGTCGCCCAGCGCTTCACCGGGCGCGAGGGTAAGCTCGTGCCCATCCCGGAAACGGTGCGCGGGTTCAAAGAGATCCTGGAGGGCAAGCACGACGACCTGCCGGAGCAGGCCTTCTACATGGTCGGCACCATCGACGAGGCGCGGGCCCAGGGCGAGGAGATGAAGAAGCGCCAGTGATCACCTGCGCCCTCGGTTCCTGCGTTTGTGTGCAAACGCGTGCTATTTCTCGCGAATTCAATGCGTTTGTGCACCAACGCGTTCTTCGAGGGGTCGCCTAGATGCCAGTTCCTCTTCGCGTGGTGAGCGTCGAGCGCAGCCTCTTCGAGGGCGACGTGGACTTCATCGTCGCCAACGGGGCGGACGGCGAGCTCGGCATCCTGCCGCGCCACGCGGCGCTGATGACCATCCTCAAGCCCGGGGCGCTGAAGATCACGCACGGCGGGAAAGAGGAGCTCCTGTTCGTCGGCGGCGGGTTCCTCGAGGTGCTGCCCGACCGCGTCACCGTGCTGGCGGACGTGGCCGAGCACGCGGACGAGATCTCGGTCGAGCGCGCGGAAGAGGCCCGAAAGCGCGCCCAGGAGCGACTCCAGGGCACGCTCACGGCAGCCGAGGAGACCGAGTTCCAGGCCGCGCTCGCGATGGCGGAGGCGCGCCTGCGGCTGGCGCGGGCACGCCGCGGCTGACCGCGTTCTCAAGATCACCGGCGGCAGCCAGCTCGCCGGCGGCATCTGCATAAGCGGTTCCAAGAACGCCGCCCTGCCCGAGATGGCGGCGGCCCTCCTGACGTCGAAGCCCGTGCGCCTCAACAACGTCCCGAAGGTGACGGACACAGGGGTGATGGGGGAGATCATCACCGCGATCGGCGGTACGTGCACCGGCGAGGGATCGGTCGAGATCAACGCGGCCGGCGCAGCTTCGGCCGGCGTGCCCGACGAGCTAGGCCGGCGCATGCGCGCGACCATCCTCATGCTCGGGGCGCTGATCGGCCGCTTCCACGAGGCGCGCGTGCCGCGTCCCGGCGGCGATGACATCGGCGCCCGGCGCGTGGAGCAGCACCTGCGGGGGCTGCGGCAGATGGGCGCGCGCATCGAGGAGGGCCATGACGAGCTGATCGCCGAGGTCGACCGGCTGCGAGGGGCGCGCATCGTGTTCGACCTGCCGACGGTCACCGGAACCGAGAACATCCT
>DATGEO010000113.1:0-3875 GCA_035310015.1 Candidatus Dormiibacterota bacterium | reverse complement strand
CGTCGCCCTTGGCCGTGGCAGAATCGCAACCGATGTCGGCAGACGGCCTTGCAGCGCGCGAAGGTCTCGCGGCGCTGGCTGAGGGCCGGTTCGCTGAGGCCCGCCTGCGTCTCGAAAGCGCTCTCGAGGGGTGCGCGCCTGGCGATCGTGGGCAGATCGAGGAGCGGCTTGCGACGGCTTGTTTCGCGCTGGAGGACTACGAGTCCGGTCTGCTGCACGCCCGCTCGTCGTTTCGCCTGCACCGCGCGTCGGGGGCGGTTCGTCGGGCAGCCTTCACGGCGATTTTGATCGCCAACATCCACCAGAACATGGGGGATCTTGCCGCCCAACGAGGCTGGCTCGGCCGTGCCGGGCGGCTGCTGAAGGACCAAGGCCGGTGCCTCGAGGCGGGTTACTTCGCGGTCGCCACATCCGCGTGCGACGTGCTCGAGATCGAGAGGCTGAGGGAACAGACACGAACCGCTCTGGAGATTGCTCGGGAGTTCGGAGACACCGACCTCGAGGTTCGTGCCCTCGCCGACGGCGGTCTGGCCCTCGTCGCCAGCGGGCAGGTCGCCGAAGGATTCGCCTGGCTGGACGAGGCGATGGCCGCAATCGTCGCGGGCGAGGTGGCGAATCACGTATTCGCGGCCAAGAGTTGCTGCGCGATGATGCACGCCTGCGATCGCATCGGCGACGTGGAGAGAGCATCTGAATGGGCGCGAGCGGTCAGCGGCTATGCGCAGACCCGATTCGGCAGCCCGGCGCCGCCGATCCTGATGAGCCACTGCCGCATCGCTCTGGGTTCCCTGCTGGCGGAAACAGGACGCTGGCCGGAAGCCGAGGCCGAATTGGCGGCGGCGATGCGCACGTCTCGCGCGGTGCAGAAGCAGATGGAGGCGGCCGGCCGGCTGGCGGAATTGCTCGTCCTGCAGGGCAAGCTGTCCGAGGCTGAGCGCTTGCTCGCAGGTTGCGAGGATGCGCCCGCCGCGATTCCTGCGCGGGTGCGCCTGCATCTCGTCCGGGACGAGTTGGATCGCGCCGACGGCGCGGTGCGGCGAGGACTGAGGGAGCTCGGTCAGGACCTCCCGGCCGCGGTCCGGCTCCTCTGCCTGCAGGTGGAGGTGGAGGTGCGAGCTGGGCACTGCGCTCGCGGCCGGCGTGTTGCGAGCGAGGCCATGAATATCGCACGGCGGCTGGGCACGGTGGGGCATCTCGCCGCCGCGCTGCTGGCGACGGGCCGCGCGGCGGCGGCCTGTGGCGAGGACGCCGCGGCACCGCTCACCGAGGCTCTCACGGTCCTTGGTGAGACGCCGAGGCCGGTACTCCGGGCGGAGATCCGGCTGGAGCTCGCCCTTGCCACCAGAGATAAGGATCGGCGCGCCGCGGTCGAGGAGGCTGACGCCGCCCTGGCGGTATTCAGGCGGCTCGGACAGCGTCGCGAGGCAGACCGAGCGGCGGCGCTGCTCCGGGAGTTCGGCGTCCGCGCGAAGTCAGTTGACCCCGGCGTGGCCGGCGACAAGCTGACGGCGCGCGAGCGCGAGGTTTTGGAACTCCTGAGCGATGGACTCACCAACGCGCAGATCGCCCAACGCCTCTTCATCACCGCGCGCACCGCCGAACATCATGTGGCGAGCATCCTCGCCAAGCTGAGCTTGAGCCGGCGCTCGGAGGCGGCGGCATACGCAGCGCGTGCCAGGCCAGGTGCGGATCCGGTGTTTCCCCCTCCATCGCTTCAACCGAATGCGATCCCGTGACAACCAGTGGACCGCGTGAGGTCGTGTAGTAACCAGACTGATCTGCGGCTGAGCTTGTGAGCAACCAGATAGATCAAGAGAAGCGACTCGCGGATGACGCGCGGCGCCGACTTCAGCGAATCGGCCGTATGTTCTGGTTCGACTTGAAGAGGTTGTCGGGGTCGTATCGGGCCTTGATGCGCGCCAGACGCTCGTAGCGAGGGCCATACGCCGCCCGCACGCGGGCCTCGCCCTCATCGTTGTGGAGGAAGTTGACGTACACCCCGCCGGTGGCGTGCGGCTCCATCGCTGCGAAATAGTCGCGGCACCACTCGATGTCGGGATGGCTGGGGCCGCCCGCGGGCCAGGCCGCGTTGATGTTGATCGCATGGGTTGCGTCGCGGCCGCTGGCGGCTGACGAATCCTCCGGCAACCGCGCGATGGCGCCGCCCAGATGGAAGATCAGGGTGTAGGAGGCGGGCGAGCTCTTGCGCCATGAGCGTTCCAGCAACACGTCGATGGCGCCGTCGCTGAGGGGCGGCAGGTAGTGCGACTTCCAGTAGTAGCCCCAGTGATGGGGCACGCCTGCGTCGAACATCGACTGGTGAGCGGCGTAGCTCTTGCGCTGCACCAGATCGGCGACGGGTGGGCCGAAGGCGCGCAGAGGACGCAGGATCGCCTCCCCCTCGTCGAGGTCGCCGCACCAGCATGGGATGACCAACAGGGCGTCGCTCCCGCGGAGATCTTCGGGAACCCAGTCGAGCGGCGGCAGCGTGCGCAGGTTGAGGTAGACGCCCAATTCGTCAGGCGCGGCGGCGATGAATTCGCGGTAGTGGCGCAGGACCTCGCGCGCCTGGTCGGGGCGGTAGATGAGCGGGCCGGCGAGAACTGTGGTGCCCAGCTGGTGCAGCTGGAATTCGAACTCCGTCACCACACCGAAGTTGCCGCCGCCCCCGCGGACCGCCCAGAAGAGATCCTCGTGCTCGTCTTCGGCGGCACGGACCTCGCTCCCGTCGGCCAGCAGCATCCGAACGGAGAGGAGGTTGTCGGAGGTCAGGCCCCAGCGCCGGCTGAGCCAGCCGAAGCCGCCGCCCACGGTCAAGCCGGCCACCCCGGTGTGCGTGACGATCCCGGCAGGGGCCACGAGGCCGTGGGCCTGGGTCGCGGCGTCGAAGTCGCCCCAGAGCGCACCCGGTTGAACCCGGGCGGTTTGCCGGGCCGGGTCCACCTCCACCCGCCGCAGCATCGAGAAGTCGATCACCACCCCGCCGTCGCAGAGTGCCGACCCGGAGACGTTGTGGCCGCCGCCGCGGACGGCGACAGGTACGGCCTCGGCCCGGGCGTAGGCCAGCGCCAGCGCGGCATCCTTCTCGCCTTCGCAGCGTGCGATCAGCGCGGGACGCCGGTCGATGGCGCCGTTCCAGATCCGGCGGGCGTCTTCGTAGCCCGCATCGTCGGGCCGGATCAACGTGCCCTTGAAGCCCGCGAGGCCGGTGGCCATCTTCACGGTTGGCAGCATCCAGCCTGACCCGGCGATATGCAAGTACAAAATCTGTAGTTGCATCCGGACGTGAAGGTGTCAGACTGCGCCGTCATGAGCCGGGGCTACGGTGAGTACTGCCCGATCGCCAAAGCGTCGGAGGTGCTTGGCGAGCGCTGGACCCCGCTCATCTTGCGCAATATCCACCTCCGCTGCCATACCTTCAGTGAGATCCACAAGGGCTCTCCGAGGATGTCATCGACGCTGCTCAGCCACCGTCTGCGCTCCCTGGAGCGCGATGGTGTGATCGAGCGACATCCGGCCCCGAGCGGCCGAGGGTCGCGCTACTACCTGACTCCAGCGGGACAGGAGCTCGTCGATGTCATCTTGAACATGGGCGCCTGGGGCGCGCGCTGGCTGGACCTCGGTCCCCGCGACTACGAGCCCGGCATGGTGCTGTGGGGTTGGGCCAAATTCATGGATCAAGACAAGCTGCCTCCGAGGCGGGTGGTGGTCCGCTTCGACCTCATCGACCGCCCGCGCGAGCATTTCTGGATGCTGGTCGACCGTCCTGAGTCCGAGGTCTGTGTGAAGCATCCCGGGCTGGACGAGGACCTGGTGGTGACGAGCGACTCCGTCACGCTGACCGAGGTCCACCGGGGGCGCATGGCCCTTGGCGC
>DATGEO010000112.1:0-29596 GCA_035310015.1 Candidatus Dormiibacterota bacterium | reverse complement strand
CGCACGTGATCTCCGGCGGCGACACGCAGCAGCAGGCGCTGGTGGGCGACGTCTCGACGGGCAGCCTGGCCCCGGTGGCGGCTCAGGGCACCTGCGGAGGGCGAATCCCGGGCGGACTCTGAGCCGCAACCCCGCGCCGGTGAGCCGGTCGACGAGGGCCAGCAGCTGCGCGCGGTCGAACGGTTTGCTGAGCAGAGCGTCGGCGCCCGCGGCCCTCTCCCGGGCTTCGGGATGGCCGGTCACCGCGAGGATGCTGACGCCGGCGATCTTCTCGTCGGCCCGGATGCGGCTGATCAGCTCGGGGCCGTCCATGCGCGGCATGACCATGTCGGTGACGACGAGGTCCGGCGGAAGGTCGCGGATCAGGATCATCGCCGCGACGCCGTCCTTGGCCTCGTCGACCAGGTAACCACCGCTTTCGAGGATCAGCCGGAACATGAGGCGGGCGTCAGGGTCGTCGTCGACGACGAGGACGCGTCTGCTCGGCACGCGGGCTCCCCTCGAACCACGCCGCGACCTATCGCGGGATCCCAGAGACGCCTCCTAAGTTACCGCCTTGCTACCGGCGGCGCTCGGCGATCTCGGCCGCAACGCGCGAGGCGAATTCGTCCAGCGGCTCGTCGGTCTGCTTCCCCGCACGGTCACGCACGTTCACGTGCTCCGATTCGGCCTCGCGCCCCCCGGCGATGGCCATGTACGGGACCTTGCTCGCCTGGGCGTCGCGGATCTTGCGCTGCATGCGCTCGGGCCGCGCATCGACCTCGACCCGGATCTTGCGGGCGCGGAGCCTCGCCGCAATTGACTTGGCGTAGTCGACCTGCGCGTCCGTGATGGGGATCACGACCACCTGCACCGGGTGCAGCCACGTCGGAAAGGCCCCGGCGTAGCGCTCGATGAGATAGCTGAAGAGCCGCTCCATCGACCCCGCCGCACCCCGGTGCACCATCACCGGCCGCTTGCGGCTGCCGTCCTCGGCCACGTACTCGAGGTCGAACCTCTGGGGAAGCTGGAAATCAACCTGCACGGTCGAGTTGGTGAACTCGCGACGGTGCGCGTCCTTCACCTGAAAGTCGATCTTCGGCCCGTAGAACGCGGCGTCGCCCGCCTTGATGGTGTACGTCTGGCCCATCGACTCCAGCGCGGCGGCGAGCGCGTCCTGTGCCTCCCGCCACTGCTGTTCGTCGCCCATCCACTTTTCCTTCACGTCGTCACGCGTCGCCAGCTCGTACCGGTACTCATCGATGCCGAGAACTCCCGAGAAATAGGTCGCGAGCTCGATCGATTCTCTGACCTCGTCCATCAGCTGCTCCGGCGCGCAGAAGATGTGCGCGTCGTTGAGCGCGAAGGAGCGCACACGATTCAGGCCGACGAGGGTGCCCGACCGCTCGTAGCGCCAGTTGTTGCCGATCTCCGCGATGCGCAGAGGCAGGTCGCGGTAGCTTCTCAGCTCCGTCTGGTACACGACGATGTGATGCGGGCAGTTGACCGGCCGCAGCTCGAGCTGCTCGCCGTCCTCGAACCGCATCGGCGGATACATGAACTCGCGGTAGAGCTGCGCGTGCCCGCTCTGCTCGTAGAGCTCGATTCGCGCCACGTCGGGCGTGCGCACGTGCAGATACCCACGGGCGATCTCCTCGTCGACGATGAAGCGCTCGAGCTCTCGCCGCACGGTTGCGCCCGCGGGCAGCCACAGCGGCAGGCCCGGGCCGACGCGGTCGTCGACGGCGAACAGCTTGAGGTCCTTGCCGAGCTTCTTGTGGTCGCGCTTCTCGGCCTCTTCCAGGAACCGGAGGTACTCGTCCAGCTCCTTCTGCGACGGCCACGACGTGCCGTAGATGCGCGTCAGCTGCGGCTTCTGCTCGTCGCCGCGCCAGTACGCGCCCGCGACGCGCAGCAGCTTGAACGCCTTCAGGTCCCGGGTGCTGGCGACGTGCGGCCCGCGGCACAGGTCCAGGAAGTCGCCGGTGTGATAGACGCTGAGCTCGTCGCCCTCGACCTTGTCGGCGATGAGCTCGAGCTTGTAGTCCTGGCCGCGCCTGGTGAACTCGTCGACGGCCTCCTTGCGCGACAGCGTCTCCTGCACGAACGGGCGGTCCTCGTGGACGATGCGGCGCATCCGCGACTCGATCGCGGGCAGGTCGGCCTCGGAGATCGGCTTGCCGAAGGCGAAGTCGTAGTAGAAACCGTCCTCGACCGGTGGCCCGATCCCGTACTTCGCGTCGGGGTAGAGCTCGGTGACCGCGGCGGCGAGGACGTGCGCGGTGGAGTGCCGCAGCTTGTGCAGCGGATCCGCTGAGCCTTCGTGGTCGGCGTACTCGGCCATGGGGAAAGCCAGTATATGTAGGCCTTGCACATCGACTGGCTCGCGGTGGTGGACGCCGTCGGCTACCCGGCCGCCGGCCTCGGCATCCTCGTCGAGAGCTCCGGCATCCCCTTCCCCGGCGAGACGCTGCTGCTCGCCGCCGCCGCGTGGGCGGCCGCGCGCAACCACAGCATCGTGCTGGTCATCCTCTTCGGCTTCCTCGGCGCGACCGCCGGCGCCGACCTCGGCTACTTCCTCGGCTTCAGGGGCGGCCGTCCGTTCGTGGAGCGCTTCGGCAGCCTTTTCCGGATCCGGCCGGAGCACATCGCGCGTTCCGAGATGTTCTTCGCCCGCCATGGCGACCGCGCCATCCTTCTCGCCCGCTTCGTGCTCGGCCTGCGGACGTGGGGCTCGATGCTCGCGGGGATGGCGCACATGCCGTTCTGGCGGTTCCAGCTCTTCTCCGCGATCGGCGGGCTCGCGTGGGCGACGATCATCGGACTCGCCGGCTACTTCCTGGGCAGCAACCTCCCGCTGATCGAGACGATCGTGCGGGCCATGGGCTTCGGTGGCCTGGCGATCATTGCGGTGGTCGTGGCGATCGCGTTGGTGGCCCAGCGACGCGCGTCCAGGCAATAGCCACCGCGACGCCGCCGGCGATCAGCAGCGCGCCCAGGCCGCCGATGACGTGCGCGGTGCCAATCTCGTCCGACAGCGCCGCGGCCACCAGCACCGGGATCGCCGTCACGCCGTTGATGACCATGTAGAGCAGAGCGAAGATCCGCCCCCGGATCTCGTCGCTGGTCGACTCCATCAGGTACGTGACGGCAGGGATCATGATCGCGCCGAACTCGAGTCCCAGCGCCAGGCTGAACGCCGCGCCGGTGAGGCGCGCGTGCACGTGCAGGTCGGGCAGCTGGCTGAACGCCTGCGGGACCGCCGCCAGCCCCAGCATCGTCGTGCCCATCGCCAGCATCGACGCCGCCAGGAGGCGCGCGCGGTCGATGTTGCGCAGGAACTGGCCCAGCGCGATGGCGCTGATGATCGCGCCGGTCGTTGCCGGCACGAGGATCGTGTACGAGTCCTGCGCGGCGATGCCGATGACCTTGCTGACGAACGCCGGCGCGAGCGTGAAGAGCATGAACAGCACGAGGACGGCGACGCTCACCTGGCCGAACGCGAGCAGCAGGCCGCGCGAGGCGCGGATGGCGTCTATCCCCTCCTTGATGTCGTCGACCATCCGCCGGAAGCGGCTCGCGCTTTCCGCCACCGGCGGATCGGTCGTGCGCTGGACCGGCGGTATGTCCGACGCGAAGATCAGGGTGCCGGCGATCGCCAGCAGCGCGGCGCCGAACCAGTAGGGCGCGTAGAGGTCGATCCTGGAAAGGATCGGCGCCAGCGCGCCTCCGACCACGAGCGTCAGCACCATCGTGAGGAGCGACATCGAGTTCGCGGTGATGAGCGCCGAGCGCGGCAGGATCGTCGGGATGACCGCCGCCTCGGCCGGCCCGAACAGCTGGCCCACGGCCGAGAAGATGAACGTGATCAGCAGCAGGTGGGCGAAGTCGTGCTGGAGGCCGGGCACGAACGCCGCGATCGGGATGAGCGCGATCGCCGCGCCCCTACCGAAGTTGCACCACATCATGATCTGCTTGCGGTCGAGCCGGTCCGCGATCACGCCCGCGGGCGGGGCGAGGAGCACCGCGGGCACCGTGTAGGTCAAAAGCGTCACGGCCACCGGCGTGCTGCCCCCGGAGACGTTGTAGGCCAGGATGATCAGCGAGAAGAGGAGGAACTTGTCCGCGAGCTGAGCCGCGAGCTGCGCGAACCAGATGTTGCGAAACGCGGTGAAGCGAAGGACCGTGCGAAAGCCGCCGGGTCCTTCGACCGGGAACCTGATGGGCGCTTCCACGGCGTCATGAAGGGTAGGCGAAGAGGCGGTAGACGGACTCCCACTCCTGAAGGCTGAGCGTCTGCGGGCGCCGCTCTGGATCGATGCCCGCATCGCGAAGGCGTGCCGCGGCCGCCGTACTCCCGAGGCCATTCATGCGCCCTAACGTTCCGGCGAGCTGCTTCCGGCGCTGCTGAAAGACGGCTTCGACAAACCGCAGGAACGAATCGATGTCGTTCACGTGCACGGCGGGCTCCGGCCGCACCTCCACCGTGACCAGCGCGGAATCGACCTGCGGCTGCGGCTCGAACACGCTCGCCGGGATGGTCATCAGCATCCGCGCCTCGGCGAAGACCTGGACCGCGATCGTCGAAACTCCCGCGCCCGTGGGCGCGGTCCACCGCTCGGCGACCTCCTTCTGCACCACGAGCGAGAGGCGCCGCGGGCGCGGCGGTTCGTCGAGCAGCTTGCGCAGCAGCGCGCCCGTGAGGTTGTAGGGAATGTTGCCGGCGACGATCTCGCCGCCAGCGGGAAATGCCGCCCGCGTGTCGTAGCGAAGGATGTCGGCCTCCACGACCTCGATCCGCGGCTCGTCGCGCACGACCTCGCGCAGGGCAGGGATGAGCGTGCGGTCGAGCTCCACGGCGACCACGCGGCGCGCCCGCCGCGCGAGAGCGATGGTGAGCGTGCCCACGCCGGCGCCGACCTCGAGCACGTCGTCGTCCTCGGTCGCTCCGGTGGCGGCCGCGATCTCGTCTCGCAGCACGTGGTCGACCAGGAAGTTCTGGCCGAAGCGGTGCTTGAGGGTGGTGCGGTGGCGGTAGAGAAGGTCGAACAGCTGGCCGCGGTCCGCTGGATCTAGAGGCACGGCCGAAAACCCTCGGCGAGAGATTCGGTGTCGAGGGGCCGCCTCCCGTGGCTTCGCCACGGGGGCCCCAGGGGACACGAGCAGCGGAGCGAGCGCATCTGAACGATTCGTGAGCGAGCAGCGCACACGTACCGGGGTCCCCATGCCCAAGGCATGGGGGAAGTGGGCCGCATTCGGCGCCGAAGATCCGGCGAGGGCTTTTTCGGCCGTGCCTCTGTCACCCGATCTTGGTGAAGAGCGCAAGCGCGTTGGCGGTCTCGAGGTCGCCGAGCTCTTCGAGCGTCGTGCCCCGAAGCTCGGCCACGACCTCGGCCGTGTCCAGCAGGTACGCGGGGCGGTTCGGCACGCCCATGCGCTTGTGGGCGTTGCCGTAGGGAGAGTCGGTTTCGAGCAGGAGGCGATCGGCGGGGCACGCCTTCACGACGTCGCGCAGCTCGCCCCGGCTCGGGCGCGTGATCAGACCCGCGAACGAGAGGTAGAAGCCCAGGTCGAGGAACACCTGGGCGTCCCGCCAGCCGAGCGCGAAGTAGTGCATCACGCCGCGCAGCCCGGGATGCGCGGCGATGAGCTCCGCCACCTCCTCCGCGGCGCCGCGGTTGTGGATCGAGACGGGAAGGTCGAGCTCGACCGCGATGTCGAAGAGCCAGTCGAGGCGCGAGATCTGCTCCGCGCGGCCGACCGCGCCGTGCTCGAAGTCGAGTCCCACCTCGCCGATCGCGACCACGCGCGAATTCAGCGCCAGCGACCGGATCCCGCCCAGATCGGGCGCCGGCTCCTCCGCCGGGTAATGACCCACGCCGGCCCACACCTCGCTGAACGTGGTCGCCAGCTCTACAGTGCGGTGGTTGCGCTCGGCGTTGACGCCCATCGCGATCATCCGCGTGACGCCCGCCTGCGCGGCCTGGGACACGACCTCCGCGGTGTCGCCGAGCTCCTCCAGGTGGAGGTGGGTGTCTACGAAGCCTGGAGTCCGCCGGCCTCGCGATGCGGATTCGCGCTGAGGCGAGCTCACCCGAAGGCGGCGCGAGCAGCGGACCGGAGTGAACTCTGAGTGCACGAGGACCGCAGCGCAGCGGCAACGCCCGGGTGAGCCGCGTCAGTAGCGAAGACGCGCTCGAGGAGCGGCGGCTTCAGGCTTCGGATGCGCTGGGCTCCTCTTCGACCGGGTCGAGCAGCTTGAACAGGGCCTGTGGGGGCGGCAGCGGGCGGCCGGCGGGCAGCTCCGACGGGCGCCAGCGGTCCTCGACGGGATACTCGCCTGTGAGCACCGAGTGCGCCGCGCCGTCCTCGGCGACCTCGCGGACCTCGGGCTGCGGCGCGATCACGTCCTCGTAGCCCAGCATCGCGTGCAGCCGCTGCGAAGAGAAGGGCAGGAACGGCGTGAGCATCGTTTTGAGGTTGTCGACGCAGCGCAGCGCGACGTAAAGCACCGTGCCCGCGCGCTCGCGATCCGTCTTGATGCTCTTCCACGGCTGCTCGCCGCCGAGGTACACGTTCACTTTCGCGGCCGTCCCCATCGCGTGCTTGAGCGCGTTCTGGAAGCGCGCCGCCGCGAGGTGCTCCGCGACCACGCCGAGCGCGGTCTCGACCTCGTCGAGCAGCGCGACGTCGCCGGTCGTCAGCGCGCCGGGCTCCGGCACGCCGCCGAAGTTCCGGTGGGCGTTGACCAGCGTGCGGTGCACAAGGTTGCCCCACGTCGCGACGAGCTCGTCGTTGTTGCGGCGCACGAACTCCGACCATGTGAAGTCGGAGTCCTGGTTCTCCGGGCCCGCGATCATCAGGTAGTAGCGCAGGGCGTCGGCGTCGTACTTGTCGAGCACGTCGCGCACGTAGATCACGTGCCCGCGACTGGTGGAGAGCCTCTTGCCTTCCATGTGCAGGTGCTCGCTGGCCACGATCTCGTCGGGCAGGTTCATGTCGCCGACGCCCATGAGGATCGCGGGCCACATCACCGTGTGGAACGTGATGTTGTCCTTGCCCATCGTGTAGTAGTGGCGGCTCTCGGGGTTCTGCCACCAGTCCTTCCACGCTTCGGGATCGCCGATCGTGTTCGCCCACTCGATCGACGCCGACAGGTACCCGATCACGGCGTCGAACCAGACGTAGATCTTCTTGTGCGGGTTGTCCTCCCAACCGGGAAGAGGCACGGGCACTCCCCAGTCGAGGTCGCGGGTGATGGCGCGCGGCTTGAGGCCGCCGACGTACTCGAGCGAGTACTTGCGCACGTTGGTCCGCCAGTCCGGATGGCTTTCGATCCATTCGGTGAGCTGGCCGCCGAACGCCGGCAGGTCGAAGAAGAAGTGCTCGGTCTCGCGAAATTCCACCGGCGCGGCGCTGCCGCGCTGGTGCGGGTTGATGAGGTCGATCGGATCGAGCTGGTTGCCGCAGTTGTCGCACTGGTCGCCGCGCGCGTCGGGATTGCCGCAGATCGGGCACGTGCCCTCGATGTATCGATCCGGCAGCGTGCGGCCGGTCGCGGGGTCGAACGCGCCCATCTGCTTCCGCTTGACGAGGTAGCCCTTCTCGTAGAGCTTCAGGAAGAGGTCCTGCGTCACGCGGTAGTGGTTCTTCGTCGTCGTCCGCGTGAACACGTCATACGTCATGCCCAGCCGGCGGAGGTCCTCGACTATGAGCGCGTTGTTCTGGTCCGCGAACTCCCGCGGCGGGATGCCTCGCTTGTCGGCCTCGTACGTGATGGGCGTGCCGTGCTCGTCGGTGCCGCTCGCCATCAGCACGCGCGTGCCGCGCAGGCGCCAGAAGCGCGCCAGCACGTCGGCGGGCACGGCGAAGCCCGCCACGTGGCCGATGTGGCGGGGCCCGTTGGCATAAGGCCATGCGGGAGCGATCAAAACTGTCCTAGGCACCGGCGATCACGAGCGTAATCTCCCCGCGCACGTTCTCGCCGAGCGCGGCCGCCACCTCGGCCGCCGTGCCGCGCAGCACCTGCTCGTGGATCTTGGTGAGCTCTCGCGCGAGCGTGACGGGCCGGTCGGGCAGGACCTCGGCGATCAGCGCCAGCGATTTGCGCGTCCGGTAGGGCGACTCGAACGCGACCAGCGGCCGCGGATCGTCCGCCTGCCGCTGCAGCAGCCGGCGCATCTCGCCCGGCTTGCGCGGCAGGTAGCCGGCGAAGGAAAAGCCCGGGCCGCCGTGACCGGCCACCGACAGCGCCGCCGCGATCGCGCTCGGCCCGGGAACGGGCACGACCGTGTGGCCCGCGGCCCACGCCGCGTTCACCAGGGCCGCTCCGGGGTCCGACAGCGTCGGAGTGCCCGCGTCGCTGACCAGCGCGACATCCCCGCCGTCGAGCGCGGCCATCACCCTGGGCAGGCCGCGGCGCTCGACCGGCGCGCGGTAGCTGATCATCGGCTTGCGGATCTCGTGCCGCGCCAGCAGTCTGGCGGTGACGCGGGTGTCCTCGGCCGCGATGGCGCCGACCTCCGACAGCACACGGAGCGCTCGCGCGCTCACGTCCTCGAGGTTGCCGATGGGAGTCGCGACGACGAAGAGCGTGCTCAAACCTCGTCCAGCCACGCGCTCACGTGCGACGCGATCTCGTCCGCCGGGCCGATGAACCGGGACGCCGGCGGCAGGATCTCGAGAAACGCGCGGCCGTAGTCCCGGCCGAGGATGCGGTGGTCGAGGATGACCACCGCGCCGCGGTCGGTGGAGCGGCGGATGAGCCGGCCGAAGCCCTGCTTCAGCCGCAGCGCCGCCTGGGGCAGCGCCAGCTGCGCGAAGCCGTCGCGCAGGCGCTCGGCGCGCGCCGCGTACACCGGCTCGGTCGGCACCGGGAAGGGCAGCCGCACGACGATCACGCAGCTCAGCCGCTCGCCCGGGATGTCGATGCCCTCCCAGAACGTCGAGGTGCCGAGCAGCAGCGGCCGTTCGGCGTCCTCGAAGGTCTTGAGCAGCTGCCGCCGCTGACCGTCGATGCCCTGGCCGAGGATCAGCAGGTCGTCGAGGTCGACGCGGTGCTTCAGCGCCTCGTGGACGTCGCGCAGCTGCCGGTGAGAGGTGAAGAGCACGAGCGTGCGGCCGCGCGCCCGGCTCGCCACGGCCGCGATGACCTCGGTGACGCGCGCTTCGAAGTCCTCGTGCTCCGGGACCGGAAAGTCCGACGGCATGCATACGAGCGCCTGGTGGTAGAAGTCGAACGGCGATGGCAGCACGAGCTCTTCGACGTTCGGCCCGAGCCCGACACGCGAGCGGAAGTAATCGAAGCTCCCTCCCACCGCGAGCGTGGCCGAGGTGAACACCGTCGAGCGCTTCTCGGCGTAGACGCGCTCGCGCAGGAGGTTGCCGACGTTGACGGGCGCCGAGCGCAGGAGCAGGCTCTCGTGCCTCGCCACCAGCGTGAACCAGTACACGCGATTCGGATCCGGCTGCAGCAGCGCTTCGCGGATGAGAATCGCCGCGCCCTGGAGCCGGCCGCGGATGATCTCGAGCTCGCGGACCGCCTGATCGGGTTCGTCGCCGCCGAGCCATTCGCGCGCGGTCGAGGCAATCGAACGCAGCGAGGTTTCGAGCGCCGCCAGCGCGGTCGATGCGTTCTCGGCGACAAGCGTCAGCTCCTGCCACTCGGGCTCTTCACGCACCGCGGGAACGAGGCGCACCGATTCCTCGCGCCGCTCCGCCTCCGCCAGGCGGGCGTTGACGTGGTCGGTGGCGATCGCGAACAGGTCACGCACGCGCGATGACGCGGCGAGTGTGTGGCTGATGGCGGAGGTGAAGGTCTCGCCGGACGCGCCGAGCCGCGGCTGCTCGCGCAGCTCGACCAGCAAGCCGCTCGGTTCAGCGACGCCGGCGGGCTGCAGAGCGAGGCGCTCCAGCAGCGCGAGCAGGCCAGGTCCGTCGACCTCCTGCCTCAGCCCCTGCGTCGCCGCCTCCTCGAGGTGATGCGCCTCGTCGACCACGAGGTGGTCGAACTCGGGCAGCAGGCCGCCGCCGACATCGGCGTCCGCGAGGAGCAGCGCGTGGTTGACCACGACGAGATCCGCGGTCTCGGCCTCGCCGCGGGCGCGGTGGACGTAGCAGTCGTCGGCCGTGCAGTGGACGCCGATGCAGTCGAGCGGGTCGGAGGCGATCTGCGTCCACAGCACCTCCTCCCTGCCGTGCAGCCGCAGCTCCGAGCGATCGCCGCTCTTGGTCGAATGCAGCCAGACGAGCACCTTCAGCTTGAAGCGGAGCTCGTCCGCGTCCTCGCAGGGCTGCACGAGGTAGCGGCGCCAGCGCCGCAGCGACACGTAGTTGGAGCGGCCTTTCAGCAAGCAGGCCTTGAACCCCCAGGGCAGCCACTCGCTCAGACCGGGCAGGTCCTTGTTCATCAGCTGCTCCTGCAGCGTGTGGGTATTGGTCGACACGACCACGCGCTCGCGGTGACGCACCGATCGCGCCAGGGCGGGTAGGAGATAGGCGAGGCTCTTCCCCGTCCCGGTCCCGGCCTCGACCAGCAGCGTGCCGCCGCGCGCCTGGATCTGGGCGATGGCCAGCAGCATCTGCATCTGCGGCTCGCGGTGCTCGTAGTCGGGCAGGACGCCCGCCAGCGGGCCGTCAGGCCCGAGCATCGCGACCATGAGCTCCGGGTCGTCCGGCGGCTGCCCGGCCCGCCGCGACGTCGCCGCGCCACGGGGCGCCGGCTCGGCCGGCGCACTTTCCGGCGCGGGCGCCGTCAGCGCCTCCGCGAAGAACCGCGCGACCGCCCAGCCGTAGGGCGCTATGAGCGCGAGGATCGAATCCTTCAATCCTTCGTCGAGGGCCGCGGCCTCCTCGCGCAGCCGCAAAAGGAGCTGGCGCGTCGCGTCGGCGTCGTCCAGCGCCCGGTGCGGGCGCGGCTGAGAGAAGCCGAGCTCGGTCGCCAGCAGCGGCAGGCTGTGGCTCGTCGCCGACGGCAGCAGGATGCGCGCCACGTCGAGCGTGTCGAGGATCTCCTGGCCGGCCGACCATGCGCCGTTGGCCGCGAGGAACTCCACGTCGAGACGCGCGCCGTGGCCCACCGGCTGGCGTCCGCGGATGAACTCGACCAGCTCTCCCAGCGCAAGGTCGGCCGTCACGCCGCCGCGCAGGTCCGCCTGCGTGATGCCCGTCAGTCGCGCCACCGCGTCGGGCAGCGGACGCTGAGGATCGACGAGGCGCTCGAGCGTCGCGATGGTGCGGTCGGGCGTGAACGCGACCGCTCCGACCTCGATGACGCGGTCGCGGGACGCGTCCAGACCTGTGGTCTCGAGGTCCAGGGACACGTACTCCGGCACGGGTGGCTGTCGATTGTACGTACGCGAGGGCCCGCTCATGAAGGGCGCCTTAACTCAGGTCGGCCGGAGCGCCGATTGGTATATTTCCCCCGCGATGCAAACCGGGGCGATCGAGGCACCCAGGCGACTCGAGGACCTGCACGTCCGCCGAGACCTCGTCGCCAGCCTCCTCCTCCGGACGCTCGCCTTCGCCGACCAGCTGAGCGGCGGGGCCATCGAGACCAGGCTCGGCCTGCCGTTCGAGACCCTGCAGCCGATCATCGAGGAGTACCAGAAGGCCCAGCTCATGGACACCATGGGCTTCTCCAACGAGCCCGGGCTGGAGGGCCGGCCCATTCCCGTGCGCATGAGCTACACGGTTTCGACCGCCGGCCGCCAGCGCGCCGCCGAGATGTCGTCGGTGCAGACCCGCTACCTCGGCCCCTGCCCGATCAACTTCGAGGACTACCTCACGCTGATCCGCTCGCAGGTCTCGGGCCGCGCCAACGTCACCGACGCCGCGCTCAAGCGCGCGCTCGGCCAGCTGGAGCTGGAGCAGCACGTGATCGACCAGATCGGCGGCGCCATGGTGTCGCGTGCCTCGCTGTTCATCTTCGGAGCGCCTGGCAACGGCAAGAGCACGATCACCGAGCGCATGGCGCTCTTGATGGGCGCGCCCATCGAGATCCCGCACGCCGTGGCCATCGGTGACGAGATCATCCGCGTCATCGACCCCGTGTATCACAAGATCGCGGAGGGCGAGCAGCCCATCGACCGGCGACTGGTCAAGGTCGAGCGCCCGGTCGTCGTGGCCGGCGGTGAGCTCAAGCTCGAGCAGCTCGACCTCACCTATGACGCGCAGAACCGCTACTACGAGGCGCCGCTGCAGTGGAAGGCCAACGCCGGCGTCTTCGTCATCGACGACTTCGGCCGCCAGGAGGTGCCGCCGATGCGCCTTCTCAACCGGTTCATCGTCCCGATGGAGAAGAAAGTCGACTACCTCGACCTCTCGGCGTCCGGCCGCAAGATCGAGCTGCCCTTCCTCTGCCAGGTCGTGTTCTCGACCAACCTCTCGCCCACCGAGCTCGTCGACGAAGCCTTCCTCCGCCGCATGGCGTACAAGATCGGCGTCGGCAACCCGACGCCCGAGGCATTCGGCCGCATCCTCAAGTTCGAGTGCGAGCGCCAGGGCGTCGCCTTCGACCCGAACGCGGTGAACTACCTCCTCCACACGCTGTACGGCAAGAAGCCGCTGCGTGGATCGCACCCCCGCTCGCTGATCGCCCGCCTGGTCGACCTCGCGAACTACCGCCAGGAGCCGCCGCGGCTCACGCCCCAGACGCTGAAGGAGGCCTTCGACGCCTGCTTCAACCCGGCTCTCGGCTCGGTCACCGAGGACGACTGGGCCCGCCCGCAGGTCAGCTAGCTGAATTTCCTGGATAGATATGGCACAGCGAGAGCTACTGTCGGCGCATGCCAGACTCCGCTCAGTCCAACCCCTCCGATCCGCACCGTCGCATCCGTCGGCATCGCTACCAGGAAGGACCCGGCTTTCTCTTTTTGGCGACCCAGAATGGTCGACCGTCCGGCCAGCTGCAGCAGCGAGGCCTGGACTATGTCCGCCTTCGGATGCGGGCTGTTCGCCTCGCCCATGAAGTTGGCGTCGACGCGGCGGGCCGTCAGCTCCAGGTCGCGCGCCGCTCGCTCTACCGCTGGCTTGCGGCTTTCGAGGCACGCGGAATCGTCGGCTTGGTCGACGGCTCCCGGCGCCCGCATCGGCTTCGAGTTGCGGTCCCGGAATGGGTGGACATGGTCATCATCGCCATCCGTCTTCACACCTACTGGAATTCGAAAAGGATCGCCGCCGAGATGAGCCGGCGCCAGATCTACCGAGTCAGTCCGACCCACATCGACCAGCTCTTCAGGGCCTGCGGTTGCAGTCGGGGAACGGTGCCACGTCCGGCTGGGCCTCGTTACGAGCGAGGTCGACCTAACGAACTCTGGCACGTCGATCTCAAAGGACCTTTCTTCATCAACCTCGGCAGCAGCTACATCAAGACCTGGATCGCTGGTTTGGTTGACGACCACTCTCGGTTCGTCATCGGCCTGCGCATCCTGACCGAGAACAAGGCGGTCCCCATCGTCCATTGGATGGACGAGTGTTTCGAACTCTGCGGCCAGCCGCTGGAGCTCATGAGCGACAACGGCAAGCCTTTCGTCGGTTGGATGCCTGGGCTGCTTTCTCGGTTCGGAAAGCGCCTTGAGGAGCTCCACATTCGACATCTGCGAACCCAGATCACGTCGCCTTGGACGAACGGCAAAATCGAGGCCTTCTGGGACATCCTCCAGGCTGAGGTACTCGACCGTGAGCGATTCACCAGCCTGGCTGCTGCCGAACTGGCGTTGGCCCGGTTCGCCGAGTATTACAACTACCACCGCCTGAGCGGAGTCCTGGGCTGGGTTACGCCGGCCGAGCGCTATGAGGGCACTCCGTTCACTGACAAGGGCTTTCAGAACATCCCCGCCCTGGGCCACCTCCAACCCTGGCTCGAAGAGGTCATGCGTGCCGCCTAACCTTGTGCCAGATGTGTCCAGGAAATTCAGCTAGCCGGGGTCGCCACCCCCTCCAGCTTCCGGCTGAGGGCTTCGAGGTCGCTGTAAGCCCCGCGCTGCCGCTCCGGCAGCAGCTCCGAGATCGCGGTCATGATCGCGTCCGACGCCTCCTCGTGCGATACGCGCGTGCCGTCCGGCCGCTTGTTGGCGACGACGAAGGGCTGGCCAAAGGTGATGCTCACGTGCGTGCGGCGCGGCCACTTCGCGCCCTTGGGCAGGCACTCGCGGGTCCCGGTCAGACCCACCGGCACCACCGGGCACGCGGCCCTCTGGGCGATGAAGCCGGCGCCCGGCTCAGGGGTCGACAGCACCCCTGACTCGACCCGCGTGCCCTCCGGATAGATGATCAGCACGTGGCCTGCCTTCAGCAGGTCGAACGAGCGCTTGATGGCGGCACGGTCGGCGGTGTGCCTGACCACCGGGAACGCCTGATAGGAGGTGAAGAGGAATCGCGTCAGCCGGCCCTTGAAGTACTCCGACTTGGCCATGCTCCATGAGTCGCCGCGTGGCAGGAACGCGGGCACCATCGGCGGGTCGAGCGTGGCCGAATGGTTCGGGCAGACGATCAGAGGCCCGGTCAGCGGAACGTTGTCGACGCCGACGACTTTGAACAGCCCGACCAGATAGACGCGGGTGATCGTGCGCATCACCCAGCGCAGAAAGGCGTAGATCATTCGCCGCCGACCGTGTCGGCGATGTCGGTGAGGATCGTGTCGACGACTTCGTCCAGGCTCAGGTCGTCGGTGTTGATCACGGTCGCGTCCTCGGCCGGGCGCAGAGGGGCGATGGGTCGCTCGCTGTCGACGCGGTCTCGCATCTCGACCTCCTTCCGCATCGCCTCCTCGTCCACGGGCTCGCCGCGGCGTTCGTACTGTGCGGCGCGGCGGCGCACCTTCTCGGCAAGGCTCGCCGTGAGGAAGAACTTGTGCTGCGAGTCGGGGAAGACGACCGTGCCGATGTCCCGGCCGGCCATCACGACGCCGTCCTCGCCCATCGCGCGCTGCTGCTCCACCAGCGCCTCGCGCACGCCCGCCGTCGCCGACACGAGCGGCAGCGCGTCCGCGTAGTCGGTGTCGAAGATGCCGGAGGTCAGCTCGCGGCCGTTCGCCCAAACGCGCTCTCCCTCGATGCGGATGCGCGTCGAGCGCGCGAGCTCTGTCAGGGCGTCGCCGTCGTGCGGATCCATGTGGCGCTCGGTGGCGAGCCGCGTGATCGCCCGGTACATCAGGCCGCTGTCGACGAACGGCAGGCCGAGCGCCTCGGCGACGCGTCTCCCGACCGCGGACTTTCCCGACGCCACACCGCCGTCGATGGCCACGATCATTTCGCGCCGCCCGCGCGCCTCAGGGCCTCGATCTCGGCGGCGCCGAGCACGCGCCAGCCGCCGACCTTCAGCCGGCCCAGCTTCAAGGGCCCGAACGCCACCCGGCGCAGCGAGAGCGCGCGGTGGCCGACCGCGAGCAGCATCCGACGCACCTGGCGATGCCGGCCTTCGCGGATGACCACGCGCAGCTCGACGGCCGGCCCCGGCAGCACGCGGAGCACCTCGACGTCGGCGGGCTGCGTCATGCCGTCGTCGAGCTTGACGCCTTCGCGCAGCCGGGCGAGGTCGGAGCCGCTCGGGCTGCCTCCCACCGTCGCGACATACTCCTTCGGAATCTTGAAGCTCGGGTGCGTGAGCCGGAAGGCCAGGTCGCCGTCATCGGTCAGCAGCAGCAGTCCGGTCGAGTCGGCGTCGAGACGGCCGACCGGAAAGAGCCGGTGCCCGGACATGCCTTCGTCGCCCACCACGTCGAGCACGGTGGTGCGGCCTGCCTCGTCTTTGGCCGTGGTGATGACGCCCAGCGGCTTGTTGAGCATCAGGTAGCGGTGCGTGGTCGTCGGCCTGACGGCTTTGCCGCCGACCGTCACGCGGTCGTGCTCGGGGTCGATCAGCAGGCCTTCGGGCGGAGGCACCCGGCCGTTGACCTTCACCGCTCCCGACGAGATCAGCCTGTCCGCCGTTCGCCGGCTCGCCACCCCCGACCGCGCGAGATAGGCGTTGAGGCGCGTCTCAGGGCTCCTTGGGAGATGGCAGGTGGTCCAACGACTCGAGGCCCATCACCTGGAGGAAGCGCATTGTCGTCCCGTACAGCTTCGGCTGGCCCGGACCGCTTCCGCGTCCGACCTCGGTGATCAGATCGCGGAGCTCGAGGTTGTTGAGCACGCTCTCGCAGTTGACGCCGCGCACCTCCTCGATGCGCGATCGGGGCACCGGCTGCTGGTAGGCGACGATCGCAAGCGTCTCGTAAGCCGCGGGCGAAAGCTTGCCGGACACCTCGGGCCGCAGCGCACGCCGCACCGCCGCCGCGTGCGCCGGCCGGGTGGCGAGGTGCAGCTCGTCGTGATGGCGCATCACCATCACGCCACGCCCGTCGAGCGCGTCGCGCAGCTCGTCCAGCGCGTGCTCGACCTCGTCGCGGCTGCTGTCGGTGGCCTGCTGCAGCTCCCGCAGCTTGAGCGGCCGGTTGGAGCTGAAGAGGATCGCCTCCACGGCCGCGGACAGCTCGCTCAAGCCGCCCGGGCCTCGATGTGGATGGGTCCGAACCGCTCCTTCTGCCGGACGGTGATCAGCGAGCGGCGCAGCAGCTCGAGGACGGCCACGAAAGTGATGACGGCCTCGAGGCGATCCTCGGACTCGAGGATGAGCTCGAGCAGCTCGACCGGTCCGCGGCGCACGCGCTCGGTGAGGACCTCGAGCTTCTCCTCGAGCGTCCAGGTGCGTCCCTGCACGACGACCGGCCGCGGCGGGATGCGCGTGAGCACGCTGTTGAACGCTTCGACCAGGCGATCCACGTCGAGGGGCTCCTCCTGCCCACCCGCCTCGACACTGCGTGCGGGCGGAGGGAACGCGAACGTCTCCTGCTCGGCGCGCTCCATCAGGTCCTGCGCCATCGCCTTGTAGGCGCGGTACTCCTCGAGGCGCTGGCGCACGTCCTCCTCCCAGCCGAGAAGCTCTGCCTCCTCGTCGTTCGGCGTCTCGCCGGGGAGCAGCTTGATCGACTTGAGCAGCAGCAGCCGCGCCGCCATCCACAGGAACTCCGCCATCTCCCTGGGGTCTTGCGTCTCGCGCTGCGCGATCTCGGTGAGGTAGGCGTCGGTGACCTTCGACAGCGAGACCTGGAAGATGTCGACCTCTTCGCGCTCGGCCAGCGCGAGCAGCAGCTCGAGCGGGCCTTCGAAGACTGGAGTGCTCACCGCCAGCGGGCTGTCCGGGCGCGCGCCAGCGAAAGGCTGTTCCATTTCGGTCGGTAAGCCTAGCGAAGATCGACCTGGTGGAAGCGCTCGATGCGCGCCGTGGCGTTCCAGCGCCGCCGGAGCGCGGGCGGGTAGCGCGTCTGGCTCGCGTGCGCGAGCCGGGCCTCGATCTTCTCTTCGATCACGTCGCCCACGTCGATCTCGAGGTCAGGCTGCGTCCCCGCGAAGCACCAGGCCTCTGCCGTCTCGTGCGGGTCGCCGGCGTCCGGATAGGTAAGCGGATCGCGCGCGCACGGCCACGCCGCGTCGAGGGCGACCCGCCCGACGATGCGGTGGTCGGGGTGATAGCGATATCCGCCGTTCGGGTCGAACGTCAGCAGCACGTCGGGCCTGGTGGCGCGGATCTCGCGCACGAACTCCTCGCGCAGCTCGAGCGATTCCGTGAGCTCGGCGTCGGGATGGCGCAGGAAGCTCACCCTCTTCACACCCAGCACGTAGGCCGCGGCCTCCTGCTCCTGCTCGCGCTTGCGGGCCAGCTCGTCGCGCGGAAGGTTCGGGTTGCGCGATCCCTTGTCGCCCGAAGTCGTCAGCACGAAGTCGACGCGCGCGCCGCGCTTCGTCATCTTCAGCACTGTGCCGCCGCAGTAGAACTCGATGTCGTCGGGGTGCGCGACGATGCAGAGGGCGCGCTTGATGCGCCGGTCCTCAGGACCGCTGAAGAGCTTTTTGCCTGGCACTCGCACCTCGACTTGATTCCTCGAGCAGCTCGCGCGCGCGGGCGAGCGCCTTCGGGGTCGTGCCTCCGCTCATCATCCGGGCCAGCTCGGCGGCGCGCTCCTCGAGCGTGCGCAGCTCGCGCACGGCGACGACGTTCCGACCATCCGGGCCTGGCCCCTTCTCGACCACGAGGTGGTGGTCGGCAAACGACGCGATCTGCGCCAGGTGCGTGACCACCAGCACCTGGTGGCGCGCGCCCAGCGCCTTGAGCCGCAGGCCGACCTGGATCGCCGCCTCGCCGCCGATGCCGGCGTCGACCTCGTCGAACACCAGAGTGGGCAGCCGGTCGGCGGCGGCGGTCACGGTCTTGATGGCGAGCATCAGCCGCGCCAGCTCTCCCCCCGAAGCCACGCGGGCCAGCGGCGCCAGCGGCTCCCCGGGGTTGGCCGAGAACATCATCTCCGCGTACTCGGCGCCGTCGGGCCCGATCTCGGGCCGAGGCCGCAGCTCCAGCGTGAAGCGCGCGCCCTCGAGCCGCAGGCCGTCCAGCTCTCGCCTCACGCCCTCCTGCAGCCGCGCGGCGGCGTCCTCGCGCGCCCGCCTGAGCAGCGCCGCCATCGCCTCCAGCTCAGCGCGCCTGGCGGCACGGTCGCGCTCCGCGGACGCGATCGCCCCGGCCAGGTCTTCGTTGACGTCGAGCCGCGTCTGGAGGCGCTGTCGCTCCTCGATCGCGGACTCGACGCTCCCGCCGTACTTGCGCTTGATGCCGTCCAGGAGCGCGAGCCGCGTTTCGATGGACTCGAGCCGCGAGGGGTCGGCGTCGATGGCGTCGGTATAGCGCCGGGCCTCGGCCGCCGCGTCCGCCGCCTCCGCCTCGAGCGCGTCGACGCGAGCCGCCAGCTCGGTGAGGCGCGGGTCCAGCTCGGCCGCGGCGCGCAGGGCGGCCGCGGCGCGAGCGATGCCCTCGTCGCGCAGCCGCTCGGCCGCATCGTGACCCAGCTCCGCCAGCCTGGCCGCGTGCCGCACCGCTCCGCGCTCCGCCGCGAGGTCCGCGTCCTCCCCGGGGATGAGGCCCGCGCGCGTGAGCTCGTCGAGCTGCCAGCGCAGAAACTCGCGCTCGCGCTCGCCGTGAGACTTCATCCGCTCGAGCTCGGTGACGGTCGCGGCGGCCGCCGTCCACGACGCGTGCGCGCTCGCGACCGCGCCGCGAATATCGGTGCCGGCGAACGCGTCGAGGAGGTCCGTCTGCGTCTCGGTGTCGAGGAGCGCGTGGTGCTCGTGCTGGCCGTGCATCGCCACGAGTCCCCGGCCGAGGTCGCGCAGCTGCGCCGGCGCCGAGGGCTTGCCGTCGACCCGCGCGCCGGAACGTTTGCCGATCTCTCGCTGCAGCGTGAGCGACGCGCCGCGGTCGCGCCCGAACACGGCCTCGACGGTCGCGCGCTCGGCGCCGTGACGCACCTGGTCCGCGGCCGCTCTTGCGCCCAGGGCCAGCCCGAGAGCGTCGATGATCAGCGATTTGCCGCTTCCCGTTTCGCCGGTCAGGAGGTTGAGCCCGGGCTCGAACCGCACATGGGCCTCCGCCACCAGCGCGAGGTCGCGGACCTTGAGCTCCTTAAGCAACGGCGCTCATTTCAGCGGCACCAGCGGGCGGCCCCAGCCGAGCTTCTCGCCCAGGCGGCGGTAGAAGTCCTCGGGTGGCCCGAAGCGCACGACCTGCAGGCGCCGCGGGTGCGAGCCGACGCGGATCATGTCCCCGGTCGCGACCGCGCGGCCGCGCCGCCCGCCGTCGACGCGCATCTCGGCCGGCCCGCGCACGATCGACAGGACGATGTCCTGCCCGGGCGGAAAGACGATCGGCCGCACCGTGAGCGCGAACGGGTTCATGGGCACGAGCAGCAGGTCGCGCAGGTTGGGCTCGAGGATCGGGCCGCCCGTCGCGAGCGCGTAAGCGGTCGAGCCCGTGGGCGTGGCGACGATCACGCCGTCGGCGTCGATGACGCCCACCCTCTGGTCGGCCACCTCGATCGCGACCCGGAGCATGCGCGCGTCCTCGGCGCGATCGACGACGACCTCGTTGAGCCCGATCGTTCGCGCCACGCTGCGCTCGCCGCGCAGCAGCTGGACCTGCAGCATCGTGCGTTCCTCGATTCGATACCGGCCCTCGAGCAAGCGCACGAGGCCGCTCTCGAGCTGATCCTCCTCCAGCTCGGTGAGGAAGCCGAGGCGGCCCAGGTTCACGCCGAGGATCGAGATGCCGCGCGGCGCGGCCATCCGGGCGCCCGCCAGGAACGTGCCGTCGCCGCCAAGTGTGAGGATCAGGTCGGTCTTGCTGAGCCTCGACGCCACGCTTCCGTTGGCCTCGTCGCGGCCGGCGGTCCAGCACTCGAAGCCACGGTCCGCAAGCACGTGCTGCGCGCGCTCGACCACCGGCTGCGGCGCACCTGGGCCGTGGACGATGCAGACGATCATCCGGCCACCAGGTGGACGAAGATCTCGCGATTGCCGTCGGTTCCGGGCAGCTCCGACGGTGCCTCGGCGACGACGTCGAACCCGCTGCCGGCGCACCAGTCTCGGAAGCGCCGCAGCGCCGCCTCCACCGCGGCCTCTTCCCGGACGATGCCACCCTTGCCGACACTGCCGCGCTCGACCTGGAACTGCGGCTTGAACAAGGCGACGATCTCGGCGCCGGGCGCCGCCAGGCGGACGGACGGCAGCACCTTCTCCAGGCCGATGAACGAGACGTCGATGACGACCAGGCTCACCGGCTCCGGGAAACGATCCATGTCGCGTGCGTTGGTGCGCTCGATCACCACCACGCGCGGGTCCTGGCGCAGGCGCCAGTGCAGCAGCCCGCGGCCGACGTCCAGCGCGTAGACCCTCGCGGCCCCACGGCGCAGCAGCACGTCGGTGAAGCCGCCCGTCGACGCGCCGATGTCGGCGCACACGCGGCCCGCCGGGTCGACTCCGAAGGCGTCGAGGGCGGGCATGAGCTTGAGGGCGCCCCGGCTCGCGTAGGCGGGGCCGGCGTCGACTGTCACCGGCGTTCCGTCGGCTACCCGGCGGTCGGGACGGCGCACGGTCTCCCCCGCCACCCGCACCTTGCCCGCGATGATCAGCGCCTGGGCGCGCTCGCGGGATTCGGCCAGACCCTGCTGCGTGATGAACACGTCCAATCGCTGCAACCTGGCCGGCTAGTGTCCCGCTTCTGGGTTCCGAAGGATATTTCGCGGCATCGGCAGGCGGAGCCAAGGAAAGGGTGGCGCAGCTAGGAACGCATCCTGCGGGGTCCCCGCGTCGTGGTCGCGGGGGCAGCAACGCGGCGCCGGGCCCCTTGACGCAGGCTTCAGCCGCGAAGTCCGGGGTCCCCGCGGAATCGCAGATTTCGCGGGGTGGCAAGCGGCCCGCCTGCCTAGGACGCGAAGATCCGAGGAACTTCGGAAGCGGGACACTACAGGATGAGGCCGACCGCGATGCCGAGCACCGCGCCAACCAGCACCTCGACCGGAGTGTGCCCGAGCAGCTCGCGCAGCTCTTGCTCCTGCACGCCGCGCATGTGCACCAGGTCCTGGACCAGCCGGTTCAGCACCGCTGCCTGGCGGCCCGCGGCTCGCCTCACGCCGGCCGCGTCGTACATCACCACGAACGAGAAGATAAGCGCGATCGCGAACGGAGCGGAAGCGATCCCGGCATGTTTACCGAGCGCGGTCGTCAGGCCCATCACGATGGCGCTGTGACTGCTCGGCATGCCTCCGGGGTCTGCGAGCACGCGGAGATTGAGCCGGCGAGCGCGCACCGACGCGATGACGACCTTGGCGACCTGCGCGATCGCCCACGCGACGATGGGCGGCAGTAGGAAGGTCACGCGCCGATCGACTGGCTGAGCTCGCCGGCGCGCACGCGCAGCGCCTGGAGCTCGACTTCCGCCTCGTCCAGCAAACGGGTCGCCTCTTCGTGCGCCGCCACCAGGTCTTCCAGCGGCGCGGTGCCGTCAGCGAGGCGGCCGATGGCGCGCTCGAGCCGGTCCATGACGTCGGGCTGCCTCACCTCGCGCTGCTCGCCGCTCATCTCGCCGCGGCGGCGACGCGGCCGAGAATGCCGTTCACGAACCGGCCCGCCTCCTCGCCGGAGAACGTCTTCGCCAGCTCGATGGACTCGTTGATCGCCGCCTTCGTCGGCACCTGCCGGTCGACCGTCAGCTCGTACACCGCGATGCGGAGGATTATCCGGTCCACCTTCGCCATCTGCTCGAGCTTCCAGTGCTCCGAGGCCTCGCTGAGGATGGCGTCGAGCTCGTCCTGGTTCGCCAGCACGCCTCGGACGAGCTCGGCCGCGAACGCGGCGGTCTCCGGTGGGACCGCGCCGTCCGCGGCGTGATAGCTCAAGACCCCGTCGGGGTCGTCACCTGAGCTCTCGAGCTGGAACAAGACGCGCAGGGCCAGCTCGCGCGCCTGATGGCGCTTACCGCCGGAGGACCGAACGCGCCGGGCGGTGCTCAGCTGGCGAACGAGACGGAGGAGACGAAGACGTTCACCTCGCCGACCTCGAGGCCGAGCATGCGCTCGGTCGCTTCGACGACGTTGCCCTGGACGGCGCTCGCCACGTCGGCGAGCTGGGCCTCCGAGTCCACGGTGATGAACACCTCGAGGTGGATCGAGCGGTCGGCCTCGACCTGGACGCGAACGCCGCGATGCGCGGTCTGGCGCCGGACCCAGTCGCCGAAGTGACGGGCCGCGGCCTCGTCCATGCCCGCAACCCCTTCCACCTCGCACGCGGCGAGCGCCGCGATGCTGGCGATGACCTCGTTGGCCACGCGAACGGCACCGAGAGTGGCGGTTTCTCCCATCCCCGGGAGCTTACGCCCGTTCCACGTAGCTGTGCGTGCGCGTGTCCACGCGGATCACGTCCCCGGTCTGGATGAAAAGTGGGACCTGGATGGTGGCGCCCGTGTCCAGCTTGGCCGGCTTGGTGGCGCCGGAGACCGTGTCGCCCTTGAACCCGGGATCGGTGGTCTTGACCTCGAGCTCGACGATGATCGGCAGCTCGACGCCGATCAGGCGGTCGTCGTACTTCAGGAGGTACACGTCGCTGCCTTCCTTCAGGAAGGGCAGCACGTCCTCGAGCATGTCCTCGTCGACCGGCACCTGGTCGTAGGTCTTCGAGTCCATGAAGTAGTGGTGATTGCCGTCGGAGTAGAGGTATGTCGCATCGTGGCGGTCGATGCGAACGGTCTTGAACTTGTCACCGCTGCGGAAGCTCTGCTCGAAGATCGACCCGGTCAGCACGTCGCGCAGCTTGGCCTTGATCACCGCTCCGGCGCGCGCCAGCTTGATGTGCTCGACCGTGACGATGGACAGGAGCCGCCCATCCATCTCGAACATCGTTCCGTTCCGGAAGTCATTCGTGCTGATCAATCAGAAACTCCATCGCATGCAGGTACCCGTCGAAACCAAGGCCCGCGATCACGCCCCGCGCGGCTCGCGCCGTGAGGCTTCGCGAACGCCACTCTTCGCGCGCGTGGATGTTCGAGATGTGGACCTCGACGACCGGCAGCCTCAGGGCCTGCAGACAATCGTAGAGGGCTACCGAATAGTGCGAGAGCGCGCCCGGGTTGATGACGATTCCCTCCGCGCTGGGGCTCTCCTTCTGCAGGAAGTCGATGATCTCGCCCTCGTGGTTGCTCTGGAAAACGGCGACCTCGACGTGCAGCTCCTTCGCCTTCTCGCGCACCATGTCGTTGAGGTCGGCCAGCGATCGCGTGCCGTATATGTGCGGCTCGCGCTTGCCCAGCAGGTTGAGGTTCGGCCCGTGGACGACGACGATCTTCTTCACGCGAGCGCCTTCCTCAGGACCCTGCGCACGAGCCCTGGCGGCACCTCATGGCCCACCTCGGCGAAGCCGATGCGGCGGGGCAGCACCCACGCGACCCGGCCGCGTCGCGCTTTCTTGTCGGTGGGGATGACGGCGAGGACGCGGTCCACGTCGACGCGCGGCGACTCGTCCGGCAGCCCGTAGGCCGCGAGCATCTCGTCCTGCTGCTCGACCAGGCGGTCACTGCACAGGTCGAGGGCCCGCGAGATCTTCGCCGCCACCCGCATCCCGAAAGCGACCGCGCGCCCGTGAGAGATGCGAAACGAGCTCGCCGCCTCGACCGCGTGCGCGGCCGTGTGCCCGTAGTTGAGGATCGCCCGCGGGCCCGTGTCGCGCTCGTCTCGCGCCACCACGAGCGCCTTGGCCGTGGCGCAGCTCATGATCACGCCCTCGAGGGTCGATGGATCCTGGGCCAGCAGGCGCTCGGTGTCGCGGCGCAAGACTTCGAACAGCCCTCGATCCATGGCGACGGCGTACTTTACAACCTCCGCGAACGCCTCCCGGTACCTCGCCCGAGGCAGGGTGGCGAGGCAGTCGACGTCGGAGACCACGGCCGACGGCTGCCAGAAGGTGCCGATGGCGTTCTTCATCCGCGAGCCGTTCACGCCGGTCTTGCCGCCGAGGCTGGAGTCCACCATCGCCAGCAGCGTGGTCGGCACCGAGATGAGGTGCACGCCTCGCAGCCAGGTGGCGGCGGCGAGGCCCGCGAGGTCGCCGACCATGCCCCCGCCGACCGCGATCACCACGCCGCCGCGGTCGATGCGCTTGCGCTCCATGAAGGCGAGCAGGTTGCCGAGGGCGGTCAGCGACTTGGACCGCTCGCTCGCCGGCACCGTGTAGACGAGGGGCCTCAACCGCGCCGACTTCACCGCCTTGGCCACCGCCTGCGCCCACGGCCGTACGTTGGTGTCGGTCACGATCACGACACCGGTCGGGTCGAGGCGCGCGAGCGTGGGCTTGAGCACCTTCAACGCTCCCGAGCCGATGTGCACCGGGTAGGTGCCCCCCGGCGTGTCGACGATCAGCCGAACCACAGCTTCAGCACATCCGCAGCCACTTCATCCGGCGAGCGGCCGGCATCGACCCGGTGCGTGGCCTGCTCGTAGCGTCCGCGGCGCTGCTCGAAGAGCGTCTCGACCTCCTTGCGCAGCCGGCCCGCGACCAGCGGTCGGTCCTGGCTGCGGCCGACGCGCTGCCAGATGTCCGCGAAAGGCAGCTCGAGGTAGACGGACACAGCACGTTCCTGGATCAGCTGCCAGTTGGCATCGTCCATCACGGTGCCGCCGCCGAGGGCGACCACGGCGCCGTCGCGCAGGGCATCCGGGAGGAGGCGCGACTCGAGCGCCCGGAAAGCCGGCTCACCTCGGCTGGCGAAGATCTCGGGGATGGACATGCCCGCCTCGGTCTCGATCATGAAGTCGAGGTCGAAGAACGGAGCGCCTGCCCTGTAGGCGACGAGCGCGCCGGTGACGCTCTTTCCCGAGCCCATGAACCCGATGAGGGCGAGTCCGCGATTAGACGCCGCTGGGCTGGGCTGAACTGCTTGGTGCACCCCGCCGGCGCTCCGATTGCACGAACACCTGATCGCGGAACGAGCCCGGGCTGGGCAGGTGCAGAAGGACCTCCGCGCCCTGCGCACCGGCCGCGTCGATCTCCACGCGGCCGTAGCCGAGCATTCGTCCGACGATCGATTGCCGGGTCGTGCAGTCCTGGATGCGGTCGATCGGGATGATCTTCTCCGACCGGCTGAAGACCCCGCTCTTGAGCATGATCCGCTGGTCGGTGAGCGTGTACGAGGTCGACTGCCACCGGATCCACACCACGATCAGCCACAGCAGCGCCAGGGCGAGGACGCCAAGGCTCAGGAAGGTGCGGATGTGATGGCCTGCGGCGGCGATGACCGTCAGGTCCGCGATGCCCACGAGCACGAGCAGCGCCACCGGCAGGACCAATGACTTGGCGACGAAGATCCAGTGTTGGTGGACCTTGAGGATCAGGTTCTCGCCCGGCAGCAGGTCTGCGGCCATCGAGCCGTAGAGTAGCGGCTTTCCTACTGGGCGCGGTAGAGAAGGACGAGGGCGCCCATCGCCAGGTACGGACCATACGCGAACGTCGCCTTCAGCGATCGCTTCCAGACCCCCACTCCGATCGCGGCGACAGCGCCCAGCAGCACGCCGAGGAAGCAGGCGTCGACGATCGCCGGCCAGCCGAGCAGGAAGCCCATGAACGCCGCCAGCTTCACGTCCCCGAAGCCGAGGACCTCGGCACGCAGCAGCGTCGAGCCTGCGACCGACAGGAAGAGGAAAAGCAGCCCCGCCCCCAAGCCGGTGGCGATCCCGGCCCACCAGGGCTGGTCGAACAGGCTGACGACCGCAGCCAGTGCCATCGCCGGGAAGATCACGCGGTCGAGGATCAGCCGGTGCTCGAGGTCGAAGAAGATCACCTGGACGAGCACCACCACGAAGACGCTGCGCAGCGCGAGGAGCGCGATGTGCGCGGTGCCCAGGTCATAGGCGAAGACCGCGAACAGGAGCGCCGCCAGCGCCGGCGGCCCGTAGACCTGCCAGCGCTCGTGGCCCGGCGTGAGGCCTTCGAGCCGGGCCAGGCGCACCGAGCCCCAGCGCGAGAGCCAGCCTGCGGCCGCGCCGAGGACCGCCCAGCCGAGGATGAACAGCACCTGGCCGAAGCCGAACCCCCCGGTCACTGCTCCAGCGCCGCTCGCATGGCGTCGACCGGGGCGGGCCGTCCGGTCCAGGTCTCGAACGCCCGGGCGCCCTGGGCCAGCAGCACGACCCAGCCGTCGGCCGTCCGCAGGCCGAGAGAGCGCGCCTTGCGCGCCAGCGGCGTGCCCCCGGCGACGTAGACCAGGTCGACCACCGCGCCGGCCCGCGGCAGGGCGTTCGGCCGCAGCGGCATCTCCTCACGCCGGCCGAGAGGCGTGGCGTTGAGCAGCAGGTCGGCGGAACGCACCTGTGCCATCCATGCCTGGTCGGCCCAGGGCACGACGCGGCCAGGCAGCTCGCCGGCGCGCGCGGGATCGCGCACGACGAACGTGATGTGCGCTCCCTCCATCGCCACCGCCGCCGCTCGCGCGGAGCCGCCGCCGCCGAGCACGACCACCGTGGCGTCGCGCGGCTCGAGGCCGACCTCGCGCAGCGCGGCCTCGATGCCCGCCACGTCGGTGTTGTCGCCGGCGAGCAGGTCGCCGTCGTGCTTGATCGTGTTCACGGCGTGCGCGCGCAGAGCCGAGGGTTCCAGGCGGTCGAGATGGTCCATCACGGATTGCTTGTGGGGAATGGTGACGTTTGCGCCGGCGCAGTCCCTCGCGCGCAGCGTTTCGACCGCCGCCGCCAGGCCCTCCGCCGGCACGTCGAGCAGCTCGTACGTCCAGTCCATGCCCAGCGCCTGGAAGGCGGCGTTGTGCATGGCCGGGCTGCGCGAGTAGGAGATGCCATGGCCGAGCAGGTAGACCTTGCTCAGCTGCCGCTCACGCCGTATTTCTGGATGTCCCTCTCGAAGTCCTGCTCGTTCGTCTCGAAATGCGTCGCGCCGTTGCGATCGGTGAAGTAGTAAAGGTATGCGGTCTGGGGCGGGTTGACGCAGGCCATCAGCGCGGCCTGGCCCGGGTTGCTGATCGGTCCGGGCGGGAGACCCACGTGCTTGCGCGTGTTCCACGGCGTGTTCTCCTGCAGCTCAGCGTAGGTCGGCTCCGGCGACAGGCGGCCGAGGCCGTAGAGCAGCGTGGCGTCCACGCCGAGCGGCATCCCAATCGCGAGGCGGTTGTAGTACACGCTGCACACGTTGCCGCGGTCCGGCTCGCGGTTGGCCTCGCGCTCGACCATCGACGCGAGGATGACGATGGTCTCGACCGACTCGGCCGGCCGCCCGGGCGCAGCCTGGCCGATCTGGGCGCGCACGTCGGGCGTCATCACGCTCCCGAACTGGTCGAGCTGCTGCTGGATGAGGGAGCTGACCCCAAGGCTCGGATCGACCTCGTAAGTGTCGGGAAAGAGGTAGCCCTCGAGCGGGGGGCTGGCTCCCGGAGGCCGCGAGCTGAGGAAGTCGTACTTCGAGCCCCAGCTCGGGTCTGCCGCGGCGGCGAGGTACGCCGGCCCCATCCCCGGCCAGTCCTTGTCCACGAAGTTGGCCTGGAACTTGAGCGGATAGCCCTCGGGGATGGTGACCGCTATCTGGTCGGACTTGCCCTGCTGGAGAGCGTCGGCGATCTGGGCCATGCTCATGTGGGTGTTGAGCACGAACGACCCGGCCTGGAATCGAGAGCCGATTCCGGTGAGCCTCAGGTACAGGTCGAAGACGGTCCGGCTCCGCAGCAGGTGTTTGGACTCGAGATCGTCCGCGACCTGGCTGGGCAGCTCTCCGGGCTGGACGTGAAACACGACCGCCGTGCTCGTCGATGACACCGGCGTGTTGAGGTTGTAGTTCCACCAGTCGTACGCGCGAGAGGCGCCGAGGCCGATCAGGGCGAGCACGACGACCAGCGCGATGAGCTTTTTCATTCGACCTGGTCCTGCTCCAGGGCGGACATGACGCGCTCGAACTCGTCGCCGTCCACGGTTTCGAGACCGCCCTCGCGCTCGCACAGGAGCAGCACCTCGTCAGGGTCGTCGACGCCCTCGACCAGGTAGTACGTGGCTCCTTCGAGCTCGAACGCGTCGTGCAGGTTGAACCTCCGCTCCCGGCCCGACTCGTCGATCAGAGTGACCTGCTCGGCCGCGCCGTCCTTCTCAGCCGGCACGGCGCTTGTCGGACTTCATGCGGTCGAGATAGCCCTGGAGCAGCAGCGTCGCGGCGACGCGGTCGACCGCCAGCCTGCGCTCCCGGCGCGTCGCGCCCGCGGCGAGGAGCGATCGGTCGGCCACGACCGTGGTGAGGCGCTCGTCGACGGTCTCGACCGGGAGCTTCGAGGCCTTCCGCAGGTCGGTGGCAAGACGCTCGGCCGCGGCCGCGGCAGGACCGCGCGAGCCGTCGAGGTTGCGAGGCAGGCCGACGATGACGCGCTCCGCTTCCTGCGCGGCGGCAATCGCCGCCAGGCGCGCGGCCAGCGTCTCCGACGGGTCCGCCTCGACCGTCACGAGCGCCGACGCGATGGTGGCCGTCGGATCGCTGAGCGCCAGCCCGACGCGCTTCGTCCCCGGGTCGACCGCGAGGATCCGCATTGCCGGTTGTTAACGGTACTAAGACGAGGCTGGGGACGAGGCGGGCGACGGTGACGGCGAGGCTCCCGGGAGCGTGTTCTGGCCAGGCTGGACGATGTAGTGGATCTGGATCCGGCGTCCGAGCAGCGGCATAAGGGGCAGCGGGATCGGCTGCTCCTCGATCGTCGAGGACTTGATCGGCAGCGTCTGCAGGTAGAACTTCGCGCCCTGCAGCGGCCGGCCCACGATCGCGGCCAGGATCTGGCCCTCGTCGAGCTTGGGCGCGACGTAGGCGGTCGCGTCGCCGATGAAGGTGAGGTGACCGCCGGACGACGCCGACAGGATGTGGTAGTCGACCTTCACGCCCGACTCGGTCAGCAGCTGCTGGTTGTTGGGCACGCGCTGAACCAGGTATTCGGTGTACGCCTTGGCGACGTCGGAGTCGACATAGAAGTCGCCTTCTCCCTGCACGGTCATCGTGCCGCTGAAGCTCGGCACGTTGTCGCCGGGCTTGTGGTCGGTGTTGAACTGCGGCGCGCCGTAGACGATGGTCTCGCTGAGCTTCTCACCCGACTTCAGCGAGGACTGCAGCTGCTGGGCGATCTCCTGGTGCAGCGACTGCTCGAGCTGCGCGCGGCCGGCGTCGAAGTCGGCCTCGGTCATCAGGGGCGTGGACGACGGATCGGTCCCGTTGCCGGTGGCCTGCGGGTTCGT
>DATGEO010000111.1:0-27882 GCA_035310015.1 Candidatus Dormiibacterota bacterium | reverse complement strand
ATCGGGGGCCACGATGTAGTCCGCATCGACGATGCCGACGATCTCCACGGCGGGGTCAAGACGGCGAGTCGCCTCGTTGAGCGCTCCGGCCTTGAAGCCGTGCCACACCGGCAGATGGACGAACTCGAATCGAGGGCCGAGGCGGCGGCAGTCCTCCTCGACCGGCTTCCACAGCGCCGGGTCGGTCGTGTTGTTCACCACGACCTGGACGACGAAATCGGGGTAGTCGAGGCGCGACAGCGCCTCCAGGGTCTCCCGCAGCAGCTCGGGCGGTTCGTTGTAGGCAGGGACCTGCAGGCAGACGCGAGGCACATAGGTGGCCGCGGACGCCGGCGCGATGGGGTCGTGAATGGCCCGGCCCGTGGCCTCCGCGATCTCGTATGCGAAGACAAGGCCGAGCCCGAGCGCGCCGAACTCCAGGACCAGCAGCAGCACCGAGAGACCGAGGCCGAGCGGCGGCGCGTGCGTGGCGAAAGTGAGCCCGCCGAGGGTGATGGCGACCGCGACCGTGGTGACGATGGTGGTGATGAGGAAGAACCGGGCGGGCCAGTGCATCATCCGCAGCCTTGGCTGCAGAGCGACCAGGCTGATCAACAGGATTCCGAACACGATCGGCAGCGCGGCCTGGTCGCGAAACCAGAGGACCGACAACCAGGCGGCCCCCAGCGCGGAAAGGACCATCACCGGCAGGCCGACCGGCCAGCGGGCGGCACGAGAGCGCGAGGCGGCCATGAGAGCGGCGAGACCGAGCAGCGACCAGGTTGCGGCGGCGACGGTGAAGACGATCAACTGAATTCCGCCTGAAGAGACGGTGAGCTCGGCCTCAATACCCGATCAGCAGAGTTGGATGGCGGTCCTAGCTGGACCGCCATCCCATCGAGTTTCAGTTGATCAGTCGCGCCGCCGGCGGTGCCGGCGAGTAGTTGGGGTTGAAGTCGATGCCGACCGCGCCGGCGCCACTCACCGACGCCGTGTAGCAGATGACCTGGCCGGCGAGGGGCGACCGGTTACCACCGTTGATGGTCCAGTTGGCTCCGGGCGTGTAGATGGTCCCGATGTACTGGGTGGCGGACCCACCGTTCATGACGTTGGCGCACGTGTTGCTCGCCGGCGAGTAGATCACGATCCAGTTGTACTGCAGGCCCGCGAACACATACGTGGCGCCCTGGGCCTGCTGGGAAACGCAGGAGCCGGCAGGCAGGTAGAACTGCACCGCGCCGGGCGTGACTTTGGAGGTGGCGCACGGAGCGCTCGGGTCGCCTGGGTTGGGCGACACCACGCAGTAGTTCTCGTTGGCGACGTCGCCGCCGGTGTAGGGAGGATATTCGAGCGACATCGCCGCGTTCTCCTGCGAGAGCAGCCCGGGCGGAGGGGGGCAGCTGCTGAAGCACTGCGGCGCGAGCTCGTCGTCCGGCGTCTGGCAGTTGGCGCTGCGGACCTGGGCGTAGCACAGGCCCGTCGGGCTCAGCTGGCTGGCGGTGATGGCGCAGATGGAGTGGCCGGCGGCGCTGCAGATGTAGCCGCCCTTGCCGTTGGAGAGCGTAACTCCGGTGCCATTCGGGAAGGGGCCGACCGGGGACGCCGGAGCTGACCCGCCGTCGACGTAGCCCGGAGCGAGGAAGCGGTCGATGAAGGCGAACTGGTTCGGGTTGCCGTTGCAGCCGTAGGGGTTCACGTACACGTTGTAGTACTGGGCTCCAGGCGCGTTCTCGGTGATGCTCACGTCGATCACCTGGTCCTTGGTGTCGTCGGTGACCACCTGCTGGCACTCGGAGGGCGCGCTCTCCCGCCGGCAGCCGGGCGATGAGAAGCACGGGTTGGGCGTGATCGTGGGGTCGATGAACGTGTCCCAGCGAACCGACGTCAGCTCGACGCCCCATGTGTTCGCGGCGTTGATCCCGTTGTGCTTGATGCCATAGCCCGAGACGATGTTGACCGCAAGCGAGAAGTTCCCGGCGCAGTTGACACCGTTCTGGTTCCAGAACTGGATGCCGGCGAGGTTGGTCGTGCCCGGCGCGGAATAGAGCTCCTCGTCGGGCGCCTTCAGCTCGTTCGACACCAGGCTGCCCGTGGCGTCGGAGGTGTAGCCGTTCGTCCAGTCGTACACGCCGGCGTCGAGGAAGACGCAGCATCCCGCGGCGTTCGCACCTCCGCAGCCGGAGAGGTGGAAGGTGCCGTACACGCCCGGGTACATCTCGGTCCACGTGCCCCGATTGCCCGCCGCCTCGGCCTGAGGCGTGGAGTAGTAGGGCACGGAAGACGCGAGGTAGCCGGGGTCGGGCAGGGTGGGCGCCGGCACGACGGGCTGGCCCTGCGTGTCACCTGACTTGCACGGCGGCGGGTAGGGCACGAACCCGGGAGTCGAGTTGTAGCAGTAGTAGGTCGCGGAGCCGCAGGTGGACCCGGCCGCGCCGTAGCAGTTGCCGGCCTCTTGCAGGTTGGCGTCGACGCATGCGGTGCCGTTCGAGTACGCGTCACCGAGCAGGGTCAGAGTCGCCGAACCCTTCAGGTTCAGGGCGCAGCTCCCCGTGCTCAGCGTCAGCAGGGCCGGCGTCTGCCGCTGGTTGCCGACGATGCTGGTGGCCGTCGCGCTGATGGTCACGGTTGGGCTGCCGCCGAAGATTTGCATGAACGCCAGGGGCAGCTGGTGGACGCTGGTGAAGTCGAACTGGTAGCCGTTGAACTGGGTGTTGGTGGCGACGATCGTCAGCGAGTAGCCGCCAGGAAACGTCATCACGTCGGTGTCCTGCTGCAGGTTGTTGTTCACGCCGACGAACGTCGTCGTGTCGGAGTCGGACGTTGGTCCGCTGTAGAAGTGCAGATTGTGCTCGTAAACCTGCTTCGACTGCGGCAGGGTCGACCCGTACAGGTTGGCGTAGTTCTCATACCAGTCACCCGCCGCGAGCGCGGCCGCGTCGACCGCGGCCTGCTGGTCGCGGCGGTCGACATAGGCCCGGCCGGAGTCGATGGCCAGGCCGAGCATGCCGAAAAGGACAAGTATGAGCAGGGCGATCAGGACGATGGCCTGACCGGTTTGTGCGCCGGCGCGCAGCTGCTTAAGGCTTTGGGATTTCGGCGTCTTCATGTTCCTCAGTTGCTGTACTCAGCTCGGTAGACCGCGTACGCGGTGATGATGATGTTGTTGCCGACCACCTGCTGGATGATCGGGGTGAGCGGCTGGAAGGTGAACCACAGGGTGACCTTGATCGGTTCGTTGCCGACGGCGGGGGTGATGACGTTGCATCCCGGTCCTGGGGCGGGAAGCGTGCCGAGCCCTCCGCGGGGTCCGTTGGGCGTGCCGTTGCCGGCCGCGCTGGGATCGGTGATGAAGATCCAACCGGTGTTGGGCGGCGGCAGCGATGGCGAGCCGACCGGGTTGCCGCCGTTCGGGATCGGGCCGTTGGGGCAGGGGTTGGCGAGGTTTTCCGTGACGGCGTGCTGCTGGACGGCGCTGGCGACGTCCGCGTCGGTCGGCCATTGGTGCGTCGAGCCGTTGGGATCGATGAAGTAGGACGCGCGCACGGCGACGCGTGCGCCTTCGTTCGCCGCCTGCTGCAGCGTGATGTAGAAGTACAGGCCGCGGCCGAAGTCGATGATGCCGAACGTCAGCAGCAGGATCACGGGCGCGATGAGCGCGAACTCCGTCAGCCCCTGCGATCGCTGTCCACGGCGGGCGAACCAGGCCGCGTTGTGATGCTTCATGGCTTCCCCTGGATCGTGAAGTGCTGGTTGTAGGCCAGCTGGAGTCCACTGCCGAAGAGGCCCTGGATCAAAGGCGTGATGAGGGCGAAGTTCATCAACAGCGACACGTTGATGTCGCCGAGCCTCCACGAGTTGTCCGTGGGCGCCGTCGGTCTGGTGCCCAGCTGCAGCGCACCGCCCGGCTCCGTGTAGCAGATGTACGCGTTCACCTGCTGAGTGCTCGCCGGGAAGGCGGCGCTGGCATAGGGCTTGTTGTTGAAGGCGTTGCCGTCCGTCGGCGAGAGGCAGCCGCCGCTGGGCACGAACGTGGCGGTGAGGCCGGCGCCGTTGAGACCCTGGTTGACCGCGGTCATGACGTCGGTGTCGTCGAGGAAGTTGTTGGTGCGGGCGGAGGTGTTGTACCACGCGCCGTGCCGGGCGCCCTCGCGAGCCGCGCCCTGCAGGTTGACCGAGAAGTAGAAGGCGCGCGACAGGTCGAGCAGGCCCATCATCAGCAGGAGCAGCACGATCGAGGAGATCGCGAACTCCACCAGCGACTGGCCGCGCTGACGCCGAGCGCGAACGGCCGTTCGGCTTTCAAGCCGCGTGGCGCGCCGCGATTTTGTGACTGTGGTCGTGCGGGGATTCACCTTGTGTAGGGCCATAACGAAGCTGGGCTTCATTTCGTGCGCTGTGCCGGCTGAAACGGCGAGTGTGAATGGTAGCCTCCCGAAAGCGGTCCAGCGACCCGAATCGAAAGAAATCCAGTGAGCACCTTGGCGGCGGTGGCAGGCGACCCGCGTCAGCAGGAAGTCCGCGCACGCGCCCTGAACGAGAGTTTCGACGCCGAGCGCCGGATCTTCGGCGAGCGCGTCGCGGTCATGTTCCGATGGATCTTCCTGGCCGTTCTGGGCGCGCTGATCAACCTCACCACGCTGACGAGCATCCAGGCCAAGGACACGGTCGACTTCGTGCTCGCCGCCTGGGCGGTGATGGCCGGCATCGTGACCGTCCTCCTCTTCCGCGGCTACAAGCCGGGCAAGCAGTTCAGCCTCTCGACGATGGTGCTGGACATCCTGTTCGCCGCGGCGCTGGTCTACCTCTCCGACGGCTTCAACAGCCCCTACTTCCTCGCCCTCTTCCTCTCGGTCATCACCAACGCCGTGCGGTTCGGCGCCGTCGCCAGCGTGATCTCCGCCGTCGTGATCGCCTTCATCTATCTGTTCGTCGGGGGCACGTTCACCCCGCAAACCGTCTCGTCAGATCCCAGCTCGCGCGTCGCGGCCCTCGGCGTCGTCTTTCTCTTCCTGGTCGTCGCCCTCGCGACCGGCTACATGACGCGCGAGCTCGAGCGCGAACGCCGGCAGGCGGTGCGCCGCGCGGCGCAGGCCGACCTGCTGCACGAGATGAGCTCGAGCATCATCTCGGAGACGGACATCAAGGACGTGTTCGGCGTCGTGGTGGCCGACGCTCTGGAGATGAGCGGCGCGGCCCAGGGCAGCATGGTGCTCGCCTCACCCGACGGCCTCTCGGTCGTGGCGTCGCGCGTGCGCGCGGCGGAGGTGGCGCCGGAGTTCATAGACGACGCCCAGCTCTCGCGCGTGGCTCGCTCCGGTACGGCGGCCTTCTCCGCCGACCGCATGAACATGGTCGTGCCGATGACATCAGGCGACGGCATCACCGCCCTCCTCAGCCTCAGCCGGCCAGGCCAGGCGTTCAGCAACCAGGACCTCTTCGTCGTCGAGGCGCTTTCCGGCAGCTCGGCGGTGGCGATGGCCAACGCCCTCCGCTATCACCGCAGCACGCAGGAGGCAACGACCGATGGCCTCACCGGCCTGTTCAACGTGCGCGAGCTGCGGCGCCGGCTCGAGACCGCCTTCGCGCGCCCCGACCGCGCCTCCACCTCTCTCTCGCTGCTGCTCATCGACTTCGACCACTTCAAGTCCGTCAACGACGAGCTCGGCCACCAGCACGGTGACCTGGTGCTGCAGATCGGGGCGCGCATCGTCCGCAGCGCCGCCCGCGCGCAGGACGCGGTCGCGCGCTACGGAGGCGACGAGCTCGCGATCATGGCCGTCGACACGTCCGCCGTCGGCGCCCAGCGACTTGCGTACCGCATCGTCGACGCCGTGCACGCCGCCGCGGTCACCACCACGCCCGGCAAGGCGCTGACCTTCAGCATCGGCGTCGCCACCTATCCCGAGGACGCGCTCAGCGCATCCGAGCTCGTCGCCGCGGCCGACCAGGCCCTCTACCTCGCCAAGCGCGAAGGCAAAGACCGCGCCTGCACCTTCCCCCAGCTGGTCACCGAGCTGGAGCTCGCCGACGGCAACCTCATGACCATGCTCGCCGACGCGGGGCCGCAGGTCGTCGTCGCGGCGGCGCACGCCGTCGACCACCGCAGCCCCGTGACTCAGGGCCATTCGAGCCGCGTCGCCGCGATCGCGGAATCGATGGCGCGCTTCCTCGGCGTGACCGGCAGCGAGCTCGAGGAGCTGCGCACCGCCGCCTTCCTGCACGACGTCGGGCACATGACGCTGGCCGTCGACGCACAGCGGCCGGAGATGCCGGGCCACGCGGAGGAGGGCGAGAAGATCGTGGCGGGCGCGCGCTTCTCGCCCGAGGTGGCGAGCGCCGTTCGCCACCACCACGAGAGATGGGACGGCCAGGGCAAGCCCGACGGGCTCGCGGGTGAGGCGATACCGCGCCCGGCGCGCATTCTCGCGGTGGCCGAGGCGTATGAGGCACGCACCGCCGGCCGCGGCTGTGAACGAGTAGCGGCTGCCGCCGCGGTCGATCAGCTCAAGGCGACCTCAGGCACGGAATTCGACCCGGCCGTCGTCGACGCCCTGGGCCGCGCCGTAGCCGAGGGAACCCTGGAGCCATCCCTCCCCGCGGTTGCGCTGCCGGCGGTCGCGGAGCCCATCCCGACTCCCGCCTAAGCGGCCGACCTTCTTCGTCAGGCGTTCCCGACGAGCTTCGAGCTGTGGCGCCGCCTCGGGCACTCGCCGCTGGGCTGCTTCCACGACCGACAGGGCGCGCGTCGGGTCGCGCCGGCGCCACTCCAGCAAACGCGCCCGCGCGACCGAGACCCGGACGTCGCCCCCGAACCGCTCCTCCATGTCTTCGAGCAGGCGGTCGGCCGAGTCGATGGCGCGGCGGCGAACGAGGCGTCGAGAGATCCACAGGCCCGCGGTCGCCGCGGCGTCGCCATCGCGAAAGCCGGCCGCGTTGCGCAGCGCCCGCCAGCCGTCGGCGCGCGCGCCGCGTCGGAACCGATGCCGGCCCAGTGCCAGCCAGTCGGAAGCGTCCATGTCAGCGTCCATACCCTGGAGCCGCTTCAGCAGCAGCGAGTGCAGGTAGACCAGGCTGATCACGTCCAGGCGGTTGTGCTCGAGGATCAGCTCGAGCATCGTGCTCGAGCCCGTGCGCATGTACGCGAAGTACGCGTCGGGGGCAAAAGCCCCGCCGATGGGGTCCTCGCGCTCGTAGCCGAGCAGGCGCTCCTCGACCGTGCGCAGCGTGCAGCTCTCCATGCGATGGCGGTACAGCGCGCGCACGAGCGTGAGCAGGTCCAAATGCCCTGGATGCGCGAGCTCGCCGCCCATGCGCGCCATCACCCAGCGTGTGCGCAGGATCGGCAGGTCGAATGATCCGCCGTTGAAGCTCGCGATCGCGCTCGCGGCCTGCAGCTCGTCGTTCAGCGCGTAGAGGAAGGCGGGCTCCATGCCGGGCTGGGGCAGAAAGAACTGCGCGAGCCGCAGGCCACCGGCCGATGAACCGGTCGCGGACGGCTCGCCGTCCGCGATGGGGCGTGCCACCGCCGCCGCAAAGATCAACGTGCCTGAACCGCCCGACAGTCCTGTCGTTTCGGTGTCGAGATAGGCGACGACGCCCGGATCGGGTTCGAGGGGTTTGAGCGACACCACGTCCTGGCGCAGCAGCGCGACGCCGTACGGCGTGTCGACAGGCTCGAAGCCGCGCGGGATGTCGATCGTGGGCTTCGGCTGCGGCGCGCGTCGCGGCTGGCCGCCTAGGCGATCAAGACGCTCGCGGAGTGAGACTCGGCTTCCAACAACCGAAGACATGCGGCCTTTGCTCCTTCCACCATGTGCAGCGGTCCGATGCAGGACGGGCAGCCGGAGGCGCAGGGGCAGTCGCGCACGAGCGCGGCCGCGTCCGCCAGCAGCTGGTGATGCAGGTCGTACATGCGCGCCGAGTAACCGACGCCGCCCGGATAGATTTCGTAGACGGTCACGGTCGGAAGCCTGGTCGTGATCGAGCGCACCTCCGCCGTCGAGCCGAGGTCGCGCGGGTCGCACATCAGGCGCAGCGAAGCGACGTGGCGCAGCGCGTGGGCCATGCCCTGCAGGCCGGCTTCCATCGGCGTCCCCGCGAAATCGTCTGATTTCGCGGGGTGGTCCAGCGTCTCGCGTCCGGGCGCGACCCACAGGTCGTGGTCGAGGGTGAGCCAGTAGCCGGTCGTGTGCAGGGTCTGCTCCGGCAGGTGGATCGGCCCGGAGCCGATGTTCTCGTGAGTGTGGAACCGGATCTTCTTGAACATGCTCGCGAGCGCGGTGACCTTTACCTCGCCGTGGTGGCGCGCGACCGGTTCTCCGTCCGGTCCCGCGAACGTGTCGAGCACCTGGATCGTCACCGAGGACAGGGCGTCGGTGTAGTAGTCGACCTCGACCGGCCGCACGTACGCCTTCTTCTCGTCCCAGTCGAGCCGGTCGACGTGGTGCTGCGCGCCCTCGTGGAGGTAGATCGCCTCCTCGTGCAGGAACACCGGCGTGGAGAACTGGTCCATCTCGCCAATGACCTGCGGACGCGGCTGCGACGTGTCGATGATGATCACGTTGTCGGCGGCGATGCGCCGCAGGTGCACCTCCTCCGCCGGGAACGCCTGCCGGCTCCAGAACCAGCGGCCGGCCGAGCGGGTCGCGGAACCGTCCTCTTCGAACACCTGAAGGAGCTCGCCCACGTCCGCCCGGCCCAGGTGCTCCTGGTCCTCGAACGGCAGCTCGAAGAGCCCGGCCTGGAGGTGCCCGGCGAGGATGAGGAGGTTGTCGGGGTCGATGAGCCCCTCCTCGGGGTCGGAGCTGAGGAAGTAGTCGGGATGGCGGACGATGAACTGGTCGAGCGGGGAGCTCGAGGCGACGAAGACGCCGACCGAGCCCGATCGCCTGCCCGCCCGGCCGAGCTGCTGCCAGGTCGACGCGATGGTGCCGGGGTAGCCGACGAGCACCGACGTCTCCAGGCTGCCGATGTCGATGCCGAGCTCGAGCGCGTTGGTGCTGACGACCCCGGTGATGTCCCCCGCGCGCAGGCCGGCCTCGATCTCGCGGCGGTGGAGTGGAAGGTATCCGGCGCGGTAGCCGCGCACGCGCTGGTGCGTGTCGAGCCGCGGCGCGAGATCCTCGCGCAGGTAGCTGAGCATCACCTCGACCTGCAGCCGGCTCTTGCAGAAGACGATCGTCTGAATGCCCGCGCGGATCCACGGCGCCGCGATGCGGCGGGCTTCGAGCATCGAGCTTCGGCGTACGCCCAGCTCGCGGTTGAGCAGCGGCGGGTTGTAGAAGACGAGCCGCCGCTCGCCGCGCGGGGCGCCGCTGCGGTCGACCAGCGCGACGTCGTCCTGCTCGAGCAGGCGCTGCGCGAGCTGCAGCGGGTTGGCGATGGTCGCCGACGCGCAGATGAACGTCGGCCGGGATCCGTAGAACTCACAGATTCTCTTCAGGCGGCGAATCACGTTCGCAACCTGGCTGCCGAAGAGGCCGCGGTAGGTGTGCAGCTCGTCGATGACGACGAACTCCAGGCTCGAGAACAGGCGCCGCCAGCGGGTGTGGTGCGGCAGCACGCCCGTGTGCAGCATGTCCGGGTTCGTCATCACGATGTGGCCGCCTTCGCGGATGGCGGTGCGGCGCCCAGGCGAGGTGTCGCCGTCGTACGTGTCGACGCGAAGGTCGAGGGGCAGGCCGGCCTTGAGCGCGCCCAGCTCGGCCAGCTGGTCCTGGGCCAGGGCCTTGGTCGGGAAAAGGTAGATGGCCCGCCGCTCCGGGTCTTCCAGCAGCCGCTGCAGGACCGGTAGGTTGTAGCAGAGAGTCTTTCCGCTGGCGGTGGGCGTCACCACGACCAGGTGCCGGCCGCTTCTGACGGCCGCATACGCCTCCGCTTGGTGAGAATAGAGGCGTTCGATACCACGGCTCCGCAGGGCTGCGGCGAGCTCGGGCTTGAGGTCGGACGGGAGTGGAGCAAAAACGGCGGGGGATGACGGAATTAGGCGGTCGAGCGTTATATCGCCCTGCAGGCTGGATGCGTTGAAAGGCGGCAGCTGGGACGTCATGGCGGCGATCTGGAGGTTAATCGAACATTAGTTCGGAGTCAAGCGAGCCGGTAAAGATGGATTACAAGCCAGGTGACGAGGCCGATTTCGAGCGCCTCTACCGGACTTCGTACAACCGCGTTCTGGGCACCCTCATGGGCGTGCTCGGCGACCGCGCGGCCGCAGAGGACTGCACGCAGGAGGCCTTCGTGCGCGCGTACCGGACCTGGAAGGACTGGAGGGGCGACGCGCCGGCCGAGGCCTGGGTGCACCGGATCGCCATCAACACCGCGATCTCACACCAGCGCTACGAGCGCATGCGCGAGGTCGGGCAGGTGCTCCGGCGTATCGGCCGGCCGACGCCGCCTCCGGACCCGGCGAGCCTGGCCGAGCGGTCGGACCTGTTCAAAGCCCTGCGCAAGCTGCCGCCGAAGCAGGCGGCCGCCATCGTCCTGCGCCACCACCACGGGTATACGAACCGCGAGATCGGCGCCGCGCTGGGCGTGCCGGAGCGCACCGTGGCGTCGCGGCTGGCCGCCGCCAAAGAGAACCTCCGAAGGGCGCTCGGCCATGAGCCGAAATCGGGGCCGCAAATCGAGGTGGGTACTTTCTCGGAGGACAGCGTCCCTTCTGACTGAGGTCGGACACATGAGTGACTTTGACCGCGAGATCGAACGGGAGCTGAACCGGATCCTAGGCCCGGTTGATTCCGCCTCGATTCCCGCATGGAGAACCCCGGCCTCGGGAGGATTCATGAAACGACTTCTAGGCGGAACAGGGGCCGCAATCGCTGCCAAGCTCGCGACAGGCTTCGCCGTCGCCGCGCTCGCGGCTGCGGGTGCCGGCGTTATGACCGAGGTGGCGACGACGGGCAGCCTGAACCCCAACGTCTGGGGCCAGCAGGTGAAGCAGACGGTGGCCACGTGCAAGACCACGCTGCGGGCGTCGGGCGTGCGCGGAATTGGGCCGTGCGTGAGCGCCTTCGCCAAGCAACACGGTGAGCAGGTCAGCGACTCGCATCAGGCGAGCAACGCTCGCAACGGCCACGGCAAGGGCCAGGACAACAGTAACGGCCACGGCCAGCCGTCCGACAAGACCCACGGCAAGCCGAGCACCGTCCCTCCGACCAACAGCCACAGCTGATGACCTGGGCGGTGGGCTAAACAGCCCCTTCCTCTCGACGAGGCCGGACCCGCTGGGGGCCCGGCCTCACTCTTTCTTGAGGATCCGCCACCGCTGCCCGGCCGGGGTGTCGGTGACGCTGACGCCCATCGCCGAGAGCTGGTCGCGCAGGCGGTCGGAGGTGGCGAAGTCCTTGGCCGCGCGGGCCCGCTCGCGTTCGGCCAGCAGGCCGGCCGCGCCTTCGGGAAGGGCGGCCGCGGCCGTCTTGTCGGGAGCGAGGTTCAGCCCGAGCACGCGGTCCCACCCGACCAGAAGGCGCGCCTTCGCACCGGGCGCGACGTCCGACCGCATGAGCTTCGCCACCAGCGCCATGGCCGCCGGCATGTCGAGGTCGTTCTCGAGCGCCGCGCGAAACCGCGCCTCGTAATCGCCGGCGGGACCGACCTCTCCGTGCATCCACTCCGACACGCGCCGGCGCAGCTGGTTCAGCGCGTGGTCCGCGCCCGAGAGGCTTTCGGTCGAGAAGTTGAGCTTGGTCCGGTACTTCGCCTGCAGCATCAGGTAGCGAAACGCGAGCGGGTCGAAACCCCGTTCAACGAGCTCGGTGATGCGAAAGAAGTTGCCGGCCGACTTCGCCATCCGCGCGCCCGCGAGCAAAAGGTGGCCGCCGTGCATCCAGACGCCGACGACCGGATGCCCGGTGACGCCTTCCGACTGTGCGATCTCGGCCTCGTGGTGCGGGAACACGTTGTCCGTCCCGCCGGTGTGGATGTCGAAACGCTCGCCGAGCAGCGCCATCGACATCGCCGAGCACTCGATGTGCCAGCCGGGGAACCCGTCGCCCCACGGGCTGGGCCACACCTGCAGCCGGTGCTCGCCGGCCGCCTTCCACAGCGTGAAGTCGCCGGGATTCCGCTTGCGCGGGTCGACGTCGCCGCGCGTGCCCGTGAGCAGCTTCTCGGTCGAGTTGTGCGAGAGCTTGCCGTACGACGGAAAGCTCGCGATGTCGTAGTACACGGTGCCCTCGATCACGTATGCGTGGCCCTTCTCGATGAGCCGCGCAATGATCTCCTGCATCTGCGGGATGTAGTCGGTCGCGCGTGGATACTTCGCGGCCGGCCGGATGTTCACGCGCGCGGCGTCTTCCATGAACGCCGCGGTGTAGTACGCGGCGATCTCTTCCGGTGACCGCTTCTCCAGGCGCGCGGAGACGAGCATCTTGTCCTCGCCGCGGTCGAACGTGTCGTCGACGAGATGGCCGACGTCGGTGATGTTCATGACCTGCGTCACCGGCCGCCCCAGGTACTCGAGTGCCCGGCTGAGGAAGTCGGCGAACATGAAGGTGCGCAGGTTGCCGACGTGCACGTACCGGTACACGGTCGGCCCGCACGAGTAGATCCTCACGCCCGCGGCGTCCACCGGCGCCAGGTCCTCGGTGCGCCTCGTGAGCGTGTTGTGCAGCCTCACTATCGTTCAACTATGCGACCGCACCGGCTCGAGGGAAAAGGGGCGCGGGCGGCGGACATAGAAGGACGCGTGCTCGTCCACGACCTGGGGCCGAACCTGCGCAAGGGCGCGCTGCTGACGGCCGCCGACCTGGACGCGGTCCGCGCCGCCGGCGAGGTCCACCTGGTGGAGCTCGAGCCCGGCGACGTGCACGAGGACGAGGCCGCGCGGCGGCTCGCCGCGGCGCTCAGCGCTCCCGGCCTGGAGGCGAGGCCTCCGGTCCAGAGCCAGTCGCGCCTCGTCGCGACCGGGCGCGGGCTGGTGCGGGTCCGTGGCGACGTGGTCAACGCCATCAATGCCCTCGGCCACGTGTCCGTGTTCACGGTGATGGACGGCCAGGCCGTGGCGGAGGGCGAGGAGGTCGCGGGCTGCAAGGTCACGCCGGTGGCCGTGCCGGGCGCCCTCCTAGATCGCGTCGAGGAGCTGTGCCGCGAGCGCGGGCCGGTGGTGGAGCTCGTGCCCTTTCTCCCGCTGCGCACGTTCGTCGTCGCCACCGAGCGCCTCAAGCCCAAGGCGCGCGAGCTTTTCCGCGCCGCGGTCACGCGCAAGCTTGGCTGGTACGGCGCGGAGGTGATCGCAGTGCGCGAGGTCGCGCGCAACTCTCAGGTGGTCGCGGAGGCGTACCGGGAGGCGAGCCGCCTGGGCGCGCAGCTCGTCCTGTTTGCGGGCGCATCGGCCATCGACCCGCTCGACCCCGCCTACGCGGAGCTCGCGACCACCGGCGGCGAGCTGCTGCAGCTCGGCGCGCCGATGCACCCGGGCAGCATGCTCTGGCTGGGGCGACTCGGCGAGGCCGCGGTCATCGGCGTCGCTTCCTGCGCCGGCTTCGGGCGGTCGAGCTCTCTGGACCTGCTGCTGCCCTTCGTCTTCGCCTACGGCCGCGCGGATGCGGGCGACCTGCTGAGGCTCGGGCACGGCGGGCTCATCGAGTCGGGCGCCGGGCGGCGCTTTCCGCCCTACTCCTGATCGATCCGCGGCATCTCGAGGTCCGGCCAAGCCCCGCCTTTCATGGCGGCGAGGAAGCCGTCGACGCTCCGCACCAGGTCGTCGAGGCGCACGCCCAGGTGAACCGGCAGGTAAGGACGCAGGTAGCCGGCGCCGCTCGTCCACTTGTTGACCGCGCCGCGCCGGTTGTGGCGCTGGTAGTGGAAGCAGCCGGCCGCGACCTGGATCAGGCCCTTGTAGAAACCGGAGTCGGCGCCTTTGCGGTCGGGCATCCACTCGGTCTCCCAGGCTTCGTGCGCCTCCCAGAAGTGACCGCTGTTAAAGAGCCGGACGCCGTTGGTGGGATCGCTCACTCACCGTGATAATCGCCTGATGGCCGACGCCACCGCCGAGTACTCGCGCGTGAACCTGTTCTCCGACCCGATCTACCGCTACCTGCGCATCACCAAGGGCGGTCCCGGCGGCGTGCCGGGCGAGACTTCGGAGCAGGACCTGATCGACGGCGCGTGGCTGCAGCGCCTCCGCCGCATCCACCAGCTGCAGAGCGCGTGGTGGGTCTTCGCGACCGCCGAGCACTCGCGCTTTCAGCACGCGCTCGGCGCCATGCACCTGGCGGGCGAGTGGGCTAGGCACCTGTACCCGACGCTCGAGTCCACGTGCGGCGACACGCCGTCGCCGGCGCTGGTCGAGGAGACCATGCGCATGGCCGGTCTGCTGCACGACGTCGGGCACGGGCCGTTCGGGCACTTCTTCGACGAGAACTATCTCGACCGCTGGTCGATCGACCACGAGGTCATCGGCCGTGCCCTGATCGCCGGGCCGCTGGCGCCCATGATCGGCGGGCTCGGCGCCTCACCCGCCGCGGACTTCGCCGGCGGCGAGCGCATCGAGCCGCGCTGGGTCGCGTATCTCATCTCGGCCGCCGGACTCGAAGGGTTCGAGCCGCCGGCCTGGCTCGCCGCCCTCAAGCCGGCGATGGTCGGCTCCTACTCGGCCGACAACATGGACTACGTCCCTCGCGACTCTTACATCTGTGGCGTCGCGGCCGGGCCGGTGGACGTCCAGCGCATCCTGCACTACTCGTTCATCTCCGAGCGCGGGCTCACGCTGCACGCCCACGCCGCCGAGGCGCTCTACATGTTCCTGAACGCGAGGCTGTACCTGTACCACCAGGTTTACTTCCACCGCACGGTCCGCCGGATCGACCTGCAGCTCCGCGAGGTGTTCCGCGCGACGCTCGACCTGCTGCTCGGCGGCAACCCGCTCGACCGGCTCGACGACTACCAGGCCCTGACCGAGTGGTCACTGCTGTCGGACGTCGACCGCTGGGCCCGCGACGGTGACGGCGAGCGTCGTGAGCTGGGGCGCGCCTGGTCCGAGATCGTCGCCCGCAAGCTCAAGTGGAAGCTCGTGTACCAGGGGCTGTCGGACGCGCGGGACCTTCCCGCACGCGCTCTGCGCGTGACGCGCCTGCAGTTCGCTTCTCGCATCCGCGCCGAGCTCCCGCCGCGGCTGCGCGACATCGAGTTCGAGGTCGACGTCGCGGCCCAGGAGTCGCGCGCCTTCAACCCCATGACCGAGACCGCCGACATCCTGTTCTACGAGCCGCTCGAGGGCAGCTTCCAGCAGAGCCGCGTGCTCGACCTGTTCAAGCGGCTGCCGGTGCAGATGTCGCTCTTCCGGATATTCGCGCACGACGACTCGCATCGCGACGAGCTCATCGCGGCGGCGAACGCCGTCCTCAGACCAGGCTAGAGGCCCGGCCTCTAGAAGTCGTCCTCTCCGCCGTCGAAGCCGCCGCCGAAGTCGTCGCCGTCCATCCCGTCGCCTTCGCCGTGGTCGTGGCCGCCGCCGAAGTCGTCGTCGCCGAAGTCATCGCCTGAATCGCCCGAGCGCACGGTGGCGAAGGTCGACACCAGGCGCTTGAGCTCCGCCTTGCCGCAGTGCGGACACGCGGGGTCGGGGGAGGAGTACGCAGGCAGCAGCGACGACGAGCGCTTACCGCAGGCGGCGCAGCGGTACTCGTAGATCGGCATCCCTACGATTATCCGATTGCTACCCATCGCTGAGGTGAAGGCGGCGGCCGAGCGGGCCCGACCCTACGTGCAGCGCACACCGCTTTTTCCCGTGGAGGGCGCCCAGCTCAAGCTCGAGTGCCTCCAGCCGACGGGCAGCTTCAAAGTCCGAGGGTTCTTCGCGGCCGCGCTCGCGGCGCCGAAGGACCAGCTGGAGAAAGGGCTGATCACCGTCAGCGCCGGCAACGCCGCCCAGGCCTGCGCGTACGTCGCCCACGCGCTCGGCGTGGCATGCCGCGTCGTGATGTACGAGACCGCGCCCGCCACCAAGATCGACGGCGTGCGGCGCTGGGGCGCGACGCCCGTGCTTCTCCCCCGCGACAGGGTGCTGGAGTGGCTGAACACGCAGGCGTGGAAAGACGAGCCCGAGACGTTCATTCATCCGTTCGCCGAGCCGGGCGTGATCGCGGGTCATGGCGGGATCGGCCTGGAGCTGATGGAAGACGTTCCCGAGCTCGAGCGGGTCGTGGTCCCAGTCGGCGGCGGCGGGTTGATCAGCGGCATCGCCTCGGCGATCAAGGGCGTGAGGAAGGACGTCGTGGTGGTCGGGGTGCAGTCGGACGGCTACGCGTCGTGGACGCGGTGGATGGAGGCCGGCGGGCCCGTGCCGTTGACGCCCGACACGATCGCCGACGGCACGACCGCCCCGTTCGACCCGCGCATGTTCGAGCTTTTGAAGGAGCTGGTCGACCGCTGGATCACCGTGCCCGAGCCGCGGCTGCGCGCCGCGATCCCCGAGCTCGCGGGCACGGCGAAGGTCGTGGCCGAAGGCGCCGGCGCTCTCGCCTACGCGGCGCTCGAGCAGCTCGAGCCCGGGCCGGTCACAGTCGCGATCGTCAGCGGCGGCAACATCGACACCGGGCTGCTGGCTTCGCTACTGACCGCCTGACGGGCTGCGCGTCATCGCCCACGGTCCACGGCGCAGCACCGCGACGAGCATCCACACCAGGAGAGCGGCCGACACCGCCGCGCTCGAGAGGACGATCCACAAAGGGAGGAAGAAGCCGAGCAGCGTCAGCGGAACCGCGAACGCCGACACCACCAGCGCCGCCATGGCCACGTAGCAACCCCACGTCGATCGCCTGAGGGCCGTGACTATGACGACGACCGAAACGCCGACCACCGGAGCAACCACCGCGAACAGGTAGAAGGCCGCAGTCAGCGCGAGGTCGGTCGCGTAACCCGGCGGAGGCAGCAGGTCTTGCGGGTGCGCGCGCTCCTCCGCGACGACGAAGGAGTTCGCGAAATCGTTGAGGTTCAAGGCGAGGAGTGCGGCCAGCGAGATCGCCCACGCGCACTGGAGCGCGTACCAGCCGGCGATCGCCCACTGCAGCGGCCTGGTCCAGGAGGTCGGCGTGCGCACGGTGCGCGGGCGAGGCGGCGGCGGCGCCACCAAACCGGCCGTCACCGGCACCGCGACGCTCTGCAGCGGCACCCAGCGAGTTCCGTCCCAGCGCTGGTGGCCGTCCGGCGAAAGCGTGCTGACCCACTGCGCGCCGTCCCAGTAGAACAGCCCGTCCGCGGACAGGCGCAGCGAGGTGCTCACGCGCTCAGGACTTCAGCGCAGACTCGCAGCACCTCCTGCACGTCCTGCGCGGTGATGCCGTTGTGGGTCACGAAGCGCACACGATGAGCGTCCGTGGCGCCCCCGAGAACCTCACGCTTGCGGCACTCGTCTTCGAACTCGAGACCGGTCATGCCCTTGACGTCGAAGTACACGATGTTCGTCTGCACGCGCGAGAGGTCGCACGTGATCCCCGGCAGCTCGGCCAGGCCCTCCGCGAGCGTTCGCGCGTTGGCGTGGTCCTCGGCCAGGCGGTCGACCATCGTGTCGAGCGCGACCACGCCGGCCGCGGCGAGGACTCCGGCCTGGCGCATCGCCCCGCCCAGCCGCTTGCGCCAGCGCCTCGCCTCCCCGACGGCCTCGCGGTCGCCGCAGAACACGCTGCCCGCGGGACAGCCAAGGCCTTTCGACAGGCAGAACGTGACGGTGTCGCCGCACGCGGCGATGTCGGCGACGTCGAGGCCCTGCGCGACCGCGGCGTTGAAGATGCGCGCGCCGTCGAGGTGCACGCGCAGCCCCAGCTCGCGCGCCGTGGCGGAAGCGGCGCGCAGGTCCTCCAGCGGCCAGACCACGCCGCCGTGGCGGTTGTGCGTGTCCTCGAAGCTGACCGCCGCCGTGATGGGCTGGTGCAGGTCATCCGCCGGCCGCATGGCGGCGCGGATCTGCTCCGGCGACATGACGCCCGCGGCGGTCGCGACCGGCCGGATCTGCACGCCGGCGATGGACGCCGCCCCGGCGCCCTCGAAGAGGAACACGTGCGAGTCGGCGTCGGCGATGAGCTCCTGGCCGAGCCGCGCGTTGACCACCACGCCCGCGACATTGCCCATCGTGCCGCTCGGCACGAAGACCGCCGCCTCCTTGGCCGTGCGGGCCGCGGCCATCTCCTCGAGCTCGATGACCATCGGGTCGTCGCCGAAGACGTCGTCGCCCAGGGGCGCGCTCACCATCGCGCGGCGCATCTCCGGCGTCGGCATGGTGACCGTGTCGGAGCGGAGGTCGATGACGTCCACGCGTCTAATCTAACCGCGCCGTGAAGGCCGATCTGATCCTCGCCGGCGGCCGCGTCCGGACGCTCGAGCGCGGCAGCCTGCGCGTGCGGTCGCACCTCGCCGTGCAGGACGGCCGGGTGCTGGCCGCGGGTGACGCGGAGGTCATGGACCTGCGCGGGCCGCGAACGCGCGTGGTCAAGCTCGGCGGGAGGGCCGTGCTGCCCGGCTTCAACGACGCGCACGCGCACGTCGTCTACTTCGGGCTCACGCGCTTCGGCGCCGACCTCAGCGGCGTGACGAGCATCGCCGAGATCGTCACCCGCCTTCGCCGGCACGGCCGCACGCTCCGTCCTGGCGAATGGCAGCAGGGCATGGGGTTTCGCTCGCCCGAGCTGGCCGAGAACCGCCCGCCGCACCGCCGTGAGCTGGACGAGGCAACCGGCTCGCGCCCCGCGTTCATCGACGAGCGGGGCGGCCACTCCCGCGTCGCCAACACCGCGGCGCTGGCGGCGGCCGGCATCACCGCCGCGACGCCCGACCCGCACGGCGGGCGCATCGGCCGCGACGCGGACGGCACGCCGAACGGTCTTCTGCTCGAGTCGGCGATGCGGCTCGTCGCCGACGTGCAGCCGCCACCCGACCGCGCTCGCCGCGAGGAGGCGATCCTCCTGGCGCAGGACCTGCTCGTGTCGCGCGGCATCACGTCGGCCGGCGCGGCGGTGAACCGAGGGTTTGCCGACGATCTCCTCTGCTACCAGCGCCTCGCGGGCGACGGCCGCCTGCGCATGCGCATCAACGAGTTCCTGTCCTGGGAGCTCCTCGATGCGGCGCGTGGGCTGGGCTTGCGCGCGGGGTTCGGCGGGACCATGGTGCGGGCCGGACCCATCAAGGTCTTCGTCGACGGCGGCGCGGAGCGCGTGGCCATGCGCGGCCGCGAGTCCATGTGGCGCACGACGCCAGACGAGCTGAAGGAGCTGGTCTCGCGCGCGAGCGCTGCGGGCCTTCAGGTCGCGGCCCACGCCATCGGCGACGCCGCGATCGAGGCGATGTGCGACGCGGTGCAGGCGGCGCGCGCGCCGTACCTCCGCCATCGCGTCGAGCACTGCACCATATGCCCGCCGGACCTGCAGCGCCGGCTCGGTCGCCTCGGGATGGTGGCGGTCATGCAGCCCCTCGCCGCGCGAGCCGCGCGCCAGTACCCGGGCCTCTTCCCTGCTCGCCGCCCCAGCCAGCTCGCTCCGCACGCCGCGCTGCTGCGCGCCGGCGTGGCGGTCGCCTTCAGCTCGGACCTGCCCGTCACCCCGGATCCCAATCCCTGGCCCGGCATTCGCGCGGCCGTGGAGGATCCCGTCAACGGAGTCGGCGTGGCGGCGGCGCTGCGCGCGTACACGGCCGCCGGCGCCTATGCGAGCTTCGAAGAGCGCGAGAAGGGCACCCTCGCCCCGGGCATGCTCGCCGACCTGCAGGTCTATGCCGCGGACCCGCTCGACGAGCCGCGCGACAGGTGGGACGGACTCCACCCGCAGGCGGTGCTGCTGGGCGGAGTCCGGGTCTTCGGAGAGCTCTAGCTCTCGGGCGTCTCCACGTGCAGCGGCATCGGGCCGGGCGCTTCGGTGATGGCCGGGGGAACGTAGCGGATGGTCGGCGCCGGCATCACGGCCGGTTTCGGAGCGGTCCGGCGCCGCGGCGCCGTACGGCGGGCGGCCGGCTTGCGCGCGGTGGCCGTCGAGGTGCTGCGCGTCGGGGTCGAGCGCGCCGGCGCGGCCTTGCGCGTCGCCGGCTTGCGCGTCGCGGTCTTGCGCGTCGCCGCCTTGCGGGTTGCAGTCTTGCGAGTCGCGGTCTTGCGAGTCGCGGTCTTGCGGGATGCCGTCTTGCGGGTCGCCGTCTTGCGGGTCGCCGCCTTCCGGGTCGCGGTGCGGCGGGTCGTGGCTCGGCGCGCGGTCGACGTGGCCGCGCTGCGCCCGGTGCGGGCGGCGGCGGCGGCATTGCCAACCATCGTCTGCACGTGCTTGCGGAGCTCGCCGAGGCGCTTGAGAGCCCGGTCGACGTCCGCCTGCCCCGCGGCCTTGTTCACTCGCGCGCGCACGTCCTTGACCGTCGCGTCGAAGCGGCCCTGGCCGTCTTTGATCGCCTTTTCGATCCGTTTGCGGACGTCAGGCGGCAGCCTGCGCTCCGCGGTGCGCAGCGCCGACCTGCCGGCTTTCACCGCCCGGTTGAGACCTGATCGTGAGGACGCTCGCTTCCTCGTCGCCATTGTCACCTCCCAATTCGGATGCCATAACGCAGCGCGTTAGAATCCGCCTTGCGATCAATGCCTGTCCCTGAGCGTCACCTTATCAAGAAGTACGCGAATCGCAAGCTGTACGACACGCGCACGAGCCGCTACGTCACGCTCGACGAAATCGCGCAGCTGGTGCGCGGCGGCCACGACATCACGGTGGTCGATCGCGACAGCGGTCACGACCTCACCCAGGTGATCCTCTCGCAGATCGTCCTGACCGAGGAGCGCCGCGGGCCGAAGCGCTTGATGGACGCTGGAGCGGACGCGCTCGACCGCGGGCAGGCCCTGCTCGACTACGTGCGCAAGACGCTGATGCCGGGCGAGTTGGTCAATGAGATGGAGCGCAGGCGCGGCAACCTCGAGGCGATCGTCGACGAGGCCATCGAGCGCGCGCTGCGGCAGCTGCGACTGCCCAGCCGGCACGACATAGACCGCATCAACGAGCGCCTGGACAAGCTCCAGGCCGAGATCCAGCGCTCGAACGGACGGGCTAGGCCGGCAGCCCGTACACGAAAGGCCGCTCGCTGAGCACCCCGCGCACTACGAGGTCCGGCTCGACCGTATAGGCGGCGACGTGGACGCGGCGGTCACCGCGCAGCTGCTGGGTCATGAGGTCGGCGGTCTCGGTGAGGCGGGCCGGGTCGCCGATGACCTCGAACGTCCAGGGCACGGTGATGAGCTGGCCGTCGACGGTGACTCCGCTCTCGATCTGCTCGACGTCGACGCCGAGCACCACGCGATGGCCGTCGACCGCCATCGCCTCGCCGCCGCCGGCCGCCAGGTTGTTGAGCGCGTCCTCGAGGTCGATGTATGTAAGTCCTGACGCGTCGAGCGTGAGCACGATGCCGGGGCCGTGGACCGGGACCAGGCCTTCGACCATCCGCAGCTGGTCGGCCTCGTTCTTGAGCTCCTGGTCGACCGCGCTGCCATCGCCCCCCTGGAGCATGGCGCGCTGCCGTTCCAGGGTCGCGATCTGCGCCTGCAGCTCGTCGTTGGAGCGGTGGAGCTGGTCGATGGAGAACGCCAGCGTCGCGGGATCCGCCGACTGAAGGCTGCGCTCGACCTCCGCCTGGCTGCGCAGCTGGATGGTGGCGACCACGGCGATTAGGAGCGCGATGATCCAGACGGCGACCGCGCCGCTGGACGAGCGGGAGCGGGAGCGGGGACGCCTAGAGCCGACCGACATGGGGGATCTCCAGGCTCGCGTCGTAGGCGGGCAGCGTGATGTCCGGCACACCGGTGACGTCGACGCCGATTCCGAACTGGACCTGGCGGATGCGCAGGCTCGGCAGCGCGGTCGGGTCCTGGAGCGCCGTGTCCATCCGGTTCCGGTCGCCCACGGCGTCGACCTCGATCGGCGAGAACAGCGGAGGACCCTGGTCGATCACCACCTCGCCTTCGGAGCCCGAGAAGGAGCTCAGCGGGGTGATGCGGCGGCCGCTGACCGAGACGCCCTCCGCCCCCGCCGCGAAGAGCAGGTTGACCAGGTCCTGCACGTCCTGGAACGTGACCAGGTACCGGGCCTGGCCTGTGGGATCGTCAGCCGGAGGGCCGCCCGTGAGCACGATCCGCACCCCAGGGCCGTGGATCGGCGTCAGCCCGGCGTGCTGGCGCAGGTCGGCGACGACGTTCTGCAGCGCTCGCGTGGTGTCGGACCGGCTCGCCGCGTCGGCCTCGAGGTTGCTGATCTGGTCGCGGAGCGACGCGATCTGCTGGCGGTCGGCGTCGTTCGTGCGCTCGAGGTCCTGGACGCTGCGGATCAGCGCCTGGTTGCGGGCGACCTGGTTGGAGGGGGTCAGCAGCTGGGCCTTGACCTGGCCGGCCAGCAGGAAGCCGATCGCCAGCGCGACGAGAGCCACCAGGGCCGAGGTGACCAGCTGGTTTCGCGTCATGCGCGTCATTGTCGGGGCGCTCTGTTCACAAGTTCTTGCATTGGTCCGGGGTCCCGGGAGTATTGTGGGTTTCCCGAGCATGGCGGTCGAAACCCGAGTTTCCGCATACCAGACCGCCCAGCGGCGTTTCGATGCCGCCGCCGACGTGATCGGCATCTCCGACGACACGCGGCGCTCCCTGCGCGAGGTCAAGCGCGAGCTGACGGTGCACTTCCCGGTGCGCATGGACGACGGCTCGGTGCGCGTGTTCACGGGCTGGCGCGTGCAGCACAACATCAGCCGCGGCCCGGCCAAGGGCGGCATTCGCTACCACCCCGACGTGAACCTCGAGCTGGTCAAGGCGCTGGCCATGCTGATGACCTGGAAGTGCGCGGCCGTGGGCATCCCGTACGGCGGCTCCAAAGGCGCCGTCGCGGTGGACCCGACCAAGCTGTCGATGAACGAGCTCGAGCATCTGACCCGCCGCTACGCCACCGAGATCGCGATCCTCATCGGGCCCGAGAAGGACATCCCCGCGCCCGACATGGGCACCAACCCCCAGGTGATGGCCTGGATCATGGACACGATCTCGATGCACTCCGGGCACTCGGTGACCGCATCGGTCACGGGCAAGCCCGTCGACGTGGGCGGTTCGGAGGGCCGCACCGAGGCCCCCGGCCGCGGCGCCACCTACCTCACGCTCGAAGCGCTCAAGTACCTGCACGTCGACGATCAGACGCCGACGGTCGCGATCCAGGGCTACGGCAAGGTGGGGCGGTCGGCGGCCCGCCTGCTGGCCGAGGCCGGGCTGTCGATCGTCGCGATCGCGGACTCGAAGGGCGCCGTCTACAACCCGAAGGGCCTGGACCTTGGGGCGCTGGAGGAGCACCGCAAGGTTCGCGGCGGCGTGAGCGGCTTCAAGAAGGCGGACAGCATATCCAACGCGGACCTGCTGGAGCTGCCGGTCACGGTGCTGGTGCCGGCGGCGATCGAGAACACCATCACCGAGGCCAACGCCGGCAAGATCCGCGCGCGCCTCATCACCGAGGGCGCGAACGCCGCGGTCGCGCCCGAGGCCGACCCGATCCTGCACGAGCGCGGGATCTTCGTCGTGCCCGACATCATCGCCAACGCCGGCGGCGTGATCGTCTCCTACTTCGAGTGGGTGCAGGACCTCCAGGCCTTCTTCTGGGAGGAGGAGGAGATCAACACCAAGCTGCACCACGTGATCACGCGCGCGTTCTACGAGATCCTCCACACGTCGGTGAACCGGCACATCGACATGCGGCTCGCCGCGTACGCGCTGGCGGTGCAGCGGGTGGCCAACGCCACGAACGTCCGCGGCATCTATCCCTAAGACCTCCGCATAATCGGAGGCGCATGCCTCCAGCCACTCCTTCCCGCGTTCTCATCACGGGCGTCTCCAACCCCCTCGGCGCCGAGGTGGCGCGTCGCCTGGCGGTCAGGGTGCCGTGGCTCTTCGGCTGCGACGTCGACGATCCTGTATCTGCGCTCGAGGACATGGACTTCGTCCATGCGGACACACGCTCATCGGTCATCGCCAAGCTCGTGCGCCAGCTGAAGATCGACACCATCGTGCACCTCGCGGTGATCGTCGACTCGCCGCGCGGCGAGCGTGCGACGCACGAGACGAACGTGATCGGCACGATGAACGTGCTGGGGGCCTGCGCGGGCCCGTCAAGCCCGGTGCGCCGGCTGGTGGTCAAGTCGAGCCAGGCCATCTACGGCGCGCGGGCGGGCTACCCGTCGCTGCTGTCCGAGGAATTCGCGGGGCTGGCGCCAGTGGGTTCGCCCATCAGCCGCGACCTGGTCGAGCTCGAGCAGCTGGCGCACGACTTCGCCGTGCGCAATCCCGCGTGCCGCGTGGCGCGGTTGCGTCTTGGATTCCGGATGAACCGCCAGACCTCGCTGGGCCGGTACCTGTCGCTGCCCCTCGTGCCCACGTTCGCGGGCTATGACCCGCGCCTGCAGCTGCTGCACGAGGACGATGCCGCCGAGGCGATTGCCGCCGCGGCGCTGGGCACACAGGAGGGGCCGTTCAACGTCGCGGGCGACGGAGTGATCTTGCTCAGCCAGGCGCTGGGCATCATGGCCGGGCGTGAGGCGCCCATCCTTCCGCCGTTGGGAGCGTGGCTGTCGGGGATCGCGATCCGCTCCACGACCGGCGTGAACCTGCCCGCCCACCTGGTCGAGCTGCTGATGCACGGATGCGTGGTCGACTGCAGCCGCCTGCACACCGAGTTCGGATGGCGGCCGGCTTTCAGCTCGATGGCGGTGATGGACGCGTTCGCGCAAGGCCTGACCGAGGAGCCGGTCGAGTCGCCCTCGCCTCCACAGGAGTACGAACTGCAGGTCTATCTGCAGCGGAGGCGGCGTGGAGAGCGCAACGGCCCGAGCCCGCGTCCGCTGGCGCTGACCCGATGAGCCGCGAGGTCGCGACGATCTACGAGGCGGGCGAGCGCGAGCGCCGGCGGAGGAGCCGGGACGCGAAGGTGGTCAGCGAACGCGCCCTGCGCCTGCCGAAGCGCGTGCGGCGGCTGCAGCGACAGGCGCCGATGTACGCCATCCAGGGCCTCAGCGCGCTGTCGACGCGGCTGCGCGAGATGACAGGCCACGAGGTCATCGACATGGACCGCGTGATGACCCTTGTCCAGTTCGCGTACCGGCAGCAGATGCTCGCGAAGCGCGGGCCGCACTACGCGGTCGACGAGTTCGGGTTCGACCCCGAGTGGACGGAGGCGCTGCTGCCGCTGTTCGAGATCCTCTATCGCGACTACTGGCGCATCGAGACGACCGGCATCGAGAACGTGCCCGCTGCGGGCCGCGCGATGCTGGTGGCGAACCATGCCGGCGTCCTGCCGTGGGACGGCACGATGATCAAGACCGCCGTCTTCGTGACGCACCCGAAGCCGCGCCACGTGCGCGCGCTGGTGGCGTCCCTCTTCATGGGCATGCCGGTACTCTCGTGGTTCCTGCGGCGCACAGGCCAGACGGTCGGGCACCCGGACGACACTCGGCGGCTGCTCGAGCGCGACCAGCTGGTGCTCGTGTTTCCGGAAGGCGTCCGCGGAACGGGCAAGCTCTATCAGGATCGCTACAAGCTGCAGCGCTTCGGTCGCGGCGGATTCGTGTCGACCGCGATCCGCGCGGGCGCGCCCATCGTCCCGGTGTCGGTCGTGGGCTCCGAAGAGATCTACCCGATGCTGGGAGACTTCGCGCCGGTCGCGAAGATGTTCGGCCTGCCGTACTTCCCGGTCACCCCGTTCTGGCCGTGGCTGGGACCGCTGGGCCTGATCCCTCTCCCCAGCCGCTGGCGCATCCAGTTCCACGCGCCGATCCACGTGGAGAAGCATCCGCCCGACGCGGCCGACGACCAGAACCTGGTGCTGGCGCTGTCCGACCAGGTCCGGGACGTCATCCAGCAGGGGATCTACGACAACCTGAAGCTGCGCCGCGGCGTGTTCGTGTAGCGCGCATAAACTCTGGATCGTGAGCGCGGAGGAGGAGCTGGAGCTCCTTCTGCGGTCGGTCATGCGGGGTGGCCCGCCGCTGACGGTGCGGCAGCTGCGGCGCGAGCTCAAACGTCGCGCCCACGTGGACACGGACGAACGCAGCATCCGGGTGGCGCTCGCGGGATCGCGGCGCTTCAGGCGCGTGCCTCCGCGGTTCTTGCAGCGCAGCAGTCGATGGACGCTCGTCGAGTCCGGCCAGGCCAGGCCAGGTGATGCCGGTGCGCCTGTTCCAGCTCGCCCTCGGATGCCGCTGCTGGCCGGCGGAGCCGCGGCCGCGTTGCAGTTTCGGAAAGATCGGCCACCAACCGATGCGATCGGCCGGCTGATCTGAGCCACGCGCCCACGCCGGCTGAGGGCGCGCGGGTTCCGTGGCCCGAGATGCCGGAAGCGGTTCGCAACGAACTCGAGGCGCGCCTTGGGTCGCCGGTCGTAGAAGCGATCACGCAGCCGGCCGGCTTCTCGCCCGGGGTCGCCGCTCGATTGCGCTTGCGGGACGGCAGCCGGGCTTTCGTGAAGGCGGTGAGCGAGGAAGCGAATCCCGACTCGCACCATATCTACCGCCAGGAGGCGCGGATCGCTGCATCCCTTCCCGCGTCTGTTCCGACGCCGCGATTTCGTTGGCTGTACGACCACAGAGGCTGGGTGGCCCTGTGCTTCGACGACGTAGGGGGGCGGCATCCATATGAACCTTGGACGGAGGCCGACCTCGCTCTAGTCGTGGCGGCGCTTCGCCGGTTGTCGGCCGCGCTGACACCGTCTCCGATCGCGGTCGAGGCGACCGCGCGCCACGCTTTCGAGCGGACGATCAACGGCTGGCGGGCGGCGCTCGACCGGGGTGAGGACCGGCTGGACCCGTGGGCATCGCGCCATCTCGTGCACCTCGCCGAGCTCGAGGCGCGAGCGCCGCACGTCGTCGGCGGCGAGACGCTGCTGCATTTCGACACGCGGGCGGACAACATCCTGATCGCCGGCGAGGAGGTCTACGTCGTCGACTGGCCCTGGGCACGGCTCGGCGCGGCCTGGGTGGACTGGGCGGCGATGGCGCCGAGCGTCGCGATGCAGGGCGGGCCCGAGCCGGAGGACTTCATGCGCCGCTTCGAGCTGCGTGGCGTGCCGCCTGAGTCGATCGACGCGGTGGTTTGCAGCCTCGCCGGCTACTTCTGCGTCCACTCTCTCGATCCGCCGCCGCCTGGCATCCCGACCGTCCGCGCCTTTCAGGCGGCTCAGGGCGTGGTGGCGTTACGCTGGCTGCGGGAGCGCGTTGGGTGGCAGTGATGGCTCGGTCAGTGGTCATGGTGCTCGTGGCCACGATGCTCATGGTCGCGGCCGCCTGCACCTCCTCCAGCGTGGCGATCAAGCCGAGTCCCCCGCCGGTTGCCGGATCCGCCGGCGACGGAGTGGTGTTCGGCGGGATCGCGCCGTGTGCTGGGCTCGTGCCGTCTCTCACGCCGAACCTCCCTACTTACGCGGCAGGAACCGTGACCGTGTTCGCCGGGAAGCCGATTCAGCCGAAGAGTGGTCCCCCTCTCTTTCCAACCACGATCGTGGCGAAGGAAACGGTTAAGGCCAACGAGCTCTATCGATTCGTATTGAGGCCGGGAGACTACGTTCTTCAGGGGCAGTTCCCTCCGCCTTCGAACGTCCTCCCGTTCAGGTCGGTCACCGTCGTGTCAGGCGTCACGATCGAAGCCGACATACCGAACATGTGCATGTGAACAACGCGCCGCTCAGGCCGCTTGCATTCGTCCTGGCCCGCGTGCGCGCATCGGAACGAATGCCGGCCGCTCCGGCGGTATGAACCTCAGCTCTTCGCCCGCCCTCACCACCTGCCATCCGCCCTCGTGCACCAGGCGGTGATGGAAGTGGCAGAGCAGGACGAGGTTCGGCAGCTTCGTCGGCCCGCCTCGGCTCCAGAGCTCGATGTGATGGGGCGTGGCCCAGCTCGCCGGGCGGTCGCAGCCCGGCCACCGGCAGTGCCGGTCGCGCTGCT
>DATGEO010000110.1:0-24550 GCA_035310015.1 Candidatus Dormiibacterota bacterium | reverse complement strand
GCGGCTCTTGGGATCGCGGTGATGGTCTTCATCCTCGCTCCTACCGGCATCGGCATCGTCTGCGGCGTCCTCCTGGTGTGGCAGTCGCTCGCCTGGGCGACGGCACCGGCGGCCGGCCTTTTTGCCCAGCGCATCGCGCTCACCCCGTCGCGCAACGCCTTCAGTCGCTCGCCGCAAACGACTGGTGCGCGCCCGTCCGTGCTGTCCGGCCGGCCGCGCCGTGCGGCGCTGGCGGCGGTCCTGGTCGCACTCGCGATCGTGCTCACGCCCGCGATCGCGACCTCGCCCGTGGTCGACTCGAGCCTGAACCAGGCCCTGGCCGCGGTGCCGTCGCCGGTGCCGCTGTTTCCCAGCCCGCAACCGGCGGCGCCATCCAGCAAACCTCTGGCCGCCAGGTCGCCCGCGGTGTCCCCGGTGACGGCGAAGCCGACTCCCACCGCCTTGCCCTCTCCGAGCCTGCGGCCCTCCAGCTCACCCAGCCCATCCGCGTCCGCCACGCCATCGCACCCGGTCGCCTCGCCGAGCCCGCGTGCGACGGCGCTACCCACGCCGTCGGCGCGTCCGTGATCAGCCCTCTACAGACTTGACCTCATAGCCGAGGTCACGCAGCGCCTCGGCGATCCATTCCATCGCCATCTCTTTCGTGTTGGGCCACACGTCCGGTGACGCGCCGGACGCGGCGGTGTCGATCACGACCCGCCCCGCGACGCGGAGAAGACGGCGCACGAGCGGCCCCGCGTCGGGCACCGCGAAGCCCATTTCATCGAGCGCGCGAGAGAGCATGAAGCACGCGGCGTTGAACGTTTCGGCGTCGATCGGACCTTCGCGCAGGAGCGCTTCGGCGACGCCCGCGCGCAGATCGGAGGGGTCCATCAGCCGGGTATTATTGGCCCGAGGCCGGGTATGGATCTAACCGAACCTGTTTTGCTGACTCCCGAGGGGCTCGAAAAGCTCAAGCGCGATCTCGACGTGGCGTTGAAGCGCCGCACCGAGGCGGGCGAAAGGCTGAAGGAGGCCTTCCAGCCGGGCGACATCGAGGACAACCCCGAGTACGAGCAGGCGAAGGAGGAGGTCGGGCTCCTCGACAGCCGCATCTACGAGCTGCAGGAGATGATCGGCCGGGCCGAGATCATCAAGGAGCCACATTCGAGCGTGGCCGGACCCGGTTCCACGATCGAGGTCGCCGAGTCCGACGGCTCGACCGAAACCTATCACCTGGTCGGCGCGGTGGAGAGCGATCCTTCCGCCGGCCGGATCTCCGTCGACTCGCCGGTGGGGCGCGCGCTTGTGGGCAAGAAGAAGGGTGACAAGGTCACGATCAGCGTCCCCCAGGGCAGCCTCACGCTGACGATCAAGGCGGTGAAGTAAGAGCTCGAGATGTCGGCCACCGGAACATCCGGCGAGGCGACCGCGGAGCTCAACCCTGAGGGCATCGCCGACCGGACGACCGTCGGGGTGTTCTTCTCCCAGGCCGCGCGCTGGCGCGACCGGCCGCTCGTGCACTACCTCGTGGGCGAGGAGTGGAGGGTCCACACGTGGGCGGACATGAAGCGCGACGTGCTCGCGGTCGCGTCGTGTCTCGTCGACGCCGGTGTGAAGCAGGGCGACCGCGTCATCCTGATGGCGCCCAACCGCGTCGAATGGCTCTACTGCGACTTCGCCATTCAGACCGCCGGCGCAGTGACGGTGCCGATCTATCCCGCGACCTCGCGCGACGTCATCGACAAGATCGTCAGCAACAGCGAGGCTGTGATGGCCATCGCATCCGACTCCAAGATGGCTTCGAGCCTTCCGACCGGCGGCGCGCTCGGCAAGGTCGTGACCATGGACGAGGACGTCGCCGCGTGGGTGGCGCGCCGCCCGGCGCAGCTCGCCGAGATCGCCACACGCCTCGCCAGGATCAAGCCCGACGACCTCTGCACGATCGTCTACACGTCGGGAACGACTGGCGACCCGAAAGGCGTTGAGCTGCCGCATCGCGGCCTGGTCGACATCAGCCGCGCGGCGCTGAAGGTCTTCCCGCTGGACGAGAACGACTCGACCCTTTCGTTCCTTCCGTACTCCCACGTCTTCGAGCGCATCAACGGCATCTTCGTCGGCCTCCTGTTCGGCGGCCAGACCTGGATCTCAAGCGGCGGGGATCACCTGGTCCAGGAGATCGGAGCGGTGCGGCCGACCATCATGCTCAGCGTCCCGCGCGTGTACGAAAAGATGTATGCGGCCGTCATGTCGCGGGTCAACCAGACGCCGGCCGTGCAGCGCACGCTGTTCCGCTGGGCTTTGAACACCGGCCGGCGGCACTCGGTCGAACGCAAGCGCGGAGCCTTGCTCGACGCGCAGCACCGGCTGGCCGACCGCCTCGTGCTGGCGAGTCTGCGCAAGCGGCTGACCGGCGGGCGCCTGCGCTTCTTCATCAGCGGCGGCGCCGCGCTCTCGCGCGAGGTCGAGGAGTTCTTCTGGTCGATCGGCGTGCCCATCCTGAATGGCTGGGGCATGACCGAGATGTCGTCCGGTGCCACGAGCAACACCCTGTCCGACCACAAGTTCCTGACCGTCGGCAAGCCCCTCCCGGGCGTGCAGCTGAAGATCGCCGAGGACGGCGAGATCATGGTCAACAGCCCGGGCAACATGCTCGGTTATCACGACAACCCCGAGGCGACCGCGGAAGCGATGCGCGACGGCTGGATCCTCACCGGCGACATCGGCGAGATCGACGCCGACGGGTTCCTTCGCATCACCGACCGCAAGAAGGCGCTGTTCAAGACCGCGGGCGGCAAGTACATCGCGCCGCAGCCGATCGAGTTCGCGCTGATGCGCGATGCGCTCATCGACCGCGCGGTCGTCGTGGGCGAGGGCAAGCCCTACATAAGCGCGCTGGTGATCCCTGATTGGGCCGAGGCCAAAAAGCAGGGGCTGGACGATGCCGCCCTGAGCAAGCACGTGCAGAAGGCGGTCGACGAGGCGAACGCGAACCTCGGCCACTGGGAGACGGTCAAGTACTTCACGCTGCTGAAGGACGACTTCTCCGAGGCGAAGGGCGAGCTGTCGCTGAAGCTGGACGTCAAGCGCAAGGTCGTGCAGCAGCACTTCGCAAAAGAGATCGAGGCGATGTACTCGGGGAGGAAGGAGCCGGCCTAGGCCCAGGGTCCGACCGAACCGCCGACCAGGCTGCCCTGACCGCTCGTCCAGACGAGCGTCCCATCACCGTCGACCACCGTGAATGCGAGAGCGACCGCGCGCGGTCCGCTCCCAGAGACGATGACGCGCAGCGTCCAGCGGCTGCACTCGACGACGATCCGGCCAGCCTTGCCGGGGACGGTCTCGTCGGTGATGTCCAGGCTGCGAAAAACGAGCACGGTGGTGCCGCTGGTCGCGCCAGCCGCGCTGAGCTGCGAGCTCGTGAGGTCATAGGTTTGCGACCCGGTCTGGCCGGGTGTGCAGGAAGCTGACGTCGAGAAGGCGAGCGAGATGCCGCCCGTGGGCTCCGGCGCGCCCGCGGTCGAGTAGCTCGCGCGCAGCTTGAACCGCACCTGAGCGCCTCGAGCGCTCGCGCACATCGCGTTCGAACCGCCGCCGGCGGCGAGAATCGAGCCGTCACCGCGGATCGATGTCACCCCATCGCCCGAAGGTGTTGGCGGCGGCGGCGATGCGGGAGGCGGCGATGCGGGAGGCGGCGATGCAGAGGGCGGCGATGCAGTGGGCGGCGACGGCGACGGTTCGGGTGAGGGAGCGGGCGTCGGGCCCGGCGCCGCGCCGGTCGAGGGCGACGGCGAAGCGGGAGGTGCGGGAGACGGCTGCGGCGAAGCCGCGGGAGACGGCTGCGGCGAAGGCGCAGGGGACGGCTGCGGCGAAGCCGCGGGAGACGGCTGCGGCGAAGGCGCGGGGGACCCCTGCGGCGAAGCCGCGGGCGACGGCTGCGGGGACGGCGACGCGGTGGGGCGCGCGGCCAGCGGCACGGGCGCCGTGGTGCCGGCGGTCTGGATCGTCGCGGGGTTGGCCGTGGTGCTCGACGGCCGCTGGCTAAGGCGTGACGGCGTGATCCTGGTGACGATCACCCACCACGACTCGGCGGGGCGCGACACGATGTCTGTGACGCGATACCTCCACACCCCTGCCTCCGCCTGGTATGCGGTCAGCGAGATGGGCGGCGCGCCCGACGCGAGATCCGCGAAGGCCGTGCCGTCCGGCCGGTAGACGTCCAGCTCGAACTTCGAGCCGGGCCAGCCGAGGGTGAACTCGAGATCGCTGCTCCCGTCACCGAGCGGGCCGTCGATCAGGCCGGTGCTCTGAGGCGGTGAGAAATGGTCGCCCGTGACGCTCACCGGGACGCCCTGGGTCTTGTCCAGCGTCTCGTTGAAGACGGTGAACGAGTCCTGGCGGTCCGCGTCCGAGATCGGCGCCGCCGCGGACGGCGGCTCTCCGGACGTGATGGTGGTCGACTCGCCGGCGGACAGGATGACGGTGACGCCGTTCGCCGTCACCGCCACGATGCCGGAGAACACGTTGATGCGCACGATCGTCAGGCCGTTGACGATCTCGACGATGACCTCGAACTCTGTGCCGCGGACCTCGGCGGTGGTGCTGTTCGGCGCGCGAATGACGTACGTCGATCCCTGGGCCAGGCGCGAAAGCGTGTGCCAGGTCTTGCCGAAGGGCTGAGATGCATCGATCGTCATCGCGCCGGAGACGCCGCGCGAAACGCTGTTCAGGTGAAGCTCGCTCTCCGAGTCGAGCATCGCGTGGGCCAGGTTGGGGTAGGTCAGCGACGCCTTGGTGTGGTCCCCGGTCTCCAGGGTCTGGCCGGCGGAGAGCGTGTCTCCGGAGTGGGCCGCCTCCGATCCTGCGCCCCCCGCCCGCGAGACCGACGCCGAGCCCTCGTAGAGGGTGAGCAAGGCGGACGCCGGCGTCGGCGCCGCCTGCTGGAGAACGATCACCGCGCCCAGCAGGCCGGTCGTGAACGCCACGGCGGCAGCCGCACCAAAGGTGCCGCCGTGACCCCCGAAAGCGAGCACGCCCCCTCCCTAGAAACCGACCCCTCAAGCCTCCCTGACGGAAGCTGCGCCGAAGTTTACGTCCGAAATTCCCGCATAGAGCCCCCCTTAATCAAGATTTTTTAACAGAAAGTTGGCGGCGCCCGTTGGAAATTACAAGCGGTAGGCCTGGGCCGCCCGCCGGCCGTAGGCTTTTAGGCGATGGCTCCCGGCCCAGTCGACATGTCGGAGCTCCACGTGGCGCTCGACCGCCTGCGCACGCAGATCTGCCACTGCGGCCTCAAGGGCGAGTGCCTTGGGTGCAAGGGCGTGGAGATGCTGCGCGCGCAGGCCGAAGCGGTCGTGGCCGCCGCCAGTCAGCCCGTCCTGCTCCAGGTCGCGCAGGAGGCCTCGATGAGGGACATGGCCACCCGCTTCCAGGCGATGTCCGAGCGGCTCATGAGCGACCCTGACATCAGGCGCTCCGCCGAGGAGATGCAGCAGCGCCTGATGTCCGACCCGGAGACGAGACAGCTCATCGAGGAGCTCATGCGCCGCCTCGGCGGGCCGCCGGAAGAGCTGGGAAATTAAGCTCCGGCGCCAGCCCTCTTCATCGGCTTGTCCCAGAACGGGATGGGCCCGGTCTGCAGCAGGGTGAGGATCTGCTGCTCCTGCGCGCTTGTCAGCTTGCCGTCGGTGACGGCCTGGTCGAGCAGCGGCTTCAGGTTGGCGATGAGCTTGGTCCGGAACTGGTCCTCGGTGACGGGCGGGTTCTGCGCGGCCGCGATCTGAGACAGCGTCTGGCCGTTCATCAGGTCGGTCCGCAGCGTCTGCGGCGTGATGCCGAGGGCGGAAGCCGCGGCGGCCAGCAGCTGCTGCATGTGCTGCGTCGCGGCGGGCTTGGGAGCGCCGAGGCCGGCGGCCAGCGAGCACGGCTCCTTGCCGTTGAGCCTGGCCTTGATCGCGTCGGCCTGGGCCTGGGTGATGGTGCCGTTCTTGACCTCGTCAGCCAGCGTCTGGCCGGCGGCCTGCTGGAACGCGCTGTCCACCTTGCTCTGGCTCGTGCCGAGGTCGGATGCGAAGTGGCTCACGAAGTCGGTGCACACGGCTGAGGCCGTGCCCGACTTGTCCAGCGGCGCGGTGGTGAGCCCCGCCTGGGCGGGCGGCGTGGACGAGCGGTTGAAGCTGAAGTTGTAGCCGGCGGCCGAGGCGGTCACGTAAACCGCGGCGGCGGCCACGGCCACGGCCCCGGCGGCGAAGCCTGCAAGCCGGATGCGTCTTGGGGTCGCGATTGTGCTGATCACGTAAATCAGTACACGTCACCCGCCCGGCGGGATGCCTCAAAGGCAGGTAAAGCGTTTGTAAAGATGGCGCCCGGGTCGGCAGCCTATATTCGGGCAATGGAGTCGCCGCCGACCACGGGCTGGGGGAGCGGCAAGCACGCCGTCGAGCTGTACGTGCGCACGTACACGACGATGCTGCAGAGCTCGGGCGAGATCAAGGTCGACTCCCTCGTCCAGACCCACATCCGCATGGGCTCCGTGCTGCACCCGCTGGCGGGCCAGCCCCAGAGCGACATGGGCGCGCTGCTGTATGCCGTGCGCCGCCTTCCCCGCGCCATCGCGCGATCGCGGCACGTGATCATGGGCCAGAGCCCGCAGGGCTTCCGCGCCGTGCTCGGCGCCGACATCATGGAGTGGGAGCCGGTGAAGGCCCCCGCCCGGCGCCGCCGCTGGTACCACGACGGCGACATGCTCGCGGTGCTCATCGCCTCCACTTCGGACATCGACGACCTCGTGCCGTCGCTGGTGGCCTACCAGATCGAATGGAACAAGCTGCACGCCGCGATCCAGGACGTGGAGCTGGGCGACGAGGCGGCGCGGCAGGCGGCCGGCGCGAGCGAGGACGACTGGCAGCGGCTCAAAGAGGCTTGGGGCGACACCTTCGACGCGACCCTGGCCACGATCAAGCGCGAGGAGTGCCACATCGGGCTGCACCTGATCGGCGGCAGCCATCTCGGCTACGCGCGCATCGCCAGCCGGTGGTGGCTGCCGATCGCCGTGTCGATGGACGGCATGGGCGTGCGCGAGGCGCCGGTCTACTTCGTCTCCTCGAACGCGCACAGCCTCGTCAACGTGCTGAGCGGAACGGCGCGCGACTTCGAGCCGCAGATCCTCGACTGGATCCGCCACAACGATCCCGAGCTCGAGGAGGAGAGGCACAAGCTCGAGATCGGCCACAGCCGCGCGTCGCGCCAGAACTGGCTCTACTTCGGCGCGCGGGAGATCTTCGATTTTCATCCCGACCGCGAGCGGCTGCGGCGGCAGCGCGTGGAGATCGAGGCGTCGCGCGGAATCTGCCACATCCCCGCCCGCGGCACGGGTGTCGACAGCGCGGCGCAGATCTTCAAGCTGTCGAGCCTCGATCCGACGGCCATCGACGAGCGCGTCGGCGCGGTGGACGCAGAGCGACTGCGCGCCTCCGACGCCTGCATCCTCAACGTCGACTATCCGCTCGGCGTGGCGGCGTATCACATCCTCCGCCAGGTGGCGGAGAACAGCTCGTGGGTCGCGGGCGTGTACGTGATGGGCAAGGCCGCAACCCTCAACTCCGACGTCGGCGACGTGATGCTGCCGAACGTCGTGTACAACGAGCACTCGGGCAACACCTACTGGCTCGACAACGCGATCACCGCCGCCGACGTGCAGCCGCACCTGGTCTACGGCTCGGCGCTCGACAATCAGCGCGCCGTCACTGTGCGCGGCACGTTCCTGCAGAACCGCGACTACCTCGAGTTCTACTACCAGGGGCACTACACCGTGGTCGAGATGGAGGCCGGGCCGTACCTCGACGCGTGCTACGAGGTCGGGCAGCCCGACCGCTATCCGATCAACGAGAGCGTGAACATGGCGCGGCTGACGTTCGACCTCGGCATCGTCCACTACGCGTCAGACACGCCTTACACCCAGGCCCGCACGCTGGGCGCGCGTGGCCTCAGCTATCGAGGGCTGGACTCGACGTATGCGGCGGCTATCGCCCTGGCTCGCCGGATCCTGCAGCGCGAAGGGGTCCTGAAGAGCTAGCCGCGCGGAGCACGTTCACGTGCTCGTGGCCGTGCGGATGGTTGTGCGCCCCGGCGCCGTGTGCGATCTCGCCGCAGGGGTGACAGTTCTCGACCTGGATCGTCGTGTGGCCGATGTCGAACCGGCTGCACAGGCGCTGCTCGAGGTCGCGCACGAGGTGCTCGGCGTCCGACAGCGGGCACTCGCCGACGACCACGTGGACGCTGAGCGCGGTCTGCTCGGGGGACAGCGCCCAGACGTGCAGGTCGTGCACGTCGGTGACGCGCTCGGTGCTGGTGATCTCGCGCGTGACCTTGGCGAGGTCTATCTCTTTCGGGTTGCCCTCCATCAAGAGGTTGACCGTCTCGCGGACGATGCCCCAAGCGCCGAAGGCGATCAGGGCGGCGATGCCGAGCGAGAGCAGGGGGTCGATGTAGAGCCAGCCCGTGAGCAGGATAACGACGCCGGCCACGACCACGCCGGCCGAGGCGCCGATGTCGCCCGCGACGTGCAGGAACGCGGCGCGGATGTTCAGGCTCTTGGTGTCACCGCGCAGGCCGAGGATGACGTAGGTGTTGACCGCGATCCCGATCAGCGCCGACACGATGACGATCCCGCCGGTCACCGGCTCGGGGGCCAGCAGGCGGCGGACCGCCTCGAACGCGATCGCGACGACGATGACGATCAGGGTCACGGCGTTCACCAGCGCCGCCAGGATGCTCACCCGCTGGTAGCCGTAGCTCCGGCGCTGGTCCGCCGGGCGCTTCGACTGCTCGACGGCGAACCAGGCGAGGCCCAGGGCGAAGACGTCGGTCAGGACGTGCCCGGCGTCCGAGAGCAGGGCCAGGGAGTGGCTGAGCAGGCCGCCCGCGAGCTCGACGGCCAGGATCACGATCGTGAGCAGCAGGGCCCTCTTGAGGGTCGCTCCCCGAGCGGCTATTTGCTCCATGAGCTCATCGTACCCAGCGGTTCGGCGGTTCTATCTCCACCAGTCGCCGCCGCGCTCGAGATAGGCGAGCAGCATCCCGTGGCGCAGGCCCTGGTGGCTGATCTGGAGCACGGCCAGACCGTACCAGTCGAGGAGCAGGAGCAGCTCCTCGACCCCGCCCCGCAGCGCCTTGACCCGGCTCGTCGGAAGGCCGTGCTTGGCGGCGACCGCGCTGGCCCGGTCCTCGTCCAGGCGCTTCTCGCACTGCAGCAGGTCGGCGGTGGTCAGGACGGTCGGCGGGTTGCGCTTCGACAGCAGCAGCGGCAGGTTGGAGGCCGTCCCGCCGGTGGCCACCAGGCGCTCGACGTCGCCGTCCGGAGCCAGCGCCAGCTCGCGTAGGGCGGCCCGGCGGAGGCGCGCCCGCTCGTCCGGCTTCGGCGGATCGGACAGGAACCTGCTCGCCAGCACGCCGGAGCCGATCTGGATGGAGGCCGCACGGACCATCTCCCGGCCGCGGCCGATGCACACCTCGGTCGAGGCGCCGCCGAGGTCGACCATCAGCCACTCCCGCTTGGCCGCGTGACGGCTGGCAACGCCGAGAAAGCTCAGCTCGGCCTCTCGGTGCGCCGAGATGACGTGCACGGGCGTGCCGATCGCCTCGCCGGCCTGGAGCGCGAACTGCTCGCCGTCCGCGGCCTGGCGGACCGCCTGGGTGGCGGCGGCGACCAGCGTGTCGTAACCGTGCTCCTGAGCCCGCGCCAGCACGAAGCGCAGCGCCCTGATCGCGGTCTTCGCCCTGGGGCCGATCGAGCCCGTCTTGGCCACCTGCGGCCCGAGCTCCGGCATCTCGACGTAGTGGGCGACGTCCTCCAACGCGCCGCGCACGACGTCCGCCACCAGCACATGCACGGTGTTGCTGCCGATGTCGACCGCCGCGAGGCGCACGAGGGTGAGAGTGACACAATCTGCATCCGTGGCCGCGAAGAAGAAGACGAGGATCGAGCGGGACTCGATGGGCGAGGTGGAAGTCCCCAACGACGCGTACTACGGCGCCTCGACGCAGCGCGCCGTCCTGAACTTCCCGATCTCCGGCCAGACCTTCCCGCGCCGCTTCATCCGCGCGCTCGGACTGGTCAAGCGCGCCGCCGCGCAGACGAATCGCGAGCTCGGCTTATTGGCGCGACGCCGCGCGCGCGTCATCGCGGCCGCGGCGCAGGAGGTCATCGACGGGGAGCTCGACGACCAGTTCCCGATCGACATCTACCAGACCGGTTCGGCGACCTCGACGAACACCAACGCCAACGAGGTCATAGCCAACCGCGCGACCGAGCTGCTCGGCGGCGAGCGCGGGTCGAAGCTCGTCCATCCCAACGACCACGTGAACATGTGCCAGTCGTCGAACGACGTCATCCCGACCGCGATCCAGATCGCCGCGGCATCGGCGCTCAAGGACGAGCTGATCCCCGCGCTCGAGCAGCTGCGCAAAGCGCTCGACGTGAAGAGCCGGGAGTTCTGGCCGGTGGTGAAGACGGGCCGTACGCACCTCCAGGACGCGACGCCGGTACGGCTCGGCCAGGAGTTCCGCGGCTACGCGGGGCAGGTCGAGGAGTCGATCCGCCGCGCGAACGCCGCGATCGACGAGCTCGCGCGCGTGCCGCTCGGCGGCACCGCGGTCGGCACCGGCCTCAACGCGCACCCGCAGTACGCGCGAACCGCATGTGCACGTCTCGCCAAGGTGACCGGGCTCCCGGTTCGCGAAACGGCGAACCACTTCCATGCGCAGGCGACCCTCGACGCGGTCGTCGCCGCGCACGGCGGCCTGCGCACCATCGCCACGAGCCTCTGGAAGATCGGCTCCGACATCCGGCTGATGGGCTCCGGCCCGATCGCCGGGCTCGGCGAGCTGCGCCTGCCGGAGACGCAGCCGGGGTCGAGCATCATGCCGGGCAAGGTCAACCCCGTGATCATCGAATCGATGACGATGGTCATCGCGCGCGTTTACGGCAACGACCTGACGGTCGTGACGTGCGGCCAGTGCGGTAGCTTCTTCGAGCTCAACGTGATGATGCCCGTGGCCGGTGTCGCCACCCTCGAGTCGATCACTCTGCTGGCGGCCGCCGCGCGCAACTTCGCCACCCGCTGCGTCGAAGGCCTGCAGGCGACCGAGCGCGGACCGGAGCTCGTGGAGCGAAGCCCGATGCTCGCCACCGCGCTCAACCCGGTGATCGGCTACGACGAGGCCGCGAAGATCGCCAAGGAGTCGATGCGCACCGGGCGCTCGATCCGGCAGCTCGCGCGCGCCAAGGGCGTGTCGGAGGCGGCGCTCAACAAGGTGCTCGACCTCGGGAAGATGACCAAGCCCGGACTCGAAGGTCCTGGCGGCGGCGGCTAAGCCGGGCCCGATGCGAGACCTCCGCGTCGAGATTGCGCGTGGGGTCGCCACCATCGCCATCGACCGGCCGCACGCGCGCAACGCGCTCGCCCTGCGCACGATGGCGGAGCTCGACGAGGCGCTGGCGGAGGCGCGTTCGAAGCGGGCGCGTGTGGTGGTCGTTCGCGGTGCGGGCGACAGGGCGTTCTGCGCGGGCGGCGACCTGAAGGAGCTCGAGCACATGCGCTCGGGCGACGAGGCGGCGGCGATGGCCAGGCAAATGCGCGCCACCCTGGACGCCATCACCGCCATGGCCGTGCCGGTGATCGGCGCGGTCAACGGCGATGCCTTCGGCGGCGGCGCCGAGCTGGCGCTCGCGTGCGACTTCCGGATCGCGGCGGCGCATGCGCGCATCGGCTTCACGCAGATCTCGCTCGGCCTGATGCCGGCCTGGGGCGCATCGGAGCGGCTGGCCGCGCTCGTCGGCCGCGGCCGGGCGCTGCACCTGCTGCTGGCGGGCCGGGTGCTGAGCGCGCAGGAGGCGGTCGCGGTGGGGCTCGTGGAAGAGGTGGTGGCAAGCGACGACTTCGACGCGCGGGTGCGCGAGCTCGCGCGTCAGATCGCGGCCGCGCCGCCGGCTGCCGTGGCCGGCATCAAGCGGTCGGTCGACGCCATCCGCCCGCACCGCCACCCCGAGCTCGCGGACGAAGCGATCGAGACCTTCACGCGGACGTGGGTCGCGCCGGCGCACTGGCGCGCGGTCGAGCGCATGGAGAAGCGCCGCAAGAAGAACAGATGACCCGGAAGCACATCCAGAACCCGCTGCTGCGGTTCCGGCTCCCGGCGGTGCTGCTGCTGATCGTGGTCGTGGCCGGCGTCGCCGGCTACATGACGATCGAGGGCTGGAATTTCCTGGACGCGTTCTTCATGACGATCATCACCATCAGCACGGTCGGCTACTCGGAGATCCACCCGCTGTCGGTCGCGGGCAGGCTCTTCACGTCGGGACTGATCGTCGTCGGTGTGGGTACGATGCTTTTCGGGTTCGGCGTGTTCGCCGAAACGCTGGCCGACAACAGCTTCGGAGTCTTCAGGAGGCAGCGCCAGATGGAGGCCCGGCTGGGCGCGCTCGAGGACCACTTCATCGTCTGCGGTTACGGCCGCATCGGAACCGAGATCGCCATCGAGTTCGATCACCAGCGGGTGCCGTACGTGATCGTCGAGCGCGGCGAGGAGCCGCTCGAGCGGCTGCACAGGGAGGAGAAGCTGCACGTCGAAGGCGATGCCGCGAGCGAGGAGATCCTGAAGACCGCCGGCATCGAGCGCGCCAGGGGCCTCATCTCCGCGGTCGACTCGGACGAGCGGGCCGTGTACATCACGCTGGCGGCGCGGACGCTCAACCCGCGTCTCTACATCCTCGCGCGCGCGGGTCATCCCGAATCGGTCCGCCGCCTGGAGCTGGCGGGCGCGGACCGCGTCATCTCGCCCTACCGCATGGCGGGTCACCTGATGGCCGAGCTCGCCGTTCGGCCTGGCCTCGTGGACGTGCTGGACACGCTGCACCACGGCGAGTCGGAGATCGGCCTCGAGGAGGTCATCGTCAGCCCGAAGACCAAGGCCATCGGCAAGACGGTCGCCGGCGCGGGCCTGCTCGACCCGGAGCACGCCAAGCTGCTCGCGGTGCGGCGTCGCGACGGATCGCTGCACGTCAACCCCGGCCCGGACCTGACTCTCGAGGAAGGCGACCTGATCATCGCGCTCGGTTCCGAGCCCCAGCTGCTCGCAACCGCCAACGCCCTCAACTAGGTGGACTGCTTCAGGACGCCGGAGGCGGCGTTCTCCGGCCTTCGGGGCTACGACTTCGCGCCGCACTACGCCGAATTCGAGGGCATGCGCGTGCACTACGTCGACGAAGGCTCCGGCGACCCGGTGCTGCTGCTGCACGGCGAGCCGACGTGGTCGTACCTCTACCGGAAGATGATCCCGCCGCTCGCCGCGCGATTTCGCGTGATCGCGCCCGACTACCTCGGCTTCGGGCGCTCGGACAAGCCGCTCGAGATCGCCGACTACACGTACGACCTGCACGTGGAGTCGGTTCGCGCTCTCGTCGAGCATCTCGACCTGCGCCGCATCACTGTCGTCGTGCAGGACTGGGGCGGCCCGATCGGCCTGCGCGTCGCGACCGAGTCGAAGGACCGCTTCGCGCGCATCGTGGCGCTCAACACCGGCCTGTTCGCGTCCAAGGGCTGGCCCACGCCCGGCTTCATGCAGTGGCGCAACTTCGCCGAGCGCGTGGGTCGCGACATGCCGGTCGGCCGCATCATCCAGGGCGCCACCACGACCGAGCTCGACGAGGCGACGCTCGCGGCGTACGAGGCGCCGTGGCCCGGTCCCGAAGCGAAGGCGGGCGTCGCGGCTTTCCCCCTGCTGGTGCCGCTGACGGCGGATGATCCGAACGCGGCCGCGATGCTGCGCGTCATGCAGGAGCTTAGGGAGTGGGAGGTCCCGGCGCTCGTGTGCTGGAGCGACTCCGACCCCGTCTTTCCGCCGAAGACCGGACAGGCCATGGCCAACCTCCTGCGGGGCGCGGCCGGGCGCGTGCACGAGATCACCGGCGCCTCGCACATGCTGCAGGAGGACAAGGGCCCCGAGATCGCCGAGCTGATCCTCGGATGGACGTCGGCATGACGTCGCTCGGCCGCCGGCCGGTGCTCGTGGCCGTCGCTTCGGTGGCCATCGGCGTGCTGCTGGTGGCGGGCAAGCTGGTCGTCGGCCTGCTGACCGGGAGCCTCGGCATCCTCAGCGAGGCCGTGCACTCGCTGCTGGACGTCGCCGCGAGCGCGTTCGCGCTGGTGGCGGTGGGCACGTCGCGCAAGCCCGCGGACACCGAGCACCCCTACGGCCACGGGCGGACGGAGAACCTGGCCGCGTTCGCCGAGGGCGTGATCCTCGTCATCACCGCCGGCGGCATCGCCGTGGAGGCGGTGCACCGGCTGCTCACCGGCGGCCACGAGGTCGACGCGGCGTGGTACGCGTTCGCGCTCCTGGTCGGGACGATCGTCATCGAGTCCGGGCGCGCCGCCGTGCTGCGCGCGGTGGGCCGCGCCGCCGACAGTGCCGCGCTGGAGGCCGACGCCACCAACCGGCTCTCCGACGTGCTCGCGTCGCTGGCGGTTCTCGCCGGCCTCGCGCTCGTGCGCGTGGGGCTGACGTGGGCGGACTCGGTGGCGGCGCTGCTCGTCGCCGCGGTGATCGCGCGCGCGGCTCTGCTGCTCATCTGGCGGTCGGGCGACATCCTCATCGACCGAGCGCCGGCCGGCGCCGTGGACACGGTGCGCACCGCGGCGATGCGCGTCAACGGTGTGCGCGAGGTGCGCTCGGTGCGCCTGCGCCGCTCCGGCCCGGTGCTTCTCGGTGACGTGAGCATCGCCACGCGGCGCATGCTGCCGGTCGAAGCCGCGAAGGCGATGGTCGAAGACGTCAAGCGCGCGGCGCGCGATGCGCTGCCGTCGCTCGAGCTGAACGTCCAGGTGGAGGGCCAGGAGCGGTCCGGCGACCTGGTCGAGCGCATCCATGCCGCCGCCGCCCGCGACGGAGGCGTGCGCGACCTGCACAACGTCACGGTGGAGCTCGAGAACGACGGCACGCTGCACCTTTCCATGCACGTGAAGCTGCGGGGCGACATCAGCCTCGCCACCGCCAACGCGACGCGGGCGCGGTTCGAGCAGAACCTGCGCGAAGAGCTCCCCGACGCCTCGCGCATCGACATCCACCTCGAGCCGCTGGAGCCGACGGTCATCCGCGGCGAGGACGTGACCGAGCAGCACGCGCAGCTCGCGGCCCGCATCCGCGAGGTGGTCCGGTCGCACCCCGAGGTGCGCCGGACCGTCGACGTGGAGCTGAGCGACCGCCACGGCCACATCTACGCCTACGTCACCGCAGCGCTCTCGGGCGATGTCAGCCTGGAGCACGCGCACCAGGTGGAGACCGAGCTCGAGGGGCAGATCAGGCTCGAGGTGCCGGAGGTCCGCGAGGTCGTCGCGAGCGCGACGACTTGAGGCCGGGCCGGACCGAGGACCGGGCCGCGTTCATCCGCCTGCTCACCCGGGAGGCGGTCGAGGGCCGGCGCGAGACCGTGCCCGGGCGCTGGATGGAGCGGGCGCTCGCCGCCATCGACTGGGAGGCTTGCTCGCGCGTGGCCGGCGACCCGGGCAGCGAGCTCGACGGCGCCGTGGTCGTGACGAACCGCGCCTACGCCATCGGCGTGATCACGCGGGTGGAGGTTGCGGTCGCATCCGCCGGAGACGTCACGCTTCGCCACCGCCTCGTGGAGTGGGGCATCGCGTTCTCGCGCGCCGCCGGCGCCGCCGCGGCCCAGATCTGGGTGCCCCATGGCCGGGGCGACGGCCTCGCGGACCTCGGGCTCGTGAACGTGAGGCCGTGGTGGCGGATGGATCGATCGCTCGGCGCCGAGCCGCCTGCTGCCGAGCCGGTTGCCGGCTACGAGCTGCGCGTGGGCGCCGAGGTCGCACGTGGCGTCTGGTCCGACGTCCACAACCGCTCGTTCGAGGATCACTGGCGCTACTCGATCCGCGGCGAGGAGGAGCTCATGAACGGGCGCGACCCCGCGCTGTGCCTGCTCGCGGTCGACGCCTCGGGCCGGCCGGCGGCCATCACCCTGGGCCAGATCGAGACCTACGGACGCGACACACGGGCGCAGCCGGTCGGGATCGTCGGCTCGGTCGGCACCCTGCCGGCCCATCGGCGCCGGGGAATCGCCCGCTGGCTCGTGGCCGAGATCCTGGGCCGGCTGCACCGATCCGGGGCCCGCTCGTCCTCGCTGTACGTGGACGGCATGAACCCGACCGGCGCGCCCGCGCTCTATCGATCTTTCGGTTTCGAGGTGGCATTCGTGACCGAGGTCTGGGAAGCTCTGTTCCCATGACTTCGCTCCGCGCCGCCGCCGCCATCGCGCTGGTGCTGTCCGCGGCGTGCGGCTCGCAGCCCGCGGCGCCGTCGACCGCGCGATCCGAGGTGCCGGCCGTGCCGGCGCAGTCCACTCCCGTCGCGCCGACGCTCGCGCAGGCCATCCGCGCCTCGACCCGCCTCGGGCCGGCCGGCGCCGGCGTGCAGGTCGCTCTCGACTTCTCGCTCCAGACGAGGCAGGCGAGCCGGCTCCACGCGCTCGAGGCCGCGGGCCGGACGGTGAGCCCGGCCGAGTACCGCTCGCAGTTCGGGCCCGACCCTCTGCTCGCCGCCGCGGCGGTGCGGTTTCTCACCGCGGGCGGCCTGCCCGCGACGTGGCGGCCCGGCTCGACGCTGATCGAGGCGGACGGCCCGGCGCCGGCGGTGGCCGCGCTGCTGCGCGTCGACATCGAGCGCTATCGCGAGCGGGACGGCACGGTCTTCTTCGCCACGCTCGACTCGCCGGCCTTCGCCCCACCGCTCGCGGCCGTCGTCACCGGGGTCACCGGGCTGGACAGCTACCGCCGCACTCGGAGCTACGCGGTCAGGTCCGGCGGGCTGAAGCCTGCCGACGTGATGGCCTTCTACAACCTCCACCCGCTTCGCGACCGTGGCCTGGACGGCACGGGCCAGACGATCCTCTTCCCGGAGATCGAATCGCTGCCCCAGGCCAACATCAAAGACCTGAACAAGTTCGCCTCGGAGTTCGGCCTGCCGCCCTTCGACCCGCTGCTGACGATCAAGCACAACTCCAACTGGGGCACGCCCGAAAAGCCACAGGGCGAGACTGTGCTCGACCTCGAGATCGCCCACGAGATCGCGCCCAAGGCCAAGCTCGTCGTCTACTCCGCCGGGCCGCAGTTCGTGTTCCTCGACCGGGCCTTCGACCAGCTGGTGACCGACAACCTCGGCTCGATCATCAGCGAGAGCCTCGGCGTGTGCGAGGCGGAGACGGCCGGCGGCCACCGCGGCACGTATGCGGGCGTCGAGGATCGCGCGGTCGCGCAGGGCATGACGCACTTCGTCGCCAGCGGCGACAACGGCGCCTACACCTGTGGCGTGGACCAGGACATCTCGCCCAGCTTTCCGGCGACGCTGCCGACGGTGACGGCGGTGGGGGGCACCACCGTCTTCGAGTCGACGACCGGCGCCTACTACAAAGAGGCGGCCTGGGGCAGTCCGATCGACGAGACCGGCACCGGGGGCGGACCGAGCCAGTACTTCGCCATCCCCGACTGGCAGCGCGCGGTGGAGAACGCCAACGGCCACGGCTTTCGCCAGGTGCCTGACGTCGCGGCCGACGCCGATCCCATCACCGGGTTCCACATCGTGTTCGCCGGCGAGGACACCCAGGCCGGCGGCACCTCCGCCGCCACGCCGCTGTGGGCGGCCACCATCGCGCTGGTGAACCAGGACCTCAAGAAGAAGGGGCTCCGCCAGGTCGGCTTCGCCAACCCGGCGATCTACTGGATGGGCGCCAACGAGACGAAGCTCCCCGCCTCGCCTTTCCACGACGTGACCGCCGGCAACAACCTCGCCTACGACGCGACCACGGGTTGGGACTTCGCCACCGGCTGGGGCAGCATGGACGGCGACGCGCTCGACTCCGCGTGGGTGACGTACATCAAGGAGGGCGGTGCGTGAGCGAGAATCCGCCGCGCCCGAATCGGCAGCCCGACAGGCGGGCGGTGACGGGCCGGCGCGCCGGCGAGACCAGGGCGGGGCCCGGCGGGCCGCCGCTGGTGACCTGCCCGCACTGCGACAGCGCCGTCCCGGCGGGCGACTACTGCGGCCACTGCGGCGCCCACCTGCGAACAGGCAGCGTCGACCGCCGCCACGCCTACGCCGCGATGCCCAACGAGGCGGTCGTGCACTTCAACCTGGTCAGCACCCTGTTCCCGCACCTGTCCCACCGCCACGGCGGACCGTTCCGCTGGGCGCTGATCGCCGGCGCGCTCTTCGTCATGGCCCTGGCGGCGTTCCACCTCTTCGCGCCCGCGACCGTGGCGGCGGCCTTCCTGCTGCCCGCCCTCTACCTCCTCTATCTGTACGAGGTCGAGGTCTACGCCGAAGAGCCGTGGCTGCTCGTCGGGGCGACGATGGTCGTGGGCGCGATTCTCGGCTACGCGTTCACCGAGCTCGCCGGCGGCGCCGCCTCACGGGTCAACCTCGCCGGTGACAGCGGCACCGGCTTTGCCCTGCGCGCGGTGGCGATCCCGATCGCCGCCCAGGTCCTGATGCTGGTCGGACCTCTCTTCCTCTACTTCTTTCGCCCGCGCTACCGCGAGCCGCTCGACGGCGTGACGTTCGGCGCGGCCTCAGCCCTCGGATTCACTCTCACCAGCGAGCTCGCGGCGCTTTGGCCGCTCATCGTCGGGCCGCTGGTCGCGGCCGGCGATCCGGTCGACTGGGCGCTGCGGCTGCTGCGGGTCGGAATGCTCGTGTCGCTCGTCAATGCGAGCACCACCGCCCTGATCACGGCCGGGATCTGGCTCCAGCGCTACGACCGCCGGCGCGCGCGGCGGGCGCGCGAGGTGAGCGTGCCCGCGACGCTGATCGCCGCCTTCGGATCGCAGCTCGTGCTCGGCGCGCTGACGTTCGCGGTGCAGGACCTCATCGTCGAGGTGCTGGTCTGGGCTCTGGCCACGATCGCGCTGATGCTCTACGTCCGGCAGGTGATCCACCAGGCGCTGCTCGCGGAGGGCGTCGTCCACGAAATCGGACCTGACTCACAGTGCCCGGAGTGCCACCACATCGTGCCGACGATGCTGTTCTGCCCCAACTGCGGCGCCGCGCGCGCCGCCGCGCCGCGTTCCACGCGCACCGGGACCCAAGCCTGATGGCCGCGCAGGCTCGCTTCTGCGGCAACTGCGGCACTCCGCTCGCGCCTGGCGTGACGTTTTGCGGGCGCTGCGGCGCCCCCACCGCCGCGCCCGTGCCGGTGGCGTACGCCGGCTATGCGTATCCCCGCGCGCAGCCGCGGCAGGCCCGCATCGGCGGCGACCACACGATGCAGATCGCCGTCGCGATCGGCCTGCTCTCGATCCTCATCATCGTCACGGTCGCCGTGACGGCGCTGGCCATCCGCGGCGGGGGCGGCACGCACCAGCCCTGCACCTCGAACTGCAGCCCGAAGATCGTCACGCCGCTGCCGGCGTCGGCGAGTTACACGAGCTCGCGGTTCAAGTTCTCGGTCGACTACAGCGCGAGCTGGACGGTGCAGTCACAGAACGACGTGGGCATCCAGCTCAGCACCTCGATCGGCGCGGTGAGCGTGACCGGCTCGCGGGGCGCCCCGCCGCTCGACCAGGTCATCCAGGGTGTCGTCAGCGCGCTGCCGTCGGCGAGCTGGCAGAACGTGGCTCTCGTCACGGCTCTCAAGGGCGCGCACCTGGGCCAGCAGGACGGGCTCGGCGCGGTCTACTCGGCCAACCTCGTCGGCTCCAACTCCACCGCGAGCAAGGTGCGCTTCGCCGTCATCGCCGCGGTCCGCAACGGCGTCACCGTGGTCATGTTCGCGGTCGACCCCGCGGACACGGCCCACTTCGCGACCGGGATGCCCGAGGGCCAGCTCTTCGACTACATGTGCGCCGTCTTCCGCTGGCCGAGCTAGTGGACACCGCGCTTCTCGCCTTCGCCGGCGTGTCGCTCCTGCTGGCCGTGACGCCCGGTCCCGACATGGCCGTGGTGACCAAGAACGCGCTCGCCCACGGCCGGCGCGGTGTCTTCGCGACCACGACCGGCATCGCGGTCGCGCTCGCGATCTGGGTTTCCGCCACGGCGCTCGGCGTCTCCGCGCTGCTGCGCGCGTCGGGCGAGCTGCTGTTCGTGCTCAAGCTGGTGGGCGCCGCGTATCTCGCGTATCTCGGCATCCGCACCCTGCTCGAGTCCCGGCGGCGGCCGGCCGACCTGCTGGCCTCCGCGCCGCCGGCGGCGCCGGCGCACGCGATCTTCCGCCAGGGGTTCCTGTCCGCGCTGTCCAACCCCAAGCTCGGAGTCTTCTTCGTCACGTTCCTGCCGCAGTTCGTGCTGGCGGGCCAGGACGTCTTCACGCGGCTACTCGAGCTGGGCCTCGTGTTCGCGCTGATCGGATGGACGTGGATGAACGTCTACGGGCTGCTCGTGACGCGCCTCCGCGACTTCATCACGGCGCCGCGCGTGCGGCAGTGGATGGAGCGGGTGACCGGCGTGGTGCTGCTGGGGTTCGGCGCGCGCCTGGCGATCGAGCGTCTGTAGAGAGAGCCCTCACCCTAACCCTCTCCCGCACGCGGGAGAGGGGATCTACTTAGTCGGGCAGGTCGAACGTGATCTCGTAGACCCCGCCGGCCAGCTTTGCCTGGTGGATCCAGCCCATCTTGCGCAGCAGGCCGAGCATCTGCTGGTTCTCGGGCAGCACGATCAGCGAGAACGTCTTGATCCCGTGGTCGCGCGCGACCTTGGCGAGGATGGTCAGCAGAGCGCGGCCGAGGCCGCGGCGCTGGAACTCGTCGACCACCGCCACCGCCACCTCGGCGACGTTCGTCCCCTGCGCGCGGTCATAGCGCGCGACGCCCAGGATCCTCTCCTTCCCACTCGGTCTGTGCGTCGTCGCGACGATCGCGAAGCGCGCGTCGTAGTCCACGACCGCCAGCCGGTGCGCCAGCGCGTCCGGCATTCGCTTGAGCGGCGAGAAGAAGCGGAAGTAAACGGTGCGCTCCGACATGGCCGCCACCGCCTCGTGAAGCAGGGGCTCGTCCTCGGGCACGATCGGCCGCACGTGGACCTTCGTCCGGTCGGCGAGCTCGAGCGCGCGCGGGATGAATCCGGTCACGGCCACGGCCCGTACGATAGCCGGACTATCGAAATGGGCAGAGGCCGGCGGCGCAACCTCTTGCTGGCCGGCGGCGCCACGGCGGCGGTCGTGCTCGCCGGCTACGACCTCTGGGTGTGGCTCTCCAGCTTTCTCTCCGACAACTTTCACAACGACTTCACCTTCTACTTCGCCGCCGCGCGGCTCGGGCTCGATCACGGCTGGGCTCACCTCTACGACTTGAAACTCCAGCAGGCCGAGCTCGATGCCATCCACTCCAACATCACCGTCGCCCAGCTGGCGCGCTTCGTGAGCCCGCCGCCGCTCGCGTGGATCGTGATCCCGTTCACGCTGCTGCCGTACCAGGCCGCGTACTGGGCGTGGAGCGCGCTGCTCGTGGCCGCGATGGTGCTCGCGTGGTGGATTGCCGCGCCGGGCCGAGATCGCGTCCGGCTGGTTTTCCTCGCCGCCGCGATCGGGTGGCTGCCGGTCGTGTACGGCCTCCAGCTCGGACAGCCCGCCCTGCTCGTGGCCGCGGGCGTTGCGGTGAGCTGTGCCCTGCTGTGGCGGCGGCAGGACTGGGCGGCGGGGGCCGTGCTGGCGGTGCTCGTCCTCAAGCCGCAGCTTGCGCTCCTCGTGCCGGCCGCGCTTCTCGTCGCGGGCCGCTGGCGAGCCTTCGCCGCGGCGGCGATCGCGATCGGAATCGTCGCCGTGGCCTCGGTCATCGCCCTCGGCCCGAGCGGGGTCGCCGCTTACGAGGGCATCCTGAACTTCGCGACCACCGTGCCGCAGAACCAGTCGCAGACCCTGGCGGCGTGGCTGCCGAGCCTACCCGCCGCCCGCGCCGTGCAGGCGCTGGTCGCCCTGTGGACGCTCGCGCTCGCATACCGCATGCGTGACCGCGGGCCGCAGACGGTGATCGCGATCGCGCTCGCCGGGGGCCTCGCGGCGAGCCCCTACGTCCACTACGACGACCTTACGATGCTGGGCCTCGCGATGCTGCTGTTCATGCGGGGACCGTGCCCGCGCGGCACCTACGCCTGCGCGGCCGCGCTCTTCATCGCGGCGGAAGGATTCCCTGTGTGGGGAGCGGGGCCCGTGCTGGCGGGCGAGCTGCTGGCGCTGGTGCTGCTCTCAGTCGCGGCGCTCGAACATCGCGACGGCGTAGCCGAGCATCACGAGTCCGAAGGCGAGCATGATCCCGACCTCGAGCGTGATGGGGACGACGTGCCCGCCGATCGTCAGGGCGAACTGATCGATCACGGCCGCGGGCCGGCCTGAGCCGGAAAGGACGACCCGGCGCAGCGGGTCGATGCCGTACGACGCGGGGTCGATCCGGGTCAGGACCGTCATCCAGCCGGGCAGGCCCTGCAGCGGGAAGAGCGCGCCGGACAGGAAGAACATCGGCATCATCAGGAAGTTCATGACCACCTGGAAGCCCTGCAGCGACCGCATCATCGACGCGAGCATCACGCCGAAGCTCGACAGGCCGAACGCGAGAACCGCGGCGAGCGGGATCAGCTCCAGGATGGTGAGCGCGCTGAGCTTCACGCCGACGAACGGCGCGAGGATGAGCAGGATCAGGCCCTGGATCATGGCCTGCGTCGTGCCGCCCAGCGCTTTGCCGACGGCCACCGCCCAGCGGTCGATCGGCGCCACCAGCACCTCTTTCAAAAAGCCGAACTCGCGGTCCCACACGATCGACATCGCGCCGAAGATCGCCGTGAAGAGGATCGCCATGCCGATGATGCCCGGGTACATGAACTGGATGTACGAGAAGCCGCCGCGCGCGCCGAACACCGCGCCGCGGCCGAGCGCCGAGCTGAGGCCCGAGCCGAAGACGATCAGGAACAGCAGCGGCTGTGCCAGCGAGGCGGCCAGCCGCCAGCGGTCGCGCCAGTAGCGGAGCAGGTCGCGGTACCAGATGATGTAGACGGCGCGCAGGCTGGCCGTGCGCGTGTCGACCGGCTCGGCCGCTGCGGTCACCGGCGCCTGGACGGCGCTGTCGACGCTCATCGCCTTCTCCACCGGCTCGCCATCGCGCGCATGCGCTCGGTCCCACTCGCCTCCTCGTCGCGGATCGCGTGCCCGGTGAGCTTGAGGAACACGTCATCCAGGCTCGGCCGGCGCAGCGAGATCGTGTCCACCGGCACCGTCAGCTCGCGGACCAGGCGCGGCACGAACTTTCTGCCGTCCCTGACCTCCATGCGCAGCGTGCCGTCGTCGCGAATGGGAGTGATCTTCAACAGGCGCTGGATCTCCTCCGCGGCCGCGTCCGCCTCTGGGGTCGTCATGCTCACGACGTCGCCTCCGACCAGCGCCTTGAGCTGGTCGGGAGAGCCCAGCGCCACGATCTGGCCGCGGTCGATGATCGCGATGCGGTCGCAGTACTCCGCCTCGTCCATGTAGTGGGTGGTCATGAAGATCGTGATGTCGGTGCGCGAGCGCAGCTCGTTCAGGTGCGTCCAGATGCTGCGCCGCGTCTGCGGGTCGAGACCCAGCGTGGGCTCGTCGAGGAACAGGACCTGCGGCTGGTGCAGCATGCCGCGCGCGATCTCGAGCCGGCGCTTCATGCCGCCCGAGTAGGTGCGCACGAGTGAACCGGCCCGTTCCGTGAGCTCCATGAGGGCGAGCATCTTGTCGATGCGCCGGGCGCGCTGGCCCGCGGGCACGTTGTAGATGAAGGCGTGGAAATCGAGGTTCTCGCGCCCGGTCAGCTGATCGTCGAGTGACGGGTCCTGGAAGACGAGGCCGATGCGCTGCCGCACCCGCGCCGGGTCGCGCACCACGTCGATGCCCGCCACGCGCGCGGTGCCCGCCGTCGGCTGAAGCAGCGTGCAGAGCATCGAGATCGTGGTCGACTTGCCCGCGCCGTTGGGACCGAGAAAGCCGAAGATCTCGCCCGCGTTGACCTCGAGGTCTATGCCTCTGACGGCCTGGAGGTCACCGTATCTCTTCACGAGGCCTCGGGCCTCGATCACGGCTTCGGTCATGCTCCCACCTACTCCAAAGTACAACCCCCCGAGCCGGCCGGTTACTGCCTGCCGTGCCTCCCCGCGCCGGCGCTGAACCGCGCGGCGCCCGACGTCGATTCGCCGGACTGAAGCACGTCGAGGCCGAGGCGCCGCTCCTCGCGGGCCGCCTCGTCGAGGCTTCTTCCCCACTGCGTCTTGGCGCTCATGCGATCGCCGCGCATAGCGCCTTGCGGAAACTCCACGAGCTTGCGCGCCAGCGCCTGCGCCTCGGCGAGCGCCTGGCCGTCGGCGACCAGGCGCTGCACGAGGCCCATCTCGTGCGCCTCCTCGCCCGAAACAGGCCGGCCCGTGAGGATGAGGTCGAGCGCGCGGCCCTCGCCGATCATGCGCGGCAGCCGCACGGTGCCGAGGTCGATGAGCGGCACGCCGAAGCGGCGGTTGAACACGCCGAACGTCGCGCCGCGAGCGGCGACCCGCAGGTCACACCACA
>DATGEO010000109.1:0-15219 GCA_035310015.1 Candidatus Dormiibacterota bacterium | reverse complement strand
GCACATCCGCGATCTACAGCAGCCCCTACCTGCGCTGCGTGCAGACCGTCGAGCCGCTCGCGCGCTCGCTGAAGCTCGCGGTCATGCAGGCGCCCGAGCTTGCGGAGGGCCGCGGCGTTCGCGGCCTGTACAGGTTCTTCGACGACCGCACGCTCGACAGCACCGTGCTCTGCACTCACGGTGACCTGGTGTGGGAGCTGGTCGAGGACCTCACCAACCGCCGCGTCCTGTCCGCGTTCCGCGAGCAGTTCGAGAAGGGCTCGACGTGGGTGGTGGACGTGGAGGATGGCGAGCCCGTGGGGGCGAGGTACATCCCCGCACCCTGAAGCGCTAGCCTAGTCGGCCGTGACCGTCACGCTGAGGGGTGCGGCGCTTTCCGAGGAGCAGGTGGTGGCGGTCGCCCGGAATCGGGAGGAGGTCGTCCTCGGCCTGGCCGCGCGAACGAAGATGGAGCGAAGCCGCACGCGCGCCGAGCGCGCGTCACGTTCGCGGGAGCCGGTGTATGGGGTCTCGACCGGATTCGGCGCACTGGCGGGAACACGCGTCGCGCCTCTCCGCCAGCCCGAGCTGCAGCTGGCCCTCATCCGCTCGCACGCCGCCGGCGTCGGACCGCCGGTCGAGGTCGAGGTCGTGCGGGCGATGATGCTGCTGCGAGCGCGCACCCTGGCCATGGGCTTTTCGGGCGTCCGGCCGGCCGTCGCCGAGTCTCTGGTCGGCGCGCTGAACAAGGGCGTGACGCCTCTGGTCCCGCGGTACGGCTCAGTCGGCTGCAGCGGCGACCTGGCGCCGCTCGCGCACGTGGCGCTGGCGCTGGTCGGCGAAGGCCATGTGACCGCACCGGACGGGTCGACGAAAACTGCCGCGACCGCACTGCGCGCGGCGGGCCTGAAGCTGCTCAGGCTCGAGACGAAGGAAGGCCTCGCGCTCATCAACGGCACGGACGGGATGCTCGGCATGCTGGCGCTGGCATGCGCCGACGCGGAGCTGCTGCTGCGGACGGCGGACGTCACGGCCGCGATGTCGGTCGAGGCGCTGCTCGGCACCGACCGCGCGTTCCAGGCGCACCTGCACGAGCTGCGGCCGCACCCGGGCCAGGTCGCGAGCGCCTCGAACCTCGTGGCGCTGCTGCGCGGGTCGGAGATCGTCGCGTCGCACAGGCACTCGAACCACGCCGTGCAGGACTCGTACTCCGTGCGCTGCAGCCCGCAGGTGGCCGGAGCCGCGCGCGACACGCTCGACTTCGCGCGCCGCGTGGCCTCGGTCGAGCTCGGCTCGGTGGTGGACAACCCGGTCGTGCTCGAAAACGGGTCGGTCGAGTCGACGGGCAACTTCCACGGCGAGCCGCTGGCGTTCGCGGCCGACTTCATGGCCATCGCCGCCGCCGAGGTGGGATCGATCGCCGAGCGGCGCGTGGACCGGCTGCTCGACCCACAGCGTTCGCAGGGCCTCCCGCCATTCCTCGCCGAAGAGCCCGGCGTCAACTCGGGCCTGATGGTGGCGCAGTACACGGCCGCCGCCCTCGTGGCGGAGAACCGAAGGCTCGCGGCTCCCGCGAGCGTGGACACGATCCCCACGTCGGGCATGCAGGAGGACCACGTGTCGATGGGATGGGGCGCGGCGCTCAAGCTCCGGACGGTGCTCGACAACTTGGCCGGCGTCCTGGCGATCGAGCTGCTCGCGTCCGCGCGCGCACTTGACTTTCGCGCGCCTCTCAAGCCCGCCCCGGCGACGGCCGCGGTGCACGACCTGCTGCGCGCCGAGGTCAAGGGGCCGGGCCCGGACCGCGTCGTCGCGCCCGAGATCGCAGCCGCGATCGCGCTCTTGAAGAGCGGCGCGGCCGTCGCGGCGGCGGAAAAAGCCATTGGGCGGCTCGCGTGACGCACACCATCCGCGCGCCGCGCGGGTCGGACCTGACGTGCAAGGGCTGGGAGCAGGAAGCCGCGATGCGGATGCTCATGAACAACCTCGACCCCGAGGTCGCCGAACGTCCCGAGGACCTCGTCGTGTACGGCGGCACCGGCCGCGCCGCGCGCTCGTGGGATGCCTTCGACGCGATCGTGCGCGAGCTGAAGGAGCTGCGCGGCGACCAGACGCTTCTCGTGCAGTCGGGCAAACCGGTGGGCGTGTTCGAAACCCACGAGTGGGCACCGCGTGTGCTCATCTCCAACTCGATGCTCGTGCCCGAGTGGGCGACGTGGGACGAGTTCCGAAGGCTCGAGCGCCTCGGTTTGACGATGTACGGCCAGATGACCGCCGGCTCGTGGATCTACATCGGCACGCAGGGGATCCTTCAGGGCACGTACGAGACTTTCGCCGCGGTCGCGCGCAAGCGCTTCGGCGGCTCGCTCGCGGGAACGATCACCGTGACCGCCGGCCTGGGCGGAATGGGCGGCGCGCAGCCGCTCGCGGTGACGCTCAACGGCGGCGTCGCGATCTGCGTCGAGGCCGACGAGCAGCGAATCGCGCGCCGGCTCGAGCATCGCTACCTCGATGTGCGAGCTGCTGATCTCGACGACGCGATCGCGCGGGCCCTCCACGCCAAGAAAGCGCGCAAGCCGCTGTCGATCGGCCTCCACGGCAACGCGGCCGACGTCCTGCCCGAGCTGGTCAAGCGAGGCGTCGAGATCGACGTCGTCACCGATCAGACGCCCGCGCACGACCCGCTGAGCTACATCCCGTCAGGCCTCGACCCCGACGATGCCCAGGAGCTGCGCCTCGACGATCCCGCCGCATATGTAGGTCGCGCGCGCGCGAGCATGGCCCGGCATGTCGATGCGATGGTCGCGTTCATGGACCGCGGGGCCGAGGTGTTCGACTACGGCAACAGCCTGCGCGCCGAGGCCAAGCTGGGCGGCGCGGCGCGGGCGTTCGACTTTCCTGGCTTCGTGCCCGCGTACATCCGGCCGCTCTTCTGCGAAGGCAAAGGGCCCTTCCGCTGGGTCGCGCTGTCAGGCGACCCGGCGGACATCGCCGCGACCGACAAGGCGATGCTCGAGGAGTTCGCCGGTGACGAGGCGCTCGTGCGCTGGATCAAGGCCGCCGCCGAGCGCGTGCACTTCCAGGGTCTGCCCGCGCGCATCTGCTGGCTCGGCTACGGCGAGCGCGCACGCGCCGGCCTGCGCTTCAACGAGCTGGTGCGCAGGCGACAGGTTAGGGCCCCGATCGTCATCGGCCGCGACCATCTCGATTCGGGCTCGGTGGCGTCGCCTTATCGCGAGACCGAGGCGATGGCCGACGGCTCGGACGCCATCGCGGACTGGCCGATCCTAAATGCCCTTCTGAACACGTCGAGCGGCGCGTCATGGGTCAGCGTTCACCACGGCGGCGGCGTCGGCATCGGGCGCTCGATTCACGCCGGCATGGTCGTGGTCGCCGACGGCAGCGAACAGGCGGCGAAGAAGCTCCAGCGGGTGCTGACAAACGACCCTGGCACCGGCGTGATGCGCCATGCGGACGCGGGCTACGACCGGGCCATCGAGGTCGCGCGCGAGCGCGGTGTTCGCATCCCGATGGCATGAACGGGTCCGGCATCTGGCACGCGGAGCAGGCGTGGCTCGGTCACGTCGCGACGGACGTGCTCATCGAGGTGGTCGACGGCCGCATCAAGTCGGTCGCCGAGGACGTCACTCCGCCTGAACGCGCGGTCAAGCTCGAAGGCTTCACGTTTCCCGGCCTTGCCAACGTGCACAGCCACGCGTTCCAGGAATCGCTGCGCGGGCGCACGGAGGCCGGCGGCGGGGACTTCTGGGAATGGCGCCGGCAGATGTTCGACGCCGCCCAGGGCTGGGACCGTCCGAGCTACGCCGCCTACGCGCGCACCGTCTTCCGCGAGATGCTGCACGCCGGCATCACGGCCGTCGGCGAGTTCCACTACCTCCACCGCTACGGCAACGACCTCGGCGAGGCCCTGATCGAGGCCGCGACCGCCGAGGGCATCCGCATCACCCTGCTCGACGCCTGCTATCTGCGCGGCGGCCTCGACGGCCGGCCGCTGGAGGGTGTGCAGCGATCGTTCTCGGACGGCGACGCGGAGCGGTGGATCGCGCGGGTGGAGGAGTTGCGCGAGAGCACTGGGGTGAAGGTGGGCGCGGCCATCCACAGCGTGCGAGCGGTCGACCCGGCGTCCATGCGCATCGTCGCCGCATGGGCGCGCCGGCGCCGCACGCCGCTGCACATTCACCTGGCGGAGCAGCCGGCGGAGGTCGACGAGTGCATCGCGGTCGAGGGCTGCACGCCGGCCGAGCTGCTGGAGCGCGAGGGCATCCTCGGCCCGGACCTCACGGCGATTCACGCCATCCACGTCAGCGATTCGGACGTCGCGCTGCTGGGCTCGCACAACGTTCGCATCTGCGCCAGCCCCACCACGGAGCGCGACCTCGGCGACCGCGTCGGGCCGGTCCGCGAGCTCGCCGAGGCGGGCACTCCGCTGTGTCTCGGCTCCGACTCGAACGCGGTCATCGACATCCTCGAGGAGGCGCGGGCGCTCGAGCTCGATCAGCGGCGCGCGGCCGGCAGGCGGGTCATCCACACGCCCGAGGCGCTGCTCGAGGCGGCCACGATCGGCGGCATGACCGCGCTCGGATGGGAATCAGGCGAGCTGAAGCCCGGGATGCTGGCAGACTTTGCGACCGTGCAGCCGCCACGCATGGACTGGCGAGGACTGGGGGTCGGCTACCTGATCTTCTGCTGCTCGGCACGCGACGTGACCAACGTCGTCGTCGGCGGCCGCACGGTCGTCGCGCACCGAAATTGAGGCGCCTCTACAACATCGGCCGTCTGTTCACCGGCTCCGACGACGGTGTGATCCCCGGCGCGGCGATCATCTTCGAGGGCGATCGCATCGCGTGGCGCGGACACGAGGGCGGTGAGCCGCGCGTGCTGATGGAAGCCGTGACCGAGGACTACGACTGCGGCGGCGGCCTGGTCACCGCGGGCCTGATCGACGCGCACACGCACCCGCTGTACGCGGGCGACAGGATGGCCGAGGTCGCGATGCGAACCGCGGGCTCGTCCTACGCCGAGATCGCCAAGGCGGGTGGTGGGATCACAGCCACGGTGAAGAGCACGCGCGCGCTTTCCGCACCGGCGCTCGAGACGGCCGCCGCTGCACGTCTCAATCAGTGGTTCGACGGCGGCACGACCACGATCGAAGCCAAGACCGGCTATCACCTCAATCACGACGGCGAGCTCGCTGCCGTGCGCGTGCTCAAGCGGCTGAGCGAGCGCGACGACGTGCCGCGCCTCGAGGTCACGTTCCTCGCCGCCCACTCGCTGCCGCTGGAACGCGGCGCGACGCTGGCCGTGTATGCGACGCAGGTCGCCGGATGGTGCCGGGAGGCGCACGAGGCGGGCGCGAGGTTCTGCGACGTGTTCTGCGACCAGGGCTACTTCACCGTCGCCCAGTCGCGACGCGTCCTCGACGCGGCGATCGACGCGAAGCTGCTGCCGCGGCTGCACGCCGACGAGCTCGCGCGCACCGGCGGCTCGCGCCTCGCCGCCGAGCTGCACGCGGTGTCGGCCGATCATCTCCTCCAGGCGGACCGCAACGACGCCAGAGCCCTGGCGCGCGCGGGCGTGGTGGCCACGCTTGCGCCGGTGACCGCGCTTTCGATGGGGAAGCTGCCGCCGGTCAAGCACCTCCTCGAAGCGGGCGCGGTGATCGCTCTTGGTTCAGATCACAATCCGGGCACGAGCGGCGTCACGAGCATGAGCCTCGTGATCGCGCTCGCGGTGAGCGTGTTCAAGATGTCGGCGGAGCAGGCGCTGCTCGCGGCTACGATCGGTGGCGCGAAATCGCTGGCGCTTTCCGATCGTGGTGCCATCGAGCGTTCACTTCTCGCCGATGTCGTGCTGTGGGACGCCGAGCATGAAGGCGCGTTCGCGTGGGCGTACGGATTGGCGCCGCGACAGGTGTGGAAGGGCGGCGCCCCGATCGTCTGAAGACGATTCGGGCACAAAGTTGAGCGCTGATTTGTGTTGCCAAGTGCGGGACCTTCGTGTACAAGATGCACTGCAAAGACCGCTGACTTAAAACTTACTGAACTTGATGCGGTTGCATAGGAGGTCTCCAACTCGTGGCTAAATGGAACCCGCTGGCGCTAAAGCTTCTTATGTGGGTGATGGGCGCGCTGCTCGTGATGGGCTCGGGTCTCGGATTCATCGGCGGCAGCTTCTTTCCGTTCGACTCGTGGGCCGGTGTCACCGCTTCCGTGGCAGGCGTGGCATTTGGCGCCGGTGTGATGGTCGCGGGCTTCGACCCTGAGAAGAACGTGAGCTGGGTCCGCGCCCTGGTCCTCTACGCCGCTCTCGAGGTCTTCTGGCAGATCTTCGACCAGGTCACGCTCGCGCACTTCGACATCGTCGCGTTCATCATCAGCATCCTCGTCGCCGTCCTCCTGCTGGTGCTCTACCCGAACAAGCAAGAGCTGCTGATGCAGGGCGGCTCCGGCACGGCCAGCACGGCCGGCGGCATGAAGGCTCGCGCCTAGCTTTCTCCCAACCCGGACCGGAGGGGGGCCCCACCTGGCGGCCCCCCTTTTTTTTAACGGAGCTATTCCGCCCGTTTTGTACAAAAGGTGTGCTTCAACCCGTTCGGTTGCGCCCGTTTTGTGCAAGACGTGCGTTTCGTGCCTGCTCTCGGCGTCAGGCCGTCCCTGGTTCGTCTCCCGAGACGATCCACCGCCCGCCGCCCCCGGACCCCACCAGGTCATCCGCGGCCTGCGGGCCCCACGACCCCACCGGGTACGGCTCGGGATGTCCATCCAGCTCCCACGCCTTGATGAGCGGGTCGACGATCTCCCACGACAGCTCGATCTCCTCGCCTCCCGGGAACGCCGAGTGGCCGCCCGCGAGCACCTCGCTGAGCACGTTCTCGTACGCATCCGGCAGCGCGGCGCGGGTGAGCCGCGCGTAGTCGAGCCGCATGCCCGCCGGCACCATCTCGAAGCGCACGCCAGGCCGCTTGGCGCCGATGCGCAGCGTGATGCCTTCGTCGGGCTGGATGCGGATGACGATCAGCGTCGGGATGCCGCGCTGGCGGCGGCCGCCGACGCGCAGCATCGGTGCGTCGCGGAGCTTGATCACGATCTCGGTCGCGCGGCGCTTCAGCGCCTTGCCCGTGCGCACGAAGATCGGCACGCCGTCCCAGCGCCAGTTGTCGATGGAGATGCGCGCGGCCGCGTAGGTCTCGCGGCGCGAGTCCGGCGATACGCCCTCCTCGTCGAGGTAGCCCTCGTACTGTCCGCGGACCGCTGACGAGGGATCCAGCGGCGTCATCGCGCGGAGGGCGAGGCGCTTCGCCCGGCGGATGTAGTCGGCGTCGAACGTGATCGGCGGCTCCATGGTCACGAGCGCGAGGAGCTGGAGCACGTGGTTCTGGATCATGTCGCGCACGGCACCGATGTGGTCGTAATACCCGGCGCGCGTGCCGATGCCTTCCTCCTCGGCCGCGGTGATCAGGATCGTCTCGACCAGGTTGCGGTTCCACACCGGCTCGAACAGCGAGTTGGAGAAGCGCAGCGCGAGCACGTTCTGCACCGTGTCCTTCGCCAGGTAGTGGTCGATGCGGAAGATCTGCTCTTCCTCGAACGTCGCCGCGAGCTGGGCGTTGAGCTTGCGTGCCGACGCCAGGTCGTGGCCGAGCGGCTTCTCGACGACGATGCGCCGCGTCCGGTCGCCCTTGGAAGCCATGCCCGACTGGCCGACGGCGCCGAGGATGTCGGAAAACGTCTCGGGCGGGGTGGCGAGATAGAAGATCGCGGAGGACGTGCCGTCGAGCAGCGCCTTCACCGGGCCGAAGCTCGCGGGATCGCGGTAGTTGAGCTGCACCCACTCGGCGCTGCGGGCCAGCTCGGCGCTGCCGCTGGCCTCGTTCACGAGGTCGCGAAACTCCTGCTGCGACGGCGCGCTTCGACCCGCGCCGATCACGCGCAGCGTCGTGCCGTTGCGCACGGCCAGATGCTTGAGCGAGGGAAGGATCTTGCGGCGAGCAAGATCTCCCGATGCTCCGAAGATGACCAGGTCGACGCCGGGTGCCACTGCCTGGAAATCGTAGAAGGCTTGCTACTCGGCGATGACGTCGGTGCCGGCGAGGTCGTCGTGCACGGCACGCAGGCGCAAGGCGGCGAGCGGCAGCAGCGCGCACCTGAGCATCGCCTGCGGAAGGGACGGCCGCGAGCCGTCGACCGCGACCACGCGCATGCGCATCACCGCTCCTCCGACCGTCTTTCCCGATGCCGTCCACGCTGCGACGTGGTACCCCGCCGCGATCGCGGCGAACGCGCGCAGGCGTCGCTTGCGCGCAACGGCGAGCGCGATCGTCGCGCAGACGGCAGCATCGATGAACCCGGCGGCGGCTCGGCGCGTGACCTCCGCCGGCACTCCCGCCGCCGGCAGGCGGCCGCGCAGCCGCAGCAGCTGCAGGCGCACGAGCGCGTGGTGGAGCGGCAGCTGTGTGAGCGCGTACACAGGCAGCGGCAGCGCCGGCCGGTAACCCTCGACGCGGGCCTCGAGGCGCCCGTCCGCCCAGCCGGCGCGCAGACGTCCGGCGGGGCCCGCAGCGAGCAGCCCGCCGTCGATGGGCCATGACACCTCGCCGCGGCCGACCTCGGCTTCGCCGAACCGCAGCAGCTCGACCGGGCCCGCATACAGCGATCGCTCGCGCAGCGTGACGAGCCCGAACGTCACGCGGATGAGCGCAGGGAGGAAGTTGGCCGCGAGCCATTCGCCGCTCATCGGCCGAGGAGAGCCGACACCGTCCTCGACGAGAACAGCCCCGTCTGTCGCCTGCATGGGCCAGCGCATATCGTTCATTGAGTATTGCCGAAGCTCGAGCTGTCGGAGCCGGTCACCGTCGAGTGCTCGCCCGAGCGCGCGTTCGACTACTTCGCCGATTACCACCACGTCGCCGAGGTGCTCGACGGCGTCAGCAAGTGGGAGCCGGTCGGCGCCCAGACCGAGGGCGTCGGCTCGCGCTACGCGGTCGAGATGCTCGCGCTCGGTTTCCCGCTCCGCTCGGTGCTGCGGCTGAACCGCTGGCGGCGGCCGCATGAGATCGGCTGGGTCTCCGAGTCGGGCCTGATCAAGCAGGAAGGCGGCTTCACCTTCACGGAATCGCCGAAGGGCGTGCGCATCGTGCTGCGCATCGCGTACGAGCCACCGGCGTCGTTCCTGGGCGCCGCCGTGGCGAGCACGCTCGACGGCTTCGTGCGCGCAAGGCTCCGCGCGGCCATGGAGCGGATTCGCGCGACGCTGGAGGCGCGCGTCTAAAGTTGGTCGCGTGCGGCTGACGAAGGAAGCGGGAGCTGTTCTCGGCGCGGCCCGCATCGGCATGCTGGCGCTGCGGTCCGGACGCGTGCCCCTCATCAACCCGGCGGCCTTCTACTTCGGTGCGGGCTCGGTGTGGATGACGACCTCGCGCTTTGCGGTCAAAACGGTCCTCGCCCGGCGCGACCCGCGCGCCGCTTTCTTCGTCGACGGCGAGGAGCGCTCGGTGCTCCTGCGCGGGACGATCGAGGTGTTCGACCCGCTCTCCGTCTCGGCGCAGATTCGCGCCCTCCTCGGCGGCCCCGCGCTCTACGCCGGCATGGCCGGCTACACGCTCAAGAACGCTCCTTTCATCGCCGGCTACCTGCTGGATCTGGCGCGCATCCCGCGCGAGTGGCTGCCGTACAACCGCGTCGTCCTGCGACTGCTGCCATCCGAGGCGGAGCTCCTGGAGATGCCCCGTTTCCCGGAAGCGCTGGCCGCACGCGTTCCCGCCGTCCCGGCCGAGATCGGGCGCCGGCTGGCCAGCGTGCCCCGGGGATACGCCTGCTGGATCGACGGCACGCGGCCGATCATCGAGCCGGCGCTGTGGGAGGTGGATCACGGTCGCGTGCTCGTCGCGCCCATCGGCGAGCGGCACCCGCGCGCGGGAGCAGGCGGCGCGCTGGTCGTCGAGTCCCACCACCGCTACCGGCCGACGCTCATGGTGGGCGCGTGCGTTAGGGGCGCATTCAGCGCGTCGAGCGCGGGCGAGCTGATAGCCGAGCGCTACGGCATCGAGGAAGCCGACGTGGCCGCTCCCTTCGAGCTGCAGGTCGATCGAGTGACCTCATGGCGCGGCTTCGCGATCACGAGCGCGGTGCCGCGCGGCGCTCGGCACCTGCGTCTGGCCGAAGGATGAAGCCGGCCGCACCCGAGCTGCAGATTCGGCGCTGGGAATCCGGCCGCTGGTCGGAGTCGCCTGACGCGGTGGTCATGGAGGAGCCGCTGCAGCTCTCGCTCGACGGTTCGCGTCTGTCGGTAGTGATGCGCACGCCCGGCAACGATATCGAGCTCGCGCTCGGGCTGATGTACGGCGAGGGCATCCTTGGCTCGGCAGCCGACGTCGCCGAGGTCCGCATCAGCGCGGAGGCCGGCGAGCAGGAACGGGCCGTGAAGGTCGACGCCTCGCTGGTCGAGTCGAACGAGATCGACGTCCGGCTGCGCGGCGAGCCTCGGCGCCGCCCCGAGCGCTCGATGCTTTCGAGCTCGGCATGCGGCGTGTGCGGCGCGGTGATGATCGAAGACCTCCGCCGTGGGCTCGCTCGACTCGAGGCCGGCCCGTCGGTACAGGCCGCGAAGCTGCCCGCGCTCGTCAGCGCTCTGCGTGAGGGGCAGGGAGTCTTCGAGCGCACCGGCGGGCTCCACGCCGCCGGCCTGTTCACAGCCGACGGCACGCTCGTTTACGCGCGCGAGGACGTCGGCCGGCACAACGCCGTGGACAAGGTCGTCGGCCGCGCCCTGCTCGACCACGCGCTCCCGGCCTCCGACCGCGTGCTGGTGGTCAGCGGGCGCGCCGGTTACGAGATCGTGCAGAAGTCGATCGCAGCCGGCATCCCGGTCGTGGCCGCGGTTGGCGCGCCGTCGAGCCTCGCGGTTGCGCTCGCTCGCGAGTTCGGCCAGACGCTGGTCGGCTTTCTGCGCGGCGAGCGATTCAACGTGTATTCGGCGCCGGAGCGGATCAGCTGAACGTCGGCGTCCTCGCGTCTAGGCCGGCCGTCCGGATCGCGCTGCTCGGCGCCTACGTGCTCGCGGTCGAGTGGACGCGAGCCCTCGTCGCCTCCGCTCCCAACGCCGCGGTGCCGGCGCTCCTTCTCGGCGGCGGGGCGCTCGCGCTGACCGCCTGGGGATGGCCCGCCGGCACGCTCGGGTTGGGCCGGTCGCGGCTCGGCCTGCGGGTGCTTGGAGGGCTGGCCCTGGCGATCGTGCTGCTGCTTCCCGCCGCGGCGCGAGTGACCTCTGTGCCCATCCTGCCGCCTGCGCTCGCCGCGGCCGCGATCGCGGTTTCCATCGGCGAGGAGATTGCGTTTCGAGGCGCGCTGTTTTCGGCTCTGGAGGACGCGGCAGGGGGACCGGTTGCCGTGATCGGATCGACCGCGTTGTGGACCGCAGCCCACGCCCTGTCGCATCCCGCCGAGTTCCTTCCCGCCGTGGCCGCCGCCGGCCTGCTCTTCGGGCTGTGGCGTCTTCTGTGCCGGGACCTGGTCGGGCCCATCATCGGTCATGTCATCGCGGACCTCGCGCTGTGAAGCGCGCTGCGCTGCTCGGGCTCGCGGCCGCCCTCTACCTGGCCGCGGCGTGGACCGTCGCGCCAGGTTTCTACGACGGCTTCGCACCGCCGCAGCCCTACAACTTCGTGTGCCCGCCGCCGATCGCAGGCGCGAACCTGCCGCCGAAATCGGGACACCTGGTCATCATGGTCATCAACGGCGTCAGCGACGCCAACTCCGCGTTCACGGACGACGGGCAGCTCGTGATCGGATTCCTGCCCGGCTCCTTCGACGTCACCGGCAAGACTCAGGTCACCGTCGACATCACGCCGGTGAGCCCGTGCCCGAACCCGCCCGGGCTGCACTTCTCGACCAACGCCTATCAAGTCGCCGCCGACGCGCCGCTGATCAAGAGCGCAACGCTCGTGATGCGGTACTCCAACCTGGCGACCGACCCAAGCTTCGTGTACCGGGCCGACAGCCCAAACGGTCCATGGACCAACATCGGCGCGTCGCCGCAGGCGCAGGTGTACACGATCGACACCAAGACCGACAAGCTCGGCTACTTCGCCGCCGGCTACCCGGCGGGCTCGGTGTCCAAGGGCGGGGGCGGTGCGAGCAACCAGATCCTCCCGGTCACGATCGCCGTGCTGATCGTGCTGGTACTCGTGGGAGGGCTGCCGGTGACGATCCTGCGCCGGCGGCAAGCGCGGCGCGGCGCGGCGATTGACGAAGAGGACGACGAAGAACCGTAGCGGCCTAGTACTTCACCGCTTCGTAGTGCGTGCCGCACGCGCGACACCGGTACTGCAGCGTGATCGCCTGCGTTCCGAAAAGCGAGATGACCTCGGCGTCCCTGGCCTTGCAGTGAGGGCACGCGGGGTCGCGGCGCTCAGGCTTTGGTTGTGCCGGCGGGCGCAAACCGCTTCTCCTCCAGTCCGCGCAGCATGCCGAAGGTCCGCTCGTCGATGGCTCCAGGCCGGGTGCGGCGGCGCTTCGGGTCCCACGTCTTCCATCTGAGCTCGAGAGGTGGCGCCTGGGTCTCGAGGCGCTCCTCGAGCCGAGCGCGCAGCTCGGCCGGGCCCATGCTCAGCGCGCCTTCGTTGTGCAGCGCGTCGGTGTCGCCGTCTGGAGGCCCGAACCACTCGATCGCCTCGCGCCAGGCTTCGTCGAGCGGACCTTTCTCGATGCCCGACCGCAGCCAGCTGCGGCCGTGCAGGAAGTGGTAGCGCTCCTCGGTCAGCATCTTGCGGAGCCGGTGCTGCAGCACCTCCACCGAACCGTTGACACAGGCCTCGATCATCACCGTGAAGGCGGTGTCGAGGATCGCGTTGGCGGCGACGAACTGCGCCCACGACGCCCAGGGTCGGTCGAAGTAGGGGAGAGCGCTGAGGCTTGCAGGGTCGGTTTCGCGATCGGCGCGGCGCGGGTCGTCGCCCAGTGGTTCGAGGCAGCCGTAGAGAACGCGGCTGTGGCCGAGATCGTCGAGGCCCATAGCGGCGGCGGCGATGTCCGCTTCGAGCGATGGCGCGCGCGTCGCCCACTCCGCGTAGCGAAGGCCGAGCAGCTGCTTGTTGTCGGCGATGCTCAGAACGAGACCGGAGAGCTCGCTCACGCCGGCAACTCGTTTGTGCACAAAAACGGTCTACTCCGCGCGCCAAGGACGCTTTTGTGCACAAATGCCGGGGCTTGGAGCGGGCTCACGACTCGCCGGGCGACCAGAGCGAGATGACGTGGTCCTTGCGTACGATCGTCATCTCGATCCAGCGCTCCTCGTCATAGGTCGCGCGCGCGTAGGCGGCGGCCAGGTCGTCGTCGGGCGCGACCACGCTGCCGACCTGGTGCAGCGGCTCGACGCGTGTCTTGCGGGCGAACACCTCGTACTCGACCGCGTCGCCGCTCACGCGCCTGTACTTCACCCCTGCGGTCATACCGCGAGACCCCATGCTTCGAGCGCGTCGCGTCCGGCCTGCGTCATCCGCTCCGCGCTCCACGGCGGGTCCCAGACGATGTTCACGCGCACGTCCCTCACGCCGTGCTCACGCAGCAGGCGCTCGCGGACGTCTTCGAGGATGAAGTCAGAGGCGGGGCATCCCATCGCGGTGAAGGTGAGGTCGACGTCGACCACGCCGTCGTGTTCGTTGATCGCGTAGATGAGCCCGAGGTCGACGAGGTTCACCGGCATTTCGGGATCCTGGACCTCGGCCAGGGCAGCCCAGAGCCGCTCGTTCACGAGCCGTTCGCGTGATGTGTCTTGCGGAACTTGTGGAACTCTTCCTGGAACATCGCGACCATCTCGGCGTTCCGCGGTCCGCGCTCCCGCCAGCGCGCCAGCACGTCATCCCACGTGATGGGTTTCGAGAAGTCCCAGCGCTTGTTCTCCGCGTCGAACTCGCACGGGAACGGATAGTCGAGCACCCAGACGTCCGCTCCGTCTTTCGTCTCCTTGTGCGCCGGCACCTTGACGCCGATCTGTTCGCAGTAGGGCACGACCTGTGACAGCCACCACTGTCGCAGCTGGTCGTTGGTCAGTCCCTTGAGCCGGTACTCGAGCTGCGTCGAGTGCATCTTCAGGCTGTCGGGCAGACCGAACCATTCGACGCTGAGCGGGAACATCCAGTCGACCGCGCCCTGCAGCTCTTCCTTGGCGCTGCCGCCGGCGGCGCTGATGCGCTTCATCCACGTGCGGCCGTTGCGCAGGTGGAAGTTCTCTTCCGCCATCACTTTGTTGAGGCCGCGCTTCCACGGTCCGTAGGAGCACTTGTCGTGAATGTCGCCCAGGAGGCAGAAGCCGGCCTGGTCGTACATGCCGTTGGCGACCACGAGCTCGGTCCACGAGTCGAGCGGCACGTCGAAGGCATAGGGATAGCGGAAGCTCTTGGGGTCGCGGCTGAAGATCAGCTTCTCCTGGTCCACCCCGAGCTCTTCGAGGATGTGATAGGCGATGTGGGCGTGGGCCAGCTCGTCCTGGATGATGGCGATGCCCGTCATGAAGGCGTTGATGGACGGGGCGCGCTTGGCGGCGAGGTAGTAGGCGGGGGCGGATATGAGCTCCGTATCGCCCGAAACGATGAGCGTGTGCTTGAGCTCTTTGAGGTATTCGGGCGTCATCTCTTGGGGAGACTCGATGAGCTCGCCGGACTGGATCACCTGAGCGAATTCGGCCGAGGTTGGCATCGCTATCCCATTCTCTGACAAACGGGCGGGTAAAATCGGGGTTCCTCGAGAGGGCCGACGGCTCCTGGCCCGTCCGTGGTGGCTATAGCTCAGCAGGCAGAGCACCAGATTGTGGATCTGGGTGTCGCGGGTTCAAATCCCGCTAGCCACCCCATACCGCTACTTTCGAACTCTTCGATCCACCCCCGCGGACGTTCGGTGGCGGAGTGGTCTCGGATGCCATCCGGGCCAGAACCTGGAAGGCCGGCCGGTATTCGGCGCTGAGCGCCCCGTCCCGGAAGGTGACGTTCTGGAGGATGGAGCCGAGGAAGCCGCGGCGCTCGGTCAAGCCGTAGTCCCGGTACAGGTCGGCCGCCCGGCTCGCGACGTCGACCAGCCGAACGCCATGCTCGAGGTAGGCCTGGTCCGCCTGCTGATGGCGAGCCAAACGCTCGGTGATCCGCTGGCGCTCAGTCTCCCACTGGGAGGAGCATTCCGACCAGAACTCCTCCGAGATCTTGCCGTCGAGCTTGTCCCGGTAGGCCTGGTT
>DATGEO010000108.1:0-4601 GCA_035310015.1 Candidatus Dormiibacterota bacterium | reverse complement strand
GGCCAGCGTCTCGGCTTCGCGGCCTTCTAGTAGATCGATCGGCCGGTGGCGTTCCAAGTCGATGAGGATCGTGCCGTAGCGCTGCCGGCGACGCAGGGCGAAGTCGTCCACGCCCAACACCCGCGGCGTCGTGCTCGACGGCTCCGGGAGCTGTCGTTCGAGCCGGAGCAGCGTGTCCGCGCGGCTCGGCACACCGGTGGCCCGGGCGAGCCGGGCGCCAGCCTCGCCGCCGAGGGCACCGGCGATCGCGGTCAGGAGCTGGGTGCAGGCGGTCGTCCGCTGCGCCCGTCGGCATAGCGCCGGACCGAAGTCCTCGGCGAACGTCGCACGGGCGCAGGCCGCGTTCAGGCAGCGGAAACGTCGGACCGCGAGCTGGAAGCGGACGGTCCACCCACGCCAGGGCTGATCGAGGGGTTCACGCCGATAGCGGTCGTGCACGCGGTCGCTTGGCGTGCCGCAGGCCGGGCAGCGAGCTTCCTGCCCTCGCCCGGTCGCGTGGAGGACGACCTGATCGCGCTCCACACGGATGAGGTGGGATGAGGTGGATGGTGATCGGCAGCTCCTGGGCGAGCGCGGACATGAGGCACCTCCACGCTCGCTACGGTACCGATGACCGTCAACCGGCCCTCCCACTTCCTGCGGGAGAGCCGCCTTCAGCCGTGACTTGACACATGGCCTCGCCCAGCACCGTGACCGGGGGCAGGTCGCCGAGCAGGCTGCGCAGACCCAGCCAGGGCAGCGTCTCCTCCCGGACTAGGAAGACGCGGCACGGCGACGATGTTGGCGATGACCTCGTCACTGAGCGTCAATCGCGGCGTCGCCAGCCGTCCGGCCGGGTCGTGGCTCGGCACACTTACCGACGTAATCGGCCGGTAGTCGCGGATTGTGGCAGTGCCGGTGCCGATGCCCATCGGGGTCTCCTTTCGTATCAGGACAGCCAATATACGCAGATCCTTCTCGCTGGGGCTGTTCGCGCGCGTCTCCGCCGAGCCATAGCGGGCGCCGCTTCTTCACGGGTGAGCAACTCGACCTCGACGACGGTGAAGTGGCCTTCTGCGACGCGCGGGCGGCAACGCTACAAGGACGGAGCCTCCACTGCGGGCGCGTGCCAGACTCAGGCTCCCCTGAACCGATTGAGGAGCCGCGTCTGGAAGTCGCGGTCGATCGCCGAGAATCGATCTGCTGCAAGGATTCCGGGCAGGTCGAGCGGACGCCCTGGGACGAGCCCGTCGATCGGCCGGTTCGCGATCACGCCCTCCGCCTCCAACACCTCGAGCTCCGACGCAGCGAGACCGAGGCACTCCGTCAGCACCTCGCGCGTATGCTCGCCGAATGCCGGCGCGGGCAAGCGGGTCTTCGCGGGCGTGTGCGACATGCGCCATGCGGCGCGGGGGAAGACGCGCGGCCCGATCTGTGGCGCATACGGCGGCGCAGCGACCACGTCACCGAAGCCGCGGGCGGCGAGCTGCGGATCGAGCCACACGTCTCGGGGGTTCGCAACGTACGTCGCTTCCACGCCGATGCGTTGCAGACGCGCCTCAAGCGCGCGTGCGTCGTGTGCTCGCGTTGCGGCGGCGATCACCCTGTCCAGCGCGTCGTGGTCCGCCTGCCGTGAAGCCAGCGTGGCGTACGCGGTCGTATCGACGGGCAGGCCGAGCTCGGCGACGAGCGCACGGAATTGCTCCTGCGTGGCGATCGAGATCGCGACCCATTCGTCCGCTCCGGCGCACGGGTACGCGCCCTGCGGCGCGCGCAGCGGCGTCCGGTTCCCGGTGCGTTCTCGAACGTTCCGGTTTATTTCGAGGTCGAGCACGGCCTCCGGCAGCGTCGCGACCCCGGCCTCGTAGTGCGAGAGGTCGAGCCACATGCCTTCGCCCGTCCGATCGCGGTGTTCAAGGGCCGCGAGAATGGCATACGTGCCGAAATAGGCGCCGGCGACGTCCGTGAAGGCGACGCCGAACCCGCCCGCGCCCGCCCGCGTTGGCGGATCGTCCGGGTATCCGGTCATGTGCATCAGGCCGTCCACCGACTCGGTCGTGGGGCCGTACGCCTTGTAGTTCTGCCACGGCCCGCTCTGCCCGAAGCCCGTGGACGACAGCAGGATGATCCGTGGGTTTACCGCGCGCAGCCGCTCGTACGACAGGCCGAGGTTGCGGAGCACCCTTGGCGTGAAGTTCTCCGCAACGACGTCGCTCACCGCGGCCAGCCGCAGCACGAGATCGCGGGCGCGCTGCTGCGTGAGATCGAGGGCAATGCCGCGCTTGTTGCGGTTCAGCATGTGGAAGTTGCCGGCATGGTTGTACGAGGCCGGCCGCGCGATGTTCCCTGGCATCGGGCCGTTGCGCACGCTGTCGGGTCGCGGCGCCGCCTCGACCTTGACGACGTCCGCGCCCAGCGCCGCCAGCGGCGTGATCGCCAGCGGCAAGACGAACACCATCCCCAGTTCGAGGATGCGAACGCCCTTGAGCGGAAGCTCGGTGGCGGCCGTCTTGTGCGCGATTGCCGTGCGCTCGGCCGGTTTGCTGAGCGCTGGGAGCACCTCCGCGTTGTGCTGTCCGAGAGTCGGCGCCGGCCTCCGCGGAGCCCGAGAAATCACGCCGCCCGTTTGCGGAACCATGCCGGGCATGCGCAGCGTGCCTGCGATCGGATGCTGCTGCTCCACGAAGAACTCGCGCGCCTCCAGATGCGGGCATGCGGCGATCTCTGCCGGTGTCTGGATGGAGCTGATCGTCAGACCAAGCTCCTGCCCGTTGTGGAAGAGATCGGCTTTCGTGTGCCCCGCGAAGACCGGGCCGACGATCTCGTCGATCTCGCTGTCGTGGAGGTGCCTGGTGTCCCGGTTCAGGAACGGCGCCTCGAGGAGCTGGGGGCATTCGACGAACGCGGCGAACGCCGCCCACCACACGTCGATGCCGGCGTCCGACGGCATGACCCACCCGTCCGCGGCGCACATCGCCTGCGAGGTGGCGACGCGCGGCAGCGTCCTGGGCGCGCGCTTCACCACTCCGCCGGTGTGCGTGTACACGTTGAGCGCCGGGAAGATCGTGAGCGCCACCACCTCCTGCTCCGAGATGTCGATCCGCTGCCCATGGCCTGTGCGCCGCGCCAGCAGCGCCGCCGCCAGGATCGCCGCTGCTGCGTTCACGCCGGCGAGGTGCGACGCCTGGTGCAGACCCTGCTTCACCGGTCCACGGTCCGCGATCCCGGTCATGCCCATCATCCCGCCGGATGCCGCTGCTGCGATCTCTGATCCGAGGTACATCGCCTTCGGCCCCTCCTGTCCGTACGGGCTGATGGAGCACACGACAAGCTGGCGAGGGAGCGTTAGGGCCGCTGTAATCCGCTCCAGTTCGCCAGCACCGAGGTTCTCGATCAGCACATCGGCGCCGGCAACGAGCCCGGCGAACAGCCGGACGCCCTCGGGCCGATCGAGATCGAGCGTGATGCCCCGCTTGTTGAAGTTGAGGTAGAGGTACATGCCGCTGCGTTCCGGGTCCGGCACGTTGTGGGGGAACGGCCCCATCGCGCGGCTGGAGTCGCCGAGGATCGGCGTCTCGACCTTGATCACCTCCGCCCCGAAGTCGGCCAGCAGGCGCGCACCATACGCCGCGGAGATGCCGCTACCGAGTTCGACCACCCGCAGGCCGCCGCCGGCGCGCCAGATGTTCACAGCCCTGCGGCCTCTCGCGCCGCCGCTCGCTGCATGAACGGTCGCCATGTGCAGAAGGTGTGAGCACCCGATGCAACGAGCGGCTCTGCGCGTTCGCTCGCCTGGGTGGCGCCAGCCAGTTGTCCCATATCTCCTCTGCCGTTTGCTCGCTGCGCCCAACGACGCCGGTGCCGTCTACCGTCGGCGCGATGCGCTCCGTCAGACCATGAATGGTGAGCGCATCGCGAAGGCGCACCTACTGGTCCGGCATCGATGCCGCTCCTCGTTCCGCGCCTCTGGGCCGGCCGCTCAGGACCTCGACCGGACCAGCAGCCTTGGCACACAATACACAGCACCGTGTAATGACGCGATTGGGTGGCTGATGCAGCTCGCGGACGGCCGAACGAGCGAGCACGCAGGCGCAACAACGTCGGGTTGGAGGATGCGGTGGTCCGAGTCATCGATTTCGAGTGCACCGCACCACCCTCCGCGCTCACGGCGTGGCCGCACGACCTGGGTCCGGACGGCCGGCGCGGCTCCGGCTTGACCTGGGCCGGCCGGGAGCCGGAGCCCCGACCGGGCTACGGCATGGCGAACTACGACCGCATCTTCGGCTCACGCCGTGACTCGTCGCCCACGCACCGCCGCCCGCCCGTGAGCTTCGCGGCCTTCTGCAAGGAGCTGGAGGAGGCGGGCGTCGTCAAGGCGTTCATGTCCATGCCGAACCCGGCCACGATCGGCGCGGTCCACGCGCGCCCCGACCTGTTCATGGGCCTGGTCCGCGTCAGTCCCTTCGACGGCATGCGCGCCGTGCGCGAGTTCGAGCGGATCATCCGCGAGGACGGGCTGCACGGGCTGATGCTCAACCCCATGGACGAGCGGATCCCCGCCAGCGATCGGCGCTACTACCCGCTCTACGCGAAGGCGGCAGAGCTCGGCCTGCCGGTGCGTA
>DATGEO010000107.1:0-20955 GCA_035310015.1 Candidatus Dormiibacterota bacterium | reverse complement strand
CCTGGTCGAGGCTCGACGTCCAGAGCCTCGTGGAATCGATCAAACAGAATTCGTTCGTCCATCACACCGTTGCCCCCTGGACCAGAACCATTGGCTTGAGGCGATGGACGGCTCGCTCGACACGAGTCCTCGCAGCCTTGGGTGAGATGCCAAGAGTCGTCGCGATCTCCTCAAATGGCATGTCGAGGTAGTAGCGAAGCACCAGGACCAGCCGCTCGTCGTGTCCGAGCCTGCGCAGGGCCCTGCGCAGGTCGATGGACGCCTCGAGGTCGGCCGTACGCGCCTCTTTTTCGGGTGGTTCGATCTTCGTCACCGACCACCAACGGCTTCGTTTCACCGACCGGCATCGGTTGGCCACGATGCCGAGGAACCACGGCCGCAGGCTCGAGCCCTCGTGGAGGTTGCCGATCCGCCTCCAGGCGGTGAAGGCGGCCTCCTGGACCGCGTCCTCGGCTTCGTCGACATCCTGAAGCAGCCCGTATGCGAGCCGGTACGCGACTCTGTACTCGGGCCGGAGGATCTCGGCGAACGCCCCGCGGTCGCCGGCCCTGGCCGCTCGAACGAGGTCAACCTCGGATCGTTGGAAGAGCATCACTCTCGACCTACACCTGTACTCAGTAGGGTCGGAGCCTGTAGTTTGCCCCAAGAAATTCGGGGCGGCGCGAGATCAGAGCGGAGGCAGGAACCTGATCGGGTCGGTCACGAGGCCGCCCACCCTGATCTCGAAGTGCAGGTGAGGGCCGGTCGCGAAGCCGCTCATCCCTTCGAGCCCGACGAGCTGGCCGCGGCCCACGTGCTGGCCGACGGCGACGTTGGTGGCGAGCAGGTGGCCGTAGAGGGTCATCACGCCCGCGCCGTGGGCGACGATCACGTAGTTCCCGTAGCCGACGTCGGTGTGAGCGACGGCGACGACCATCCCGTCGGCCGCGGCGTAGACCGGGCTGCCGAGCGGCGCCGCGATGTCGATCCCGGTGTGGAAGTGCGGGTAGGGACCCAGAGGCGGCGCGAGCGCGAAGGTCGTCGGACCGAAACCCTGGGTGATCGCGCCCGCGAGCGGCCACGAGAACGTGATGCCGGCGGGGCTGGTGACGCCCGGCAGCTCGGTCATGACCGCCGCCAGGCCTCCCCCGGCGCCGCCCGCCGCCCACGCCGCCGCCTCCGACTCCTGCGCCAGCGTCTGCTCCTGGCCCTCGAGCAGGCTCGCGAGCGCGGCGGAGACGTCAGGCGAAACGTTGGGGAGCTGGGCGGCCGCGGTGCGGATCCGGTTGATCACGGCCGTGAGCCGCGCGGTGAGGCCGTCGAGCTGCGCCTGGACGGACGCGATCTGGTCGACGCCCGCCTGGACCTGCTGCAGGGCGGCGGTCTCCTGGTCGAGGTCGGACCGGCGGGCGTCGCGATCGGCCTGGACCTGCGTGAGGTCCGACTGCAGCTTGTCCTGCAGGGCGTGTGCCCGGGCGCCCGCGATCAGCATGTCGGTCGTCTCCGAGAGCGCCTGGCTCAGGTTGCCGGAGCTGGCGAGGATGTCCAGGAACGACCCCGGCTTGCGGTACAGCGCTCGGGCCAGGGTGGCGATCTGCTCCTTCTCGGTCGCGATCCGCGCCTGCAGGCCGGCGATCTGCTGGTCGAGCTGCGCGATCTGGTTCTGGAGATCCACCACTCGCGACTCCTCGATCGTCAGCTCGGCGCTGAGCATCTGCTCGGTCGCCGAGGCCTCGGTCACCGACTGGCTCAGCGACTGCTGCGTCGTCAGTGCGGCGGCGAGGTCGCCGCCGAGCCGCTGCTTCAGCTGGTCGAGAGGCGACGGCGCGGGCGTGCACGTGCGCGTGCTCGACGCCACACCTGGCGACGGGCTCGCGCACGGCGACGGGTTGTCGGCCATGGCCCCCGGTGCCGGGGCGGCCGCGAGCGCGGCCAGTGCCGCGGCGACGACCAGCCCGCGGACGCGGCGCATCACGCCCGCACGCGCCGGAAGCTGAGGAGCGACGTGAGCACGCCGAGCGTCATCCCGGCAACGATCACGGCCGCCACGACGTTGCGAAGGTCGCTCAGGTGCACGCCTGGGAGCAGCACGACATAGGTCGCGTTGGCGAACAGCACCGCCAGGTACCACGCGCCCGCGACCACGGCGCCCGCGATCGCCCCGGCGATCGCGCCCGTCGTCAGGCCCTCGATCGCGAACGGGTCACGCACCATCCATCGCCGCGCGCCGAGCATCCGGAGAGTCGCCACCTCCTCGCGGCGAGCCGCGGCGGTGGCCCGCATGGAGTTCGCGGCGACGGCGTACGCGACGAACGCGAAAAGCAGCAGCAGCGCGCCGCCGACCACGCCGACGCCGATGGCGATCTTTTTCAGCCGGGTGTAGACGTCGGGGTCGTACGACGTGGGATAGGAGCGATCGACCGCCGGGTCGCCCTGAGCGATCCTGGCGATCGCGCCCACCTCGGTGACCAGCTTCGCTGTCACATCGAGGCTGGCGGGAAACGGGTTCGTATCCGTGAGGCCGGCGAGCGATCCCAGGCCCGGACGGCCGCTGGCCTCCTGCAGCGCCTCGGCGCTCGTAACCTCGCGCACCGACTTCACGCGCGGGTCGGCGAGGAACCTCGCCTTCAGCGCCGCGACCTGGTCGGGCGTCGCGTCCGGCGCCAGGTAGACGCGCACGACGGAAGCCTCGGCCTCGGCCTGGGCCGCGGCCTGCCCGACCGCGAGACCGACGAGAGAAAGCAGGCCGCACATCACCAGCAGCAGGGCCATCGTCTGCAGCGCGGGCGCGTTGAACTTGAGGTCGCGGCGCCAGCTCTGCAGCCCGCCGAGCAGCACCAGCCGCCAGCTGTTGGCCGCGAGCGCGGCCGCGCGCCGCCACGCCGGCAGGGCCTCGGGTGCGCTCTTCGCGCGTCTTCTTATATGGCTGTTCGCCCGGCCGTTGGCGTGCCCGTTGGACGAATGGCCGTTGGAGCTGCCGTTCGAGTGGCCGTTGGAATGTCCGTTCAAGGGCGCATGCGCCACGACGAGCTCCGGCCCGGCGGCGCCGACCAGGCGCCTCCACCCCAGACGCGCCGCGCGCACTCCGCCGGCGGGGGGCGGCTTGCTCTTGGACTCGGTCACCTTTCCCGCGGGAAGCTCGAGCACCCGCGTCGCGCGCCCGCTCGCGTGGTGGGTCGCGATGACGACGGCGGTGCCGTTGGCGGCCGCCTCCTCCAGCATCCGGGCCACGACCTGCGCGTTGTCGCGGTCGATCGCCGTGAACGGCTCGTCGGCCAGCAGCACGCGCGGCCGGCTCGCCAGAGCTCGGGCGACGGCGACGCGCTGCCGCTCGCCGGCCGAGAGCTCGCGCGGATAGGCGTTCTGGCGGTGGGCGATGCCCAGCCCTTCGAGCGCCGCCTCCGCGCGGCGGCGGATGAGCTTGTGCGGCACGTGCGGGTCGTTGACCGTCAGCCCGAGGATCACGTTCTCGAGCGCCGTCAGCCGGGCGAAAAGACGCTGCTCCTGGAAGATGAACGCCACGTCGCGCCGCACCCGCTCGAGGTCGCGCCCCCACCATTTGTGCAGCCCGCGGCCCTCGACCCACACCTCGCCGCCGCTCGGCCGCGTCTGGCCGTGCAGCAGCCGGAGGATGGTGGTCTTCCCCGCTCCGCTCGGGCCGGTGATCTCGACCAGGTCGCCCGGCGCGACCGAGAGGTCGACGCTCTCGATGACCGTGCGCTTGCCGAAGGCCTTCTTGACGGCGATCAGCTTGAGGAGCGGAGGGCGGGCGGGCGCGGCGGGCTTGTCAGGCGTCGCCTGGCGACGCCGGACCGCCGTCGTGGCATTGGCGCGCGTGCCTGCAGAGGCCGGCATTCGGGTCCCCACCCTTCAGGGTCCAGATTAGAGCAGGCTCGGGCCTGAATTACCACCGCGGAGCTTTGCGCCCCGCGGTGGTAGGAGGTCTTTCTAGCTGGGCTGCACCCAGTCCAGCCCGATGATGTTCTTGTACATCCCGGGGATCTGCGAGTTGTCGGTGTTGTACCGAAGCCAGTTGTCGAGGTACTCCCAGAGCACGAAGTCGCCCGAAACTATGCCCCAGCAGCCAAACTCGGTGGCGACGGCCTGCCCGTTGTTCATCAGCTTGGTGTTGGGATGCTGTGCGATGAACGGCGTGGCGAGGTAGATCTCGATCAGGCAGGCGTCGGCCTTGCCGGTCGCGACCGAAAGGAGCGCCTCGTCCTGGGCGAGCGGAATGACCTGCGCCTTCGGAAACAGCAGCTGCGCGCGGAAGAACGCGGTCGACGCGGTCAGCGCCGTGATCTTCTTGCCCGGCTGGTTGAGATCCGCGACCGAGTTGGCGCCGCCGCTGGTCGGGACCACCACGACCTGCGTGTAAGGGACGTAGCCGCGGGTGAAGTTGAGGACCAGCGAGCGGGCCGGCGTGTTCACGAGCCCCGCGCTGACCATGTCCGCCTTGCCCGACTGCACGTTGGCGATGTTGGCCGCGTTGTCGGGCACGTCGATGATGTTCAGCTTGACCTTCAGATCCGCGGCGAGCATCTTCAGCAGCTCGATGTCGTAGCCCGCGGGCTGGCCGTTCTTGTCCTTGTAGAACTCGGGCGGATACAGCAGCGACGTGGTGACGTTGAGTTGGCCGCGTGACTGAATCGTCTTCAGCAGCGACTCACCGCCGGTGGCGGCCTGCGACTGAGTGCTGCTGGTGCAGGCGGCCAGCGCGGCCGCGCCCACGGCGAGCGCGGCGCCGCCTAGCAGCGTGCGCCGGCTCAGTGGTGAGCTCAGCGGCTTGGCGACTCCTTCACTATCACCGGCTTCTTCGATTTCGTCGGGCATGATCTCGACCTCCCCTAAAAATTGCGGTGCGGACTACGCCGCTCTCTGGACGAAACGGAACCCCCACTGGCGCGGGGAATGGAGCCTCAGACTTCGCGTTGCGCGCCGCTCGACGAGGCTCGAAAGAGGAGTGATGATCAGCGCCAGCGCGATGTAGATGATCATCGCGGCGGTGTAGAGCTCAAACGGCCGGAAGCTGAGCGACACGGCGATCTGGCTCTGGCGCATTAGCTCGTTGAGACCGATGATGCCGACCAGCGACGAGTCCTTGATGATGCCGATGAAGTTGCTCGCGAGCGGCGGGATGATGATGCGCCAGGCCTGCGGCCAGACCACCTTCATGAAAGTGCGCGACTGGCTCAGTCCGGTCGAGAGAGCAGCCTCGCGCTGGCCCTTGTCGATCGCCTGCAGGCCCGCGCGGTAGATCTCCGCCAGCCACGCGGAGTACTGAAGCGCCAGGCAGATGACGCCGGCGGTGAACGGGTCGACGTTGAGCCCGATGACCAGGGCCACGCCGTAATAGGTCCATAGGATGAACACCAGCAGCGGTATCGCGCGCAGCACCGCGATGTAGACCATGGCCGCGGCCTTGATGGGCCAGAAGGGCGACATGCGCAGCAGTGCGAGCACCAGGGCGAGGGCCATGGCGAAGGCCATGGACACCGCCGCAAGCTTCAACGACAGCAGTGTCCCTTCCCACAGCCAGACCCTGTACTGGGAAACCACATCCCACGCGAATTCGTAGCCTGTTGGGTTCCAGCTCATGGCCCGAAGGGTGGGTCAAACCGACACGCTTGTCAAGGAGGAAATCTAACAAGCGTTCGTTTCCTCGCCGGCCTAGAGCACTGCCTCCAGGAACGCCTTTGTCCTCTCCTGCTGCGGGTCCGTCAGCACCTCCCGGCCGCCGCTCTCGGCGATCACGCCGCCCGACACGAAGAGCAGGTGATCGCCGACGTGGCGGGCAAACCCCATCTCGTGCGTGACCACGACCATGGTCATCCCCGCCTTGGCCAGCCGCTCCATCACGCCGAGCACCTCGCCGATCAGCTCGGGGTCGAGCGCGGAGGTCGGCTCGTCGAAGAGCATCAACTTCGGGTCCATCGCCAGCGCGCGGGCGATGGCGACGCGCTGCTGCTGCCCACCTGAGAGCTGAGCTGGGTAATGCCGCATGCGCTCCTTCAGCCCGACGTCGCTCAACGCCGCCTCTGCCTTGTCCCGCGCGGCCTTGGGTGACATCCGCTTGACGTCGGTGAGGGCCAGGGTCACGTTCTGCAGCGCCGTGAGGTGCGGGTACAGGTTGAAACGCTGAAACACCATGCCGATCTGGCTGCGCAGCTGCTGCAGGCGGCGCGCGCGTCCGAGCACGCCGCCGGCGTCGGGGAAGTAGCTGCGCTCCTCGAACAGCACGGCGCCTTTGTCAGGCACCTCGAGCAGGTTCATCATCCGCAGCAGCGTGCTCTTGCCCCCGCCGCTGGGCCCGAAGATCACGACATGCTCCCCGCGCTTGACGGTGACGCTGATGCCCTTGATCACCTCCACGTGCCCGAAGGACTTGTGGACGTCCTTCAGCTCGAGCAGAGGCGCGCCGCTCATGGGCGCATCCTAGAAGAGAGTCCAGCCGCCATCTGCGACCAGGACGTGGCCGGTGATGTAGTCGGCATCGCTGGAGCAGAGAAACGTGACCACGCCAGCGATGTCCTCGGGCTTGCCGACCCGACCCATGGGGATGCGCGCGAGCTGCCACGCCGTCCCCTCCTCGGTGCTCAGGCTCGCGCGGCTCATCTCGGTTTCGATGGTGCCCGGCGCGACCGCGTTGACGTTGATGCCCAGTGGCGCGAGCTCCGCCGCCATCGAGATCGTCATCTGCCGCACCCCGCCTTTGCTCACGTCGTAGGCCACGCTCGGCTTCGACGACGAGACGAAGGCCGACGTCGACGCGAAGTTCACGATCTTGCCGCGCCGGCCCGGCGGGCCGGCAACCATCAGCCGGGCGGCGGCCTGGGAGCAGAAGAACACCGCCTTGAGGTTGACCGCCATCTGGCGGTCCCAGTCGGCCTCCGTGTAGTCGAGCAGCGGCTTGCCGACGCCGATGCCCGCGTTGTTGACGAGGACGTCCAGGGCCCCGACGCGCTCGAAAAGGCGGGCGATGTCGCCGAGCTTCGATACGTCGGTCGGAATTGCCTCGGCCTCGCCGCCGGCCGCGCGGATCTCGGCCGCCACCTCCTCCCCGTGCCCCGGCACCAGCTCGGCGACCACGACCTTTGCGCCTTCATTCGCCAGGCGCACCGACACGGCGCGGCCCATTCCGCGCCCGCCCCCGGTCACCACGGCCACCTGGCCGTCGAGCCTCCTCACGCCTCGACCCGGTGCAGGATCGACCGGTCGATCTCGGCCACCGAGCGGCAGCCCGTGATCGACATCGTGCGCTGCAGCTCGGCCTGCACCTCCTCGACCATCGCCGCCACCGCGTCTGCGCCACCGCCGGCGCAGGCGACGAGCAGCAGCGTCGCCATCCCCACGCCGTTCGCGCCCAGGGCGAGCGCCTTCAGCACGTCGGCACCGCGGCGAAAGCCGCTGTCGACGAGGATCGGCAGGTCTGGGCATTCGGCCCGGACCGCCGGCAGCGCTTGCAGCACCGGCATGGCGTAGTCGATCGTCTCCCCGCCGTGCGAGCTCACGATCAGCCCGTCGAACCCCAGGTCGCGCGCCTGGCGGGCGTCGTGCGCGCTCAGCACGCCCTTGATGACGAACGGCAGCTTGGTCGCCGCGCGGTAACGCTTCAGGTCGTCAATGGTCTTGCGGCCGAGCACGTCCGGCCCCGGCACCTCGTCCCATGCCTTCTCGAGAAAGAACACGTCGACGTCCATGCCGACCGCCACGCAGCCCAGCTCGGCCGCCCTGTCGAGGTTCTGGAGCACCAGGTCGTCGTCCTTGAACGGTTTGATGACGTGCAGGACCGGAGCGCCCTGTTCGACGATGCGAGCCAGCTCGTCGAGCGTGACCATTCCCGTCGACATCATGCTTCCGGCCCTGGCCAGGCCCGCGGCGATCTGCTCGAGGTACGGCGTGTCCCACGGCCCGAGCCGCTTGAGGATTCGCGACTCGCACACCGCGGCACCGATTACGGGAGTGCGCAGCTTGGCGCCGAACAGCGTGGTGGAGGTGTCCGCCTCCTGCGACCCGAGGAGCCGCATCTCGAACACCAACGAGTCGAGGTGCCGGCGGTTGAGCCGGTTCTGCGCCCGCGTCTCCGCGCCGAGGTCGAGATACGGCTCCATGCCGATGGCGCGGATGCGCCGCAGCCCCGCCTCCCAGATGTCGGCGTAGCTCACCGCAGCGAGGCCACGCAGTCGAGCTGCACGCGCACCACCTCGTGTCCGGGCTCGGCGGCCAGGAAGTTGACGCCCCAGATGGTGCGCACCGGCAGCGGGTCGCCAAATCGCCGGCCGTAGACGGCGTCGATGGCGTCGAAGTCCGGCTCCCCGACCAACATGATCTGGGTCCGGATCACTCGGTCGAGCGAGGAGCCGCAGTCCTCGAGGATGCCGGCGAGGTTCGAGATCGCACGGTCGAGCTGGCCCCCGAGGCCGCCGGCGACCAGCTCGCCGTCGCCGGGGTCGCGGCCGGCCTGCGCGGTGACCCACACGAGGTCGCCCTCGACGGTCGCGTGCGGATAGGTCGCGGTCGGTTGAGGGCCGCGACGGCTGACGACGGAGCGCCGGCCCGGCACGCTCAATCGGCCGCCGCGACGCAGTCGATCTGCACCTTCGCGCCCTTCCACAGGAAGGCCACGCCGAAGCTCGTGCGCGCGGGCAGGGGGTCGCGGAAGCGCTCGCCGTAGATGCGGTTCATGGCGTCGAGGTCCGACTCGTTCACGAACTCGATCTGCGTCCGCACCACGCGGTCGAGCGACGAGCCGGCGGCCTCGAGGATGGCCTCGAGGTTGTCGATGGCCTGGTTGAACTCGGCCTCGAAGCCGCCCCTCACGAAGTCACCGCTTTCCGGGTCGCGGCCGATCTGGCCTGTGACCCACACGAGCCCGCCGTGCTTGCGCGCGTGCACGTAGGGTCCGCGTGGTATCGGCGCTTCCTTGGTCGTGAACACCTGGTCGTCGGGCATCTGCACCTCCTCCTTCTTCACGTACGGGCGGCGGCGTTCCGCAGCAGGTCGGCCGCGCGTTCCGGCCCCGCCTCCTCTTTCCAGTTGACGTCGACGATCACCTCGGTCACGCCCGCGCCCGCGAACGCGCCGAGCCGCAAGGCGAGCTTGTCGAGGTGCTCGGCGGCGCCGGTGACGCGCACGACCACCCGCGCCTCTTCCGACCCCATCGACTCGACCGCCGCGGCGATGTCGCGCTCCGAGATCGTCTCGAGCGCGTACTGGCCGAGCCAGCCGTCGGCGACGCCCGCGCGGCGAATCGCGTGACGCGACATGCCGCCGACGAGCAGGGGTATCCCATGCTCGGGCGCGGGCCGGCAGTGGATCGCCGCCGGCAGCCGGTAGTGCCGCCCTTCGAACGGGCCGGCGCTGCCGGTCCAGCACGCTCGCATGATCTCGATCCACTCGTCGAGCACCTCGCCGCGCGCCGCGAAGTCGGCGTCGAGCGCCTCGAACTCTTCGCGCAGCCAGCCCACTCCGACGCCGAGCACGAGCCGACCGCCCGACAGGGCGTCGATGGTCGCGGCCTGCTTAGCCATCAGCACCGGGTTCCGCATGGGCGCGATGAGGACCGACGTGCCGAGGGCCGCGCGCGACGTCGCCGCGGCCACCGCGCCGAGGACGATCAGCGGCTCGAGGTAAGGGTCGGAGAACGGCCAGGTCGGCCGTCCGTTGGCCGCGAACGGATAGCGGGACGTGGTCTCGTACGGGAACACGACGTGATCGCTCACCCAGATCGAGTCGAAGCCGGCCTCGTCCAGGTCGGCGGCCATCCTCGCTGGCCCGACCCGCATCGCGAGCTCGCCGCTGTGCGGCAGCTTGGCGCCGATCCGGATGGGTGCCCTCACCAGGCCGCCAGCGATCCGCCGTCCACCGGCACGTACGCGCCGGTCATGAACGACGAGGCGTCGCTCATCAGGAACGCGATCACGGATGCGATCTCGTCTGCCGACGCGGGCCGGCCGAGCGGCGTGCGGTCCATCATCCGGGCACGGCGCTCGGGAATCGCAAGGCTGCGCGCCGACATAGGGGTGTTCACGACTCCCGGCCCGACGATGTTGACCCGGATTCCATTCGGCGCCCAGTCCAGCGCGAGCGTGCGGCCGAGCATGAGCACGCCGCCCTTCGACGCGCAGTAGGCGCTCGCGCCGGCATTGCCGACGATGGAGTTGATCGAGCCGATCATCACGATGGTGCCGCCGTGGCCGGCGGAGATCATCGACCTCGCCGCCGCGCGCGCGCACAGCCACGTGCCCTTGAGGTTGACGTCGATGATGCGGTCGAAGTCCTCCTCGGCGAACTCGTGCCCGACGCCGTGCTTCTCGATGCCCGCGCACGTGGCGATGCCGTCGACTGCCCCGTAGCGCTCGACCGCGTGGGCGACCATCGCGTCGCAGGAGCGCGCGTCGCTCACGTCGACCTCGACCGCGCTCGCACCCTCGAGGCCGCTGGCGATCGTCTCAGCCGCACTTTTCACGATGTCCGCGCACACGACGTGGTCGCCGCGCGCGGCCAGCGCTTTCGCGGCCGCCGCGCCGATCCCCGAGCCGGCGCCGGTGACGATGGCAACCGCCATTCGCGTCGCCTCCCGTTAACTAACGTGTGTTTGTTCTTCTACGGTCCGAGCTATTATGGTCCGGCATCGTGCGCTTCGGGGTAGGACTGTTCAGCCTTCAATGCACCGCCATGCTGCCCATGCATTGGGGGCGAGCATATCGAGAGCTGCGCGAGTACGCCTTGCTGATGGAGGAGCTCGGGTACGACGAGCTCTGGCTGTCCGAGCACCACTTCTTCTACGACGGCTACTGCCCGGCCCTGCTGCCGGCTGCGGCCGCGGTGCTGTCGGTGACCGAGAAGCTGCGCGCCGGCACGGGCATGCTGCTGCTCCCGATGCAGGATCCTCACCGCCTCGCGGTGGTGTCCCACGACCTCAACCAGCGGTCGAATGGGCGCCTCGACCTCGGCGTCGGCATGGGTTATCGCGACATCGAGTTCGACGGCCACGGCGTGTCGCGCAAGCAGCGCCTGCCGCGCATGCTCCGCGGCCTCGAGGTGCTCGAGGCCGAGCAGAAGAGCGGCGGCGCGACGCTCTGGATGGGCGCGCAGCTCCTCGAACCGGTCAAGCGCGCCGGCCTTCACGGCCACCCGATCCTCTTCTCCGCGGCCCTCCCGGTCGAGCGCTGCCGCACCCTGGCGGCGGTCTGGGAGGAGGGCTGGCGCGAGGGCGGCCACACGGGCCCGAAGCCGGCGCTCGGCGCGCTGCGCAACATCTGGCTGACCGAGGACGCCGAGGAGCGCGCCGCCGCGCGCGACTGGGTCCGGGCGAGCTACGTGCAGTACGCCGGCCTCGGATGGACGCTGCCTGCCGTCGGCGATCACCAGCAGCAGGACTACGCCGAGGAGGCGGACAAGGCGATCGCCGACACCGTCGAGACCACGATCACAGGCTCGGCAGAGCGGTGCATCGAGCAGCTGCGTGAGTTCGAGGCGATGGGCATCGAGCACATCGCGTTCCGGCTGATGCTCGACGGCGCGCCACGCGACGCCCTCGAGTCCCAGATCCGCCGCCTCGCGACCCATGTCATGCCGCGGCTGCGGACCCGCGCCGAGGCGAAGGCATGAGGATCGGCATCGTGCTGCCCGACGGCCGCGAGCGCGAGCTGGCGGGGCTGGCCGAGCGGCACGGCCTGTTCGGAGTCCTGGCCGGCGCCGGCAACCCGCTCACGGCCATCAACGCTGCCGTGTACGCGTCGACGGCGACCGAGTTCGCGCGCATCGCCGTCCGCGTCGCGCTCGGCCTCGAGCACCCTGTGCTCATCGCCGAGGAGCTATCGGTGCTCGACAACTCCAACAACGGCCGGACGATCGTGCTCGCCGACGCGGGCGAGCTCGACGAGGACGGGGCCGGGGACGAGATCGCGGTGCTGCGCGAGGCGCTCGCCAGCCGGCCCCTGCAGCACGAAGGTCCGGTGTGGAAGGTGCCCGCTGGCCTGCCGGCCAACGTCACGGCGCCCACCTCGATCTCGGTCACCCCCAAGCCCGCGCAGCTGGAGGTGCCGTTCTGGGTGACCGGCAGGGAGGCGGCGGCGATTGCAGCGCGCCAGGGTCTGGCGGTCCTGGCTCACCTGCCGGCCGACGCCGGCTCCTCGCGCCTGGTTCAGCCTGCCCGCGACGCCATCACCGGCGACGTCGCCCGTGACCGCGAGCGCGTCACCACCTGGGCGCGATCGGGCGTGTCGCACCTGTTCGTCGACCTGCCGGATGCGCCGGTGGAGGACGTCATGACCACGATCTCGCGTCATCTCGCCCCGGAGGTGGCCATGCCGAACTTCCCGCGCGTCATGTCCCAGTCGAAAGTGCCTGCCAAGTGGCCCGGCGAGCGTTAAGCATCGTTGACACGCATGACGACGATCACTAAGGTCAGCACCGTGCTGGTGCTCAGGTACTGATGGCCGTGACGCGGAGACGCGGTCGCACGGCGGGCGAGAGCACCTCGGAGGAGATCCGCTCGGTCGCGCTCGACCTCTTCTACAAGCGCGGCTTCCAGGCCACGACCCTGCGCGACATCGCGGCCAAGGTCGGCATCCAGGTGGGCAGCCTGTACAACCACATCGCCTCCAAGGGCGAGCTGCTCTTCGAGATCATGGAGAACGTCATGCTCGACCTGCTGGAGGACCAGCGCCAGGTGGCCGAGACCCCCGACGTGGTCGAGCGGATGCGGCTTTTGGTCTACCACCACGTCAAGTTCCACGGCGAGCGGGCGGAGGAGGTCTTCGTCGGCAACAGCGAGCTGCGGAGCCTGAGCCGGGCGCAGCGGGCGCGGGTGGTGGCGCTGCGCCATGAGTACGAGCAGATGTTCATGGACGAGCTGCAGGACGGCATCCGCCAGGGCAAGTTCCTGCCCGTGGACGTGCAGGTGACGGCCTACGGCATCCTGGCCATGACCACCTGGGTGTCGGCCTGGTACTCCTCGCGCGGCCGGCTGTCGCTGGAGGAGATCGCCGAGATTTACACGGCCTTGGTGCTGCGCGGGATCTGGAACCCGGCAGCGGGCAGGCTCGACGTGCACCTGCGTAAGGTCAACTCGACGAATGCCGCCCACGCGGCCAAGCAGGCGGTGACGGTCTAGAGGCTCAAAGCAGCTCTCTGACCCGCGCGCCTGTCTCCAGGAGGCGCGGGTCGAGCTCGGCGAACGGGTCGGGCGAGAGCGACAGGATCACGTGGTCCGCCCCCGCTTCGGCATAGGCGTCGACCACCTCGGCCAGCCGCTCCACGCCGCCGGTCTCGACCTCGGGCTCGCTGAAGCCGCCGGGCACCTGCTCCCATCCGCCGGGGACGCACGCGATCGCGGCCGACGTCTCCACGTCTGAACGCTTCCTCCCCAGCCTGCCAAGCTCCTTCGCGTAAGTCGCCGCCGCGCCGCTGAAGGCGGTGGTGTCGGCCGCGCCCCAGTTGGCGTGCGTCCAGCCCTCGGCGGTCGCGGCCAGCGCGAGCATGCGCGGGCCGTCCGCCGCGACCCACACCGGCGGCGCCGGCGACGTGACCGGCACCGAGGCCTCGTGCAGCTTCAGCCATCGGCCGTCCACCGACACGCGCTCGCCGCGCAGCAGCCGGCGCACCGGATCGACCGCCTCCTCAAGCCGGCCCACGCGATGGTCGAAGGGCAGGCCGAGCGCGTCGAACTCCGGCCGGTGCCAGCCCGCGCCGAGGCCGAGCACGAACCGGCCGCCGCTCGCGTCGGCCAGCGCCGAAGCCTCGCGCGCCAGCTGGCCGGCGTGGCGAAAGGCGTGGCACAGGACCAGCGTGCCGAGCGTCACGCGATGCGTCGCCGCCGCGACCACTCCGAGGACCAGCGTCGGGTCGTGCGCCGTAACGCGGCGCTCGCCGCGCCGGATGAGCAGGTGGTCCATCACCCACACCGAGTCGTAGCCGAGCGCTTCCGCGTCGCGCGCCTGGCGGGCGATGTCGGCCACCGACTTCGGTGCGTACGTGCGGTAGTCGTACATCTTCAGCGTGACGCCGATCTTTACCCCCGGCATCGGTCTAGGGTAGGTCGCGATGGTGGCCGCGCCCCGCGAGCCGGACTCGATCTCGATCGCCGACGTGGAGGCCGCCCGCAGGCGCCTCGAAGGCGTCGTGCCGCGCACGCCGATGATCAAGCTCGAAGCCGATTGCGGCGCCGAGCTGTGGCTGAAGCTCGAATGCCTGCAGCCGGTGCGCTCGTTCAAGATCCGCGGCGCGTACAACGCGCTCGCGCTGATGGCCGACGACGAGCTCGAGGCGGGCGTCTACACCGCGAGCGCGGGCAACATGGCGCTGGGTCTGGCGTGGGCGGCCCGCCGGCGCGGCGTGAGCTGCGCCGTCGTCGTGCCCGACAACGCCCCGCGCGCCAAGGTCAACGGCATCGCCCGGCTCGGCGCGGAGATCGTCAAGGTCACGTACGACCAGTGGTGGGAGGTCTTCGTGACTCATCGGTTCGCGCCGCTCGAGCCGGCCCGCTTCGTCCACCCGGTCAGCGACGTCGGGATGATGGCCGGCAACGGCACGCTCGGCCTCGAGATCCTCGAAGACGTGCCCGACGTGGAGGCGATCCTGGTGCCCTTCGGCGGCGGCGGTCTGAGCTGCGGCATCTCGGCGGCCGTCAAGGCCACGCGCCCGGAGCTTCCGGTGTTCGCGTGCGAGGTCGACACCGCAGCGCCGCTGGCGGCGGCCCTCGCCGCGGGGCGGCCGGTCGACGTCGACCGCACGCCCACCTTCGTCGACGGCATCGGCGGCCGTGCGGTGCTGAGCGAGATGTGGCCGGTGGTGTCGCGGCTGCTGGCGGGTTCGCTGGTGGTGCACCTCGCGAACGTGGAAGCCGCGATCAGGCTGCTGGCCGCGCGCTGCGCGATCGTGGCCGAGGGCGCGGGCGCGACCGCGGTCGCGGCCGGCCTCCAGCACACCGCGTCACTGGGGCGGATGGTGTGCGTGGTCTCCGGCGGCAACATCGACGCGGGCGTGCTGGCGCGAATCCTGGAGGGCGAGCAGGCCTAGGCCGGCGACCAGGAAGGCGCTCACGATCGCCGTGATCGCCACCGCGCTGAAGACGGCGAGCAGGCCAAACGCCTGGGCCACCGCGCCGACGAACACCAGGCCAAGCACCTCGCCGGCGGCGCCTGCCATCCAGAAGATGCCGACCGCGGCGCCGCGCGTCGCCTGGCTGCCGGCCGCCGACACGGCCGCCTGGCTCGAGACCAGGAAGATTCCGAAGCCGATGCCCTCGGCGATGAGAAGCAGCGCGAGCACCAGCGCCGTGCCGGTGCGCGCGAGGCTGAAGTCGATCGCGGCTTCGATGACCAGCACCGTCGCGAGCGTCCAGTGCGCCGGCAATCGCGTCGACAGCGGGCCCATCGGAATCCGTCCGCCGGCGGAGGCCAGCGCCCGCCAGGCGAAGAGCGTGCCGATGGTGAGCGTGCTCAGGCCCGCGCCGCGGGCGTAGATCGGGAAGTAGGTGAAGATCGCGCCCGTCATCGAGACGGTCATCGCGATGTTGGCGACGCAGGCCATGACGATCCCGGGATGACGCATGAGCAGCCCGAGCGCCCGGAAGTCGACGATGCGGCCGGGCGCGCCGCCCGCGGCGGGCCGGATCTTTCGCGGCATGAGGCGCGTCGCTCCGTACGCGGCGCCTACCACGGCGATCACCGCGCCGGCCATGTACGCGGCCGGGTATCCGGCCACGCTGCCGACCCAGCTTCCGATCAGCGGGCCGACCGCAAACCCGGAACCCATGGCCGCGGTGTACATCCCGATCGCCGCGGGACGGTCCCGCGCTTCCACGATGTCGCCGATGTACGCGACGCCTAGCGGGAACGTCGCCACCATGCCGCCAGCCTGCAGGACGCGGGGCGCGATCAGCCAGGCCGGTGACGGCGCCAGCGCGTACAGCACGAACGAGACCGCGTAGAGCAGCATGCCCGCGACGAGCACCGTCTTCGGCCCGAAGCGGTCGGAGATGACGCCCGCGGGCACGGCGCTGGCAAGGCGCGACAGGCCCAGCACCGAGGTGATCAGACCGAGGGCGCCGAGCGACGAACCCAGGCTGGTGGCGAAAAGGGCGAAGATCGGCGACTGCACGCCGACCACGACGTCGGCGATGAAGATGAAGAGACAGATGTCGATGACCTCGCGCCGCATGAGGCGCCCATACGACTGCGAGAGCGACGACACCGCTCGCATTATGCCGCGCGCCCATATACTTTGCGAACGAACGTGCGTTTTTCTATTGGCTACGCCGCTCCGCTGACCGGTCCGCAGTCGATCGTCGGCGTGCCCATGCTGCGGGTGGTCGAGATGGCCGCGTCCGACCTCAGCCGCGACGGCCTCGAGCTCGGCGTGGTGGCGGTGGACGACGAGGCGGAAGATCGCCTGGCGCCGCGCGTTGCGCGCGAGCTGGTCAACAACTCGTCGGTGCTTGCGGTGGTCGGCCACAAGAACAGCGGCCCGAGCGGCGCGGCGGCGCCCGTATACGCCGCGGCGGGCCTTGCGCAGCTGAGCCAGTGCGCCACCGACAACGCGCTGACGCGATCGGGATGGCGGACCTTCTTCCGGCTTTGCGCCGACAACGAGCACCAGGCGGCGGCGGCGGCCGAGTACGCGGCCGCGCACCTCGCGCCGCGTGCCGCGTTTGCGATCCATGACCGCACGAGCTACGGTCAGCCACTCGTCGAAGCGTTCGCCAAGCGCCTCGAAGCGCTGACCGCAACGAAGGTGCTGACGCTTTCTCTGTCTGTCGGCCAGGAGGACTTCAGCGAGATCGTCGAGCGCGTGCGCGACGCACGGGCCGACCTCGTCTATATCGGCGCCACCGAGATCGAGGGCAGCAAGCTGATGACGGCGCTGCGCAGGGGCGGGTCCGAGGCCCAGCTGGTGACTTCCGAAGGCGGGCCGCAGAACCCGCTGGCCGGGCTCGCGGGCGCCGCCGCCGAGGGGTCGATCCACACCTACGCGGGAGAGGATCCCACGGCGACCGAGCCCACGCGACGGCTGATCGAACGCTGCGAGCGCGAATTTGGAAGCGCTCCGTCGTTTGCCGTCGAGACGTATGAGGCGGTGATGGTGATCGCCGACGCACTGGCCGGCGGGGCTTCGACGCGCGACGGCGTGCTCGAGGCGATCGCGCACGCCGACGTCGAGGGTTTCGCCGGAAGGATTCGCTTCGACGCCAGCGGCGACCGGGCCGGCGCGCCGGTCAGCCTGTGGCGCGTATCAGGCGGCCTGATGCTGCCGGTCGCCCTGCAGCCGAGCTAGCGGAAGCGGCGCCTGCACCAGGCGCCACGCCACCGCCGCGATCCACGTCCAGCCGGTGATGATCGCGATCCGCTGATACAGGCCGGTCGGCGCGCCCGCCCACTGGCCGACAGCGAACCCGCCGAAGAACAGGACGATCAACGCGACGCCGACGGCGATCGAGTACACGACCCAGCGCCACGAGCCCTGTTCACCCGCGAAATGCCAGGCGGTCACGAAGCAGGCCGCCGGCAGCAGCGTGAACACGCCGAGCCCGGCGAAGCCGTGGATGGTGCCGTGAAGCGTGTGGACCTCGGGCGCGCCGACCGGATAGCCGAGTCCGGGGTCGGTCGTGAACGTGCCCGCGACGAGAAGCGAAACCGCGAAGAGAGCGATCAGGACGGGCGCGCCGATCGATCCGCGCGTGCCCGCGGTCGCCGCCCGCATCGCGATCGCGAATGCGAGGACCAGGATCCCGCACATGAAGAAGTTCACGACCTGCACCCAACCGCCAGGACCGGTGGCGAGCTGGCTCACGTACATCCGCCAGGGGCTGTAACTCAGGCGCGTCGCGCCCTCGACCAGGAACAACACGATGAAGGCAAGGGGACCCACGATGCCGGCGTAGAGGAGGTTTCTCATGCCGGCCAAGGTATCGCCACAAAAAAGGCCCGTCGTCAGCCCGAAGATCGAACTTTGGCCTCATCCGTGAGGACGAGGCGTGCGGCGGTTAGACCCGGGCCGGGGCCTGCAGCAGGTCGCGCACCTGGCCCAGCAGCCGGATCGCCTTCGAGACGCGATCGTGAGGGATTCCGGGGTACTTCACGCGGAACATCACGTGCAGCCGCTCGCCGGCAATGGCCTCCAGGCGCCGCAGGTTGGCGGCGATCTCCTCCGGCGTCCCGAGCATGATCTCGCTGCGCCGGGCGGCCAGCTCCTCCGCCGACATCCGGCTTGGATACCAGTCGGCGTATTCCGCCGGCGGCAGGCCGTACCACGAGCCGTAGGTTCGGCGCGTGAGCATGTACGCCTCCTTCACCTGGTCCCACGCGTCGTCCGCGCCGCGCTCGGAAACGAATCCGCCGAGCGTCATCGCGAACTCCTGGTCCTCGTACCGCTTGCCGTGGCGGGCGAGCGCGGCCTTGTAGCGCTCAACCATGTCGCCCACGCGCCAGTAGATGTCGCGGTTGTAGCCGCTGGCGCCGAACGACTTGGAGTCGGTGCCGCCGTCCATGATGAACCCGTCGCCGAGTCGCGCCGCCCGGTCCACCGCGGCGTCGACGTAGCCCGCGATCCACAACGGCGGCCCGCCTTTCTGCAGCGGCTTGGGGTGCACGTCGACGTTGTCGAAGCTCCAGTGCTTGCCGTGGAAGGTCACCGGCTCGTCCCGCCACGCGAGCTTCATGACCTGCACGAGCTCCTCGGTCATCGGCGCGCGCACGGCGCGGCGGACGTTGAAGCCCGCGTACTCGACATCGCGGTAGCCGAGGCCCACACCGATCGTGAAGCGCCCGTTGGAGAGCACGTCGACCATCGCGCATTCCTCAGCGAGCTTGATCGGGTTGTGCAGCGGCGCGAGGACGACGGACGGCCCGAGCTCGATGCGGCTCGTCACCGCCGCGACGGCCGCGCACATCCCCATGACGTTGGGGTTCCAGTTCAGAAAGTGATGCTCGGTATACCAGATGGAGTCGAGGCCGGCCTGCTCGGCGAGCTTCGCCTGCTCGAGGTCGTGCTGGTAGACCTCGTGGTGCGTGATCCCCTCCTCGGGGATCCATTCGCTGCTGTAGACGCCGAGACCTAATTTCACTAGGACGTTTCGACCATCGTCAACTTCATCTGCACCTGGCCGCGGGGCACCAGCGTCGGCCACAGCGACACCGATGGCCGCGGCTGTGCCGGCGACAGGTAGCCGGTGCCGATGCCGCCCAGGGTCCAGAGGTGTGTCGACTCGCGCTTCACGGTGTCCGCGTCCTCCCTGGTGTGCGTGCGCGCGGCGACACGCAGCCCGACCTCGTTGAGCTCGCCCGGCTCCGGCGCGGCCGGCCCGTGCAGCGCGTTGACGCCGATGTAGTCGAAGTGCAGCTCCATCGGCTCGACGTTCAGCAGCTTCAGCCGTTCGCGGATGATCCGCTCGCCGCGCTTGGCCTTCTCGTAGGCGTCGGGCCAGCTGAACAGCAGGGTGCCCTCGCCTTCCCATCCCTCGCGGAAGCCGATGCAGACCTTGAGCTTCTCGGGCAGGCCTTTGCCCGACATGTTCGAGAGCTTCACGCGCTCGGGCGCGATCTCTTCGACGCGCACGGTCGTGAAGTCGGCGATGCCGTCGGGCATGTAGTAGTTGTTCGGGTCGCCGATCTCGTAGACGAGCTGTTCCTTGACGGTCCACTCGTTGAGGATTCCGCCTGAGCCCGGCACCTTGCTGATCACCGCGGTGGCATCCTCGCTCACCTCGGCGATGGGATAGCCCGGACGCCACGGGTCCTTCGCGTCGCGCCAGAGGTTCGACACCGCGCCCGTCGCCAGCGCCGCGCACTCGACGGTGTGGCCGATGGTGATCGCCGCCCCGAGCTTGTCATTGTCGGCGTCGGCGTACGTCCAGCCGAACTCGTGCATCATCGGCCCGACGAACAGCGCGGTGTCGGAGACGCGGCCGCAGACGACGACGTCGGCACCTTCGGCCAGCCCGCGCGCGATGTAGTCGCCGCCGACATACGCGTTGGCCGCCACGATGTCCTTGCGAATGCGATCGATGTCTTCCTCGCCCGTGTCGAGGTTCGGAAACTTGATGCCGATCGAGCGCATCTCGTCGAGGTCGGGAAAGATGTCGTCACCGGTGACGACGGCGATCTTGAGCTTGCCGAGCCCGAGGCGCTGAGCCACCTCGATGACCTTGCGCGCCGCGGCCTCGGGATTGGCGCCGCCCGCGTTGGTGATGATCTTGAAGCCCTGCTTGCGCGCCTGCGGCAGCGTCGCCTCGAGCCACGGCTCGATGTCGTGGATGTAACCCTCGTTCGGGTCTTTCGCCTTCTGCCGCTGCAGCACCGCGAGCGTGAGCTCGGACAGGTGGTCGAAGCAGAGGTAGTCCAGCTCGCCTTTGTCGGCCAGCTCGACGGCGGGCTCGAGCAGATCGCCCCAGTACGCGCTGCCCGCGCCCAGCCGGATCTTTTTCATACCGGGATGACCCCGTTGCGGCGGTTGTGCGGCGGCACGTCCTTGCGGCAGTAGATCTCGTAGCGCCGGATGAGCTCGTCGCGCAGCTCGTCGCTCGGGATCACCGCCTCGATCGAGAAGTCGGACGCGACCTCGTACACGTCGATGTCCTCCTCGTACTCGCGCCGCTTGGCGTCGATGAACGCGGCGCGCTGCTCCTCGGGCAGCTCCATGATCTTGTTCAGGTAGATGGCGTTGATCGCGCTCTCGGGGCCCATCAGCGCGGGCTTGGCCGTGGGCAGCGCGAGCACCGCGTCGGGGCCCATCGGCGAGCCGCTCATGGCCAGGTAGCCGCCGCCGTACGCCTTGCGCACCAGCACCGCGATGCGCGGCACGCGCGCCTCGGCCACCGCGAACAGCATCTTCGCGCCGTGCCGGATCATGCCCGCGCGCTCGACCTGGCTGCCGACCATGAAGCCCGGGATGTCCTGCAGGAACAGGAGCGGGATGTTGAACGCGTTGCACGTCCAGATGAAGCGCGCCGCCTTGTCCGAAGAGTCGGGGAAG
>DATGEO010000106.1:0-7326 GCA_035310015.1 Candidatus Dormiibacterota bacterium | reverse complement strand
GGGATCCGGTCGCGCTCCTGGGGTCGCGGTTTGGCCACGGCCCGCAGTCTCACACAATTCTTATGAGAGGGAACCTGCCGGTTCCCTCTCATCGCGGCGTCGGCAAAGCCGAGCCGGCCTACAGCCGGCCAAGCGCCGCTGCTCTCTTTCCCGCTGAAGAGACAATCAACTGGTGAACGAGGTCGATCCGATCGTTGCCGCGCAGGCGCTGTCGGAGATCGGCTACCTGCTCCGCCAGGACCCCGACCAGAAGTTCCGCGCTCGCGCCTTCTCCGACGCGGCGTGGGCGATCGCCCAGGAGCGGCCCGACCTCGCCGAGCTGCACCGCGCCGGCGTGCTGAAGTCGCTGCCCGGCGTCGGCGAGGGCATCGCCCGCGTGCTGACCGAGCTCGTGGAGACCGGTCACAGCCGCTATCTCGACCGCCTTCGCGCCGAGACCGGCCAGCCCTCGCGCGAGGACGAGTCGACGCTGGACATGAGCGGCTACCGCGGCGACCTTCACTCGCACACGAAGTGGTCGGACGGCAGGGCGACCATGCTCGAGATGGCGCGCGGCGCGGAGGAGCGCGGCTACCGCTATCTCTGCGTGACCGACCACTCCCCTCGCATCAAGGTCGTCAACGGCCTCGGCCCCGAGCGGCTCCTCGAACAGTCCAAGGAGATGGCCGAGGTGCAGAAGCAGGTCGACGGCCTGACGCTGCTGCAGGGCATCGAGGTCGACATCCTCGAGGATGGCGCGCTCGACCTGCCGGACGCAGTCCTCGAGATCCTCGACGTGGTCATCGCCTCGCCGCACGTGAAGCTGCGCCAGGAGCCGGAGGCCATGACCCACCGGATGCTCCGCGCGGCCTCCCATCCGCACGTCGACCTGATCGGCCACCCGACCGGGCGCCGCCCCGGCTCGCGCGAGGGCGCGACCTACGACTTCGAGGCGGTGTTCACAGAGGCGGCGAAGCATGGCGTGGCGGTCGAGATCGACTGCGACCCGGCGCGCATGGACCTTTCACCGGAGATGGCCCGCCTCGCGCTCGAGTGCGGCTGCAACTTCGCCGTGAGCTCGGACGCCCACTCGCCCAACGAGTTCGCCTACGTGCCGATGGGTTTGTGGATGGCGCGGCGGGCAGGCATCCCGCCCGAGCGCATCCTCAACTTCCAGCCCCTCGAGGAACTTACGATCTTGCTGCACCGATGACGCAGCTCGGCATCATGATCGAGGGCCAGGAAGGCCTCAGCTGGAATCGCTGGCGCAACCTGTGCCGCGACGTCGAGGCCCTCGGCTTCGCAACGCTGCGCCGCAGCGAGCACCTCGTCTCCCTCATGGGCGACGACACCCGCGACTGCATCGACTGCTGGACGTCGCTCGCGCTCGCGGCGGAGTGGACGAGGAACATCCAGTTCGGCCCGATGGTCAGCCCGATGACCTTCCACGAGCCGGCAATGCTCGCGCGCCAGGCCGCCGCGGTCGACCAGCTCAGCGGCGGGCGCCTCATCCTCGGCCTGGGCGCGGGGTGGAACCAGCACGAGCACGAGCTGTTCCACATCGACTTCCTGACCACCAAAGGCCGGATGGACCGCTTCGAGAACGGCGTGAAGCTGATCCGCGAGGCCTGGGAGCACACGAACCCCAAGCCCATGCAGAACCCGATGCCGATCCTGATGGGCGGCGTCGGCGAGCAGCGGCACCTGCCGATCGTGGCCCGCGAGGCCTCGGAGTGGAACTACACGCGGATGGACCGCGAGGAGTACAAGCACAAGCGCGTCGTTCTCGACGAGTGCTGCAGGGAGATCGGCCGCGACCCCGCGTCGCTGCGCTACTCGGTGATGGCCAACTACCTCATCGGCCGCGACCAGGGAGAGCTGCGCGAACGCGCGCTGCAGATGGCCGCGATCCTGCCTCGGCTGCGGCGTGATTCCGCGGACGAGATCATCAAGGCCGCGCGCGACAGCGCCTTCGTCGGCACGCCCGACGAGGTCGCCGAGCAGATCCGCGAGTACGCGAGCCTCGGCGTCGAGCTGTTCGTGCTCCAGCACTTCCTCCTCGACGACCGCGAGGCGCTCGAGCTCCTGGCCAAGCAGGTGATGCCGGCCATCGCCTGACCGGACGAGGTCAGCCCAGGCGGCCGGCGGCGATGAGCTCCTGCTTCAAATCCTGCCGGGCGGTCAGCTGCCGCACCACCAGGATCGCCAGTCCGGCGGCAATCACGATCACGAGGTTGGCGACGAGGTCGATGTAAGCGCCCGACGTGACGGTGGCGGGATCAGAGCTGCCGATCAGGCTGTTGGAGAACACGGAGATCATCCGCCCCGCGAGCCAGGCCACCCACCATCCGAGCAGCAGCGGCGGCACCGGCAGCTGGTTGCGCGCCGGCAGGTCGGCTCTGAGCTGCCGGGCGTCCGATCCTCGCCAGGCGTCGACAGTGCTGAGGTAAGGATGGACGAAGTTCAGAAACGGGATGAAGCACCGGCCCACCGCCCCCGCCGGCGTCCATCTCGGGTCGGGAGCGCCAAGGGCGGGCATGTTTCGAACCACGCGGTGCAGCCACATGCAGAAGAGGACGATCGACGGAATCAGCGAGCCGTAGTAGGCGATCAGGAAGACCACGGCGATCAGCCCGAACGCGATCGTGGCTGCGTCTCCGAGCGAATCGAGCCTGCCGCCCGCAACGATGTAAGCGACGTCCACGACCATCCCGAGCAGGATCGCGACGGCGTTGACGCCAAGGAAGACCACCACGAAGGTGGAACGGAACCGCGCCGACTCGTAGGGTCTCGGCTGCGGATATGGGCGGCCCATGCCAGTCGGGACCCACTGGCTGCCGCTCCAGGTCCAGAGCCCGTCCGGCGAAACCTGCCCGATGGGCGACGACATGGTGCCGCGATCCTAAGCCTCCGCTACCGTTAGCGCCAGTGGATTTCGACCTCACTCCGTCCGAGAAGGCGTTCCGCGACGAGGCTCGCGCCTGGCTCGCGGCGAACAAGCCGCGCGAGGGCGCGACGGCCGGTGAGGGTCAGAAGGCCTTCATCGAAGGCCGGCGCGCCTGGCAGCGCAAATTGCACGGGGCCGGTTACGTGGGCATCACGTGGCCGCGGGAGTTCGGCGGCCGCGGAGCTGGATTCATGGAGCAGCTCATCTTCAACGACGAGATGATCCTGGCCCAGGCGCCCGACCCGATCAACGTCATCGGCCTCGGCATGGGCGGACCCGTGGTGATGACCCACGGCACGGACGAGCAGAAGAAGCGCTACCTGCCGCCGCTGCTCTCCGCGGACGAGATCTGGTGCCAGGGGTTCAGCGAGCCGAACGCGGGCAGCGACCTCTCCGGGCTGCAGACGCGAGCCGAGGACAGGGGCGACCACTACGTCGTCAACGGGCAGAAGGTGTGGACGACGCTGGCGCAGGTCGCGAAGTGGTGCATGCTCGTCACGCGCGAGCGCAAAGAGGCAAATCCGCGCGATGGGCTCACCTACCTGCTGGTCGACATGGCGAGCCCCGGCATCGAAGTTCGCCCCCTGGTGCAGATCACCGGCGACGCCGAGTTCAACGAGATCTTCTTCAAGGACGTGATCGTGCCCAAGTCGCAGGTCCTCGGCGAGCCGGGGAACGGCTGGGCGGTGGCGATGACGACGCTGCTGCACGAACGGGGCACGCTCGGCATGGCGCTCGCGACTCGCGCCCAGATCACGGCGGCGGAGCTCACCGACCACGCGCGGCGAATCGGCCGCGGATCCGACCCGCTCGTGCGCCAGCGGATCGCCCAGCACACGATCGAGGCGCGCGCCCTGCAGCTCAACGGCTACCGTGCGATCACGGCGGTCAAGCGCAACGGCGTGCCCGGACCGGAGGGCTCGATCCTCAAGCTCATGTGGTCGGAGCTCAACCAGCGAATGGCCGAGACCGCGATCGACATCGCCGGGCCCGCAGGCCAGGTGGGGGACGGCGGCGGCTGGGAGTACCAGTTCCTGCGCTCGCGCGCCAACACCATCGAGGCGGGCACGTCAGAGGTGCTCCGGAACATCCTCGCGGAGCGCGTTCTCGGCCTGCCCCGCTCCCGCTGAGAGCCGCCTTCGTAGACTGGACCGCTCATGACCGCCGTCGCGCGCCGAGCCCCCGAAACCGAGACAGCGAGCCGCGGCGTCGACCGCGGGGTGCTCGCGGTGTTCGCGGGCCTGATGCTCGGGTCGCTGATCGCGTCGCTGAACCTGACTTTGGTCGCGCCCGCCCTGCCGACGATCGTGGCCGAGCTCGGCGGCCTCGCCGACTACACCTGGATCCCGATCTCGGCGATGCTCGCGTCGACGATCGTCGTTCCCATCGCGGGCAAGCTCTCCGACGTCTACGGCCGCAAGCCGCTGTACATGACGGGCGTGATCGTTTTCGCGCTCGGCTCGGCGCTTTCGGGGCTCGCGCCCAACTTCTGGTTTCTCGTGTTCGCGCGCTTCGTGCAGGGCGCGGGCATGGGCTTCCTGATGCCGCTGTCGCAGGCGATCATCGGCGACATCATCTCGCCGCGCGAGCGCGGCAAGTACCAGGGGATGATGGGCGCCTCGTTCGGCCTCGCCTCCATCGTCGGACCCGCCGCCGGCGGCTTCATCACGCAGTACTACTCGTGGCGCTGGCTGTTCTTCGTCAACCTGCCGTTCGCGGCGCTGACGCTGCTGGTGGTCGCGCTCTACATGCACGTGCCGAACGAGCGCCGCAAGCACAAGATCGACGTCGGCGGAAGCGTCACCCTGTCGCTGGGCGTGGCCTCCGCGCTGCTGGCCACCGTGTGGGGCGGCACGCAGTACGCATGGGACTCATGGCAGATCCTCGGCCTGTACGGCGTGGCGTCCGTGCTGCTTATCGCGTTCGCGTGGTTCGAGACCAGGGCCGAAGAGCCGGTGCTCCCGCTGCACCTCTGGAAAAGCAGCGTCTTCACCTTCTCGAACATCGCAAGCGTCGGCGTGGCGATGACGATGTTCGGCACCATCTACTTCCTGCCGGTTTTCGTGCAGGGCGTGATCGGCAACAGCGTCACCAACTCCGGCGCGATCCTGGTGCCGATGCTGGTGGCGATGATCGTCACGAGCATCGCCAGCGGCCAGCTCATCTCTCGCACCGGCCGCTACAAGGCGCCGCTCATCGCCGGAATGCTGCTGATGCTCGCGGGCTACGTGTTGCTGAGCGGCCTCGACGTCAACTCGACGAACGGCCAGGTCGTGATCGCGATGATCGTGATCGGGCTTGGGCTCGGCACGTCGATGCAGACCTACACGCTCGTGGTTCAGAACTCGGTGAGCCGGCGGGACATGGCGGTGGCCACCTCGGCGACCCAGCTTTCGCGGTCGATCGGCGCCGCGATCGGGCTCGCCGTACTCGGCACGATCCTGACCCAGAGCATCGCCGCCGCGCTGCCCAAGTACCTGCCGTCGGGCGCAGGCGCCAAGATCAGCCTCTCAGGCACCGCGAGCGCGGGCGCGATCTTCGACCCGTCTCAGCTTGCGCACCTGCCTCCTCTCGTCGCGGGGGCCATCAGGCATGCCCTCGCCGACGGCCTGCACCCCGTGTTCGTGGCCGGTATCCCGATCCTGGTCGTCGCTCTCATCGCCACGTTCCTGATCCGCGAGCTGCCGCTCCGCCGGACGGCCCACGTCACGGCCGGCCGTGAAGCCCAGGTCGCCCCGGCCGAAGACATCTAGGGCAGACTCAACCGGCGGCCTTCCGGCCAGAATTTCCGGCGTGAGCCACCAGCTCCCTGGGAGCGTCTTCGTGGAGCGCGTCTTCTGGGCCGCCGCCGCGCTGGCGGTCGTGGGCGCGGTCGGCCCGCTGTTGGTCACGATCGGACACACGAACCGGATCGCCTCGGTCTTCTTTCCTTTCGCCGCCGCGGCCCTGGCGATGGGCGCGCTCGCGCTCTTCTACCAGCAGGGCAAAACTTTGGCAGCGCTTGTGTACTTTCTCGCGGGCCTCGCCATCGCGTACGGGATGCTGCAGCTGCTCTCCGTGCCGATGCGCCTGGCCGTCCTCGGCTCGTGCCCGCCCGCGCCGCAGCACTGCAACGCCGGGCTCGAGCTGCAGCTTTCCTCGGCGGAGAGCACCGGGCTGACCATCGCGGTGGCGTTCGGGCTGATGGCGCTGTTCACGGGCTTCGTCGGCCTGGCCACCCTGTACCGGCAGCGTGCGCCCGCACCTCCGCCGGCCGTCTGGCCGGACCAGCCGCCTCCGAAGCCCGAGCCGCCGCGGGTGGAAGAGAAGGAGCCCGAGCCCGAGCCTGTACCGGAGCCGGTTGCGGCGGCACCTGCTGGAGCCGCGCCCCCCACACCGCCCCGCAAGCGAAGGCCGAAGCGCGCGACCATTCCGCCTGCAGAGGAGAGCCTCGAACCGCCGGTCGAGCCGCCCTCCGAGTAACCCTTACACTCGCCGTCGATGGACTTCGCCTTCTCCGAGGAGCAGGAGATGCTGCGCAAGTCCGCTCGTGACTTCCTCGCCAAGGAATGCCCGCCGAAGGTCGTCCGCCGGCTGATGGAGGGCGAGGACGCCTACGACCCGACCCTCTGGAAGAAGATCGCGGAGCTGGGCTGGACCGCGCTCGGCATTCCCGAGCAGCACGGCGGCGTGGGCACGTTCCTCGACCTCGTCGTCGTGCTCGAAGAGGCGGGCCGCGCGCTGCTTCCCGGACCGTTCTTCGCGACGATGGGGCTCGCAGTTCCCGCGGTCATCGAGTCCGGCACCGAGGCGCAGAAGAGAGAGGTGCTGGGAGCGATCGCGGCAGGCGACGCGCGCGCGACGCTCGCGCTCACCGAGCCGCCGGGACGCTGGGACGCGACGGGCATCGGGTTGAAGGCGGCCCAGTCGGGCGGAGGCTGGCGCCTCGACGGCATCAAGCTCTTCGTACCCGACGCGCAGCACGCCGACTACCTCGTCGTCGCCGCCCGCACGCGCGGCGAGGGCGAGGATGGCGTGAGCCTGTTTCTCGTCAAGGGCCGGCCGAAAGGCATGACCGTGTCGCCGCTGAAGACGCTGGACATGACGCGGCGGTGGTCGGAGATCCGCTTCGACGGGGTCGAGCTCGGCCCGGACACGCTGATGGGCGCCGCGGACAACGCGTGGCCGCGCCTGAAGCGCGCGCTGGAGTGGGCTACGGCCGCGATGTGCGCGGAGATGGTCGGCGGCGAGCAGAAGGTGCTCGAGACCTCGACCGAGTACGCGAAGACGCGACAGCAGTTCGGCAAGCCGATCGGCATCTACCAGGCCGTCTCGCACAAGCTCGCGGACATGCTGGTGCTGGCGGAGAGCAGCAAGTCCGCGACCTATTACGCGGCGTGGGCGGTCGAGGCCGACGCGCC
>DATGEO010000105.1:0-7363 GCA_035310015.1 Candidatus Dormiibacterota bacterium | reverse complement strand
CTCCAAGGAGGCTTTCGACGCCCCGCTCAGCCTGAGAAGTCTCCCTCTCCAACCGGGGCCTGCTACCGGGCTCTCGGGCGATTACCCGGACGAGACTTACGCTCGCTGGTCTGGACCAGCTTCGACCAGGACGCACCATGTGGGCAGGATAATTCCCCCCACGAGCTCGGAGGCTTCGCCGCGAGCTCGCGGGGACCCCTGTACATTTCGGACGATGCACGGCGCCGAGGTCGCGGGCAAGCGCTTCGAGTGGGGCTCGCGCACGTACGTCATGGGCATCGTCAACGTGAGCCCTGACTCGTTCAGCGGCGACGGCCTCGACGACGCCGAGACCGCGATCGAGCAGGGCCTGGCCATGGAGCGCGACGGCGCTGACATGCTCGACGTCGGCGGACAGTCGACCCGGCCCGGCCATGAGCCGATCACGCCGGCGGAGGAGATCAGCCGCACCGAGCGCGTCGTCCAGCGGCTCGCGAGCACGAGCGGCGTGCCGGTGTCGATCGACACGTACAAGCTCGAGGTCGCGGAGGCGGCGGTGGAGGCCGGCGCGGCCATCGTCAACGACGTGTGGGCTCTGCGGCGGTCGCCGGCCCTTGCCGACCTCGCGGCGCGGCACGGCTGCGCGCTGGTGCTGATGCACAACCAGGACGGGACGGACTACGAGGGCGATCTCATGGAAGAGATCAAGCGCGTGCTGCGCGAGGCGACGCGGCGAGCGCTGGACGCCGGCGTTCCGCGCGAGCGCATCTGGGTCGACCCGGGCATCGGCTTCGGCAAGACCGCGGACCACAACTGGGAGGTGATGCGCCGGCTCGACGAGCTGCGGGAGCTGGGCCAGCCGATCCTGATCGGAACCTCGCGCAAGTCCTTCATCGGCAAGCTGCTCGACGTGCCGGTCACCGACCGCGTGGAGGGCACGGCGGCAACCGTCGCCGCGTCGATCCTCAAGGGCGCGGACGTGGTGCGCGTGCACGACGTTCGCTTCATGACCCGGGTCGCCCGCGTCACCGACCGCATCGCCCGAATTCCCCTCTCCCGCATGGCGGGAGCAATCAATGAGGATGACCTTACCGCGCCTGGCGCGCAGGGTTAGGGTGAGGGCTTATCTCGCCCTGGGGTCGAACCTCGGACGCCGCGACCGCAACCTGAGCGCCGCCCGCCGCCGGCTGCGGGAGCTGGGCGGGCGCATCGTGCGTCAGAGCCGCGTGGTCGAGACGGAGCCATGGGGCGACACCGAGCAGCCGCGGTTCAAGAACCAGGTGCTCGAGGTCGAGTGGGCGGGGACCGCGCGCGATCTGCTGCGGGCGGCGAAGGAAGTCGAGCGCGAGGGCGGCCGCACGCCCGCTCGCCATTGGGGCCCGCGCGTCATCGACGTCGACATCCTGCTGTTCGGCGACGAGCGGATCGACGAGCCAGACCTCGTGGTGCCGCACCCGCGGCTCCGCGAGCGCAGCTTCGTGCTCGACGGATTGCGCGAGCTCGGCGTTACAGCGTTCGGTTGATTCTCCGGAACAGCTCTTCGAAACGCGCGCGCGTGGTCGGGCGCAGCGGCGGCAGCAGCTTGTCGCGCAACCGCAGCAGCGCATCCGCGGGCCGGCCCGCGTCGAAGTCGCCTTCCTTCTCCTTGATGCGCTCGAGGATGCGCTCGCCCGGCGGCAGGTCCGCGGCGCGCAGCGTCTTGCCGAAAGCCTGGTTGTAGAGCGCGAGGTAGTCGTCGACCTCGAAGAGGTCCTCGATGTCGGCCCGCGACCCGCCCGTGACCTCGGCCACCGCCACCAGCCGCTTGGGCTTGAGGAACCCGGCCTTCGCCAGCTCGACCAGCTTCTCGCTCCCGCCCTTCGACTCGACCACCACCGTGACGCCCATCTGGCGGCCGACCAGCGCCACGACCGCGGGGATGTTGCCGATGCCGCCCGCGGGCAGGATCTGCCAGCGGCCGTTGAGGTGCTCGCGGCCGAACTGCTTGAGGTGGTCGCTGATCACGCTCAGATAGGTGAAGTCGGACGTGTCCTCGACCAGCAGGTTGTCGGGCCGCCCGAAAACCGACTGCGCGATGTCGTAGCCGAGCGCCGCCTGCAGCGGGAAGAAGCTGTCGGGCTCGGCCGACAGCACGTCGGCGGAGACGACCGCGCCGACGCCGCGACCCTTGTCCTCGACCAGCCGCACGCGCTCGAGGTGGTCCGCCTCGATCATGAACGGCGAGTGCGTGGTGTAGAACACCTGGTGCTTCGGCGCGAGGCGCTCGTTGATGAAGCGCAGGAAGTCGCGCTGGGCGCGCGGGTGAAGCTCCAGCGCCGGCTCGTCGAGCAGGATGACGACACGGTCCTTGCGGTTCTCGAACTCGTGGAACGCGGCGAGGAACGAGAAGAACCAGCGAAAGCCTGAGGACCGCTGGTCGAAGCGGTTGCTGAAGCCATGGCGCAGGTCCTCGACGCGGATCTGCAGGAACTTCGCGACCTGCTGGTCGCCCCTCGCCGCCATCTCGATGTCGATGTCGACCTTCAGGTCCGAGCTCTGCGTCCAGTAGCGACCGACCTCGTGCGTCAGGCGGTTGGCCGCGGCCTCGAGCTCGGAGCGGCGCTCCTCGTAATCGAGCGCGAGCAGCGATTGACTGTCGGCGTGCGCGAGCCGGAGCAGCGACCGGGCGGTGAGCTGGCCCGGGTCGAGCTCCGGGTTCTCCTCGAAGAGGTGTTCGAGGTCGACCTTGCCCTGCAGCTGGCTGTACTCGCTGAAGTAGAGGAAGCTGGGCATGCGGTGGAGGATCACCGACTCGATCGCCGCGGCGACGCCCTCGGGAAACTGCGTCTTGATCGCCTCATCGAGCTTGGCGACTGCCTGCTCCGTCGGCTTGTCGATCTTCGGCACCGCGTGCTCGATCTCGCCGAGCCGGGTCGCGAGCCCCGCGACGGTGGTCTGGTCGCCGATGGTTCCGCGCAGGCCGTCGGGGAGCTTCGCCGCCTCGACCAGGCGCTGCACCGTCGCGTGCTCGTTGACCTCGGGCAGGCTGACGTGCGTCTTGTTGGCGTAGTCCTTGGTGATGAGCAGCGTCTGGCCGAACGTGACCACGCCCTTGCCGCCGACCGCCTCGATCGCCTCCACGTCGGCCGGCTCGAGCTCGAAGGTCGCCTCGACCGGGTTGACCTTCTCGATCTCGCCGCTGCGCCGGTGGTCGGCGAGCAGCCAGCGCGGATAGTCGTCGATGTCGCGGAAGGCGGCCGGGTGGATGGGCTTCAGGCGGTAGAGGGCGTCGAGGATCGCGGTCTTGCCGGACTCGTTCTTGCCGACGAGGCAGGTGACGTCGCCCTGGACCGCGATCGGGTTGGAGTCGATGATGTTCCGAAAGCGCCGGACGCGAACGCTCGTCAGCTTCACTGCGACGGATAGCCTACAGTTCGGGCCCCACTCTTAGGACGCGAGGCCGCGCGGACGCCTATACGGGGCGGGCGTTGGTGAAGCGATACCCGATGCCCGGCACGGCGAGGATGTAGTACGGACGCGCGGGCTGGGTCTCGATCTTGCGCCGCAGGTTGCGGATGTGGACGTCGATGACCCGAGTCTCGATGGGGTACTCGTAGCCCCAGATGGAGTTGAGAATCTTCTCCCGGCTCAGCACCTTGCCGGCGTTGCTGGCGAGGAACGTGAGCAGGTCGAACTCGGTATGGGTCAGCTCGACCTCCTTGCCCGACTTGTAGATGCGGCGCTCGTTGACGTCGATGACCAGCTCGCGGAACTCCAGGCGCGTCCGCATCGCCTCGGCCGACTCCATGCGCGCGCGCCGCAGGTGGGCGGCGACCCGGGCGGCCAGCTCCCGCAGCCGCAGCGGTTTGGTCACGTAGTCGTCGGCGCCGATCTCGAGCGCCACCACCACGTCGATCTCGTCCGAGCGCCCGCTCATCATGATCACCGGCGTCTGCGGGTCGGTCCGCCGGATCTCCCGGCACGCGTCGAAGCCCGACCCGTCCGGCAGCGAGACCTCGAGCAGGATCAGGCTGGGGTGCGCGGACGAGTGCAGGCGCAGGCCGTCGGCCGCCGAATCCGCCTCCAGGACCTGGTAGCCGTCCTGCTCGCAGGCCGACTTGACCTCCCGGCGATTGGAGGCGTCGCCGTCGATGATCAGGACCTGGCGAGAGATTTCAGACATTTCCCCACCTTTTCCCAATCATCATACGAATGATGTTGAAGGATTGTTAGGAGATGTTTCGCCTTAACCGGCGCACCGCGCGGCGCGTTGACCGCTCCACGTCCAGCAGCCGAGCCCCTTTAGAAAGCTGCATCTCCCACGCCCCGGCGTAGTCCACGATCCGGCCGCCGAAGCCGGCCTTGAACTTGCCGAGGCCCGACCACGGATGGTCGGCTGCGGCGCCTGGCGGCGGCACCCCCCACAGGTCGTACTCGACGAGGCCGGCCTCGGCCGCGCCGCGGATCGCGTGCCAGTGCGCGAGCTCGTTCGCCTTCAGGTCGGCGTGGGCGCCGCTGCGCCCGGCGAAGAGGTTGTAGCCGCGGCCGGCGAAGCGGGCGACCAGCAGCGCGCACACGGCCTCGCCCGACTCGCCGTCGCGGGCGACGTAGGTGCGGCACCAGGGCAGCAGCTCGAGCAGCGACTCGTAGTAGGCGCGCGATGGGAGGCTGATGGCCTCACGGGCGGCCACCCATTTCGACTGCTCGACCAGCTCGGCGGCGTCGCGTCCCTCCTCCACGACGACGCCTCTGCGCTCGGCGAGCCGGATGTTGTAGCGAGTTCCGCGGTCGATGCGCGCCAGGACGGCGTCGGGCGCGCCGAGCTCGAGGATGCGCGTTCGCTCCGGCTGGACCGGCTCGACCCGCGTGAAGCCGAGCTCACGCAGCTGATCCCCGAGCGCCGGCGGAGCGTCGGGCTCGACGCGAATCCGTACGAGTCCCTGCTCTTTGGCCCAGCGCGCGAGGCTCGCCAGCGAATCCGCGTTGGCCGGCACCGGACCGCGGGGCACGTAGGCCTCGCGCAGCGGTCCGACCCCCCGGGTCTGCACCGACGCCATCGCGCCGTCGAGGCGCACGCGCTCGATCGACCAGCCGGCGCGCGCCTGAACCTCGCCCCAAGCCCAGCTCTGGAGCAGAGGCGCCGGCGACGCGAGCCGATCGAGCTCGGCGTCCCACGCCTCCGCGTCAGCCGTCACGATCGCTCACCCAGCGACTCGAGGTGTCCGACGTCGTTGACGCCCGCGATGACGAACCGCCCGTCGCGCTTCTCGATGACGCTGATCGACGCATTCGAGATGCGAAACGGAAACAGGCCGTGGCTTGGTTTCCCCATGATGCGGTGGAGCGCGACCTGGATGACCCCGCCGTGCGTGACGACGATGACGTCGCCGTGCGGATGGCGCGCCAGTATCGAATCGACCGCCGCGCCCACACGCGCCTCGAACGCGGCCGCGCCTTCGCCGCCGGGCACCAGGTCCCAGCTGGGCTCCACGGTCCACTTCGCCCAGGCGTCGGGGAAGCGCTGCGCCAGCTCGTCGGTATGCAGGCCTTCCCACTCGCCGAGGAAGACCTCGCGCAGCTCGCTGACCGGCTCCGCCTTCAGCGCGGTCGCCTCCTCGATCGGCGCCGCCGTCTGCATCGTCCGCGCCAGGTCGCTCACGTAGATGGCCGCCAGGCGGGCAGCTCGCCGTCCGGACAGCCGCGTGGCCAGCAGGCGCGCCTGCTGCCGGCCTCGTCCGGAGAGCGGTGGATCGAGCTGGCCCTGGATGCGGTGGACCTCGTTCCAGGTCGACTCGCCGTGGCGGATCATCAGCAGTCGCGCGGGCTGAGGACGAGCCGGAACCGCCGCCGCGACACTGAGGCCCTGTTCGACTATCACCGCCCCTTCGTCGCGGGTATCGGGCGGTTCCTGGCGCGCGGTTTTGATACCGATATCTATACTAACTTTCTTTCCAGGGCGAACAAACGAGTTCGGGGTGAACTCAGGAGAGGGTCGCTTGCAAGCTCAGGGCTCGCTGGCCGAGACCAGCCTCAAATCTCTGCTCGAGACCGCTCAGGGCGAGCGGTCCACCGGTACGCTCACGATCCGCAACGGCTCCGGAAAATCGGCGTCGCTGTACTTTCTTTTCGGCCACCTCTTTCATGCGCAGAGCGACGGCGTGGCCGGCGACGATGCGGTCGTCAGCGCCCTGTCGTGGAGCGGCGGTGAGTTCGAATTCGACCCAAAGGCTAAGCTGCCTTCAGATGAGACCGTCAAGGCCGGCATCCCCGAGCTCGTGCAGGCGGCGGAATCCACTCCTCAGCCTGCCGCTCCGGAGCCGAAGCCGGAAGAGCCGGCGCCGGAGGAGCCCGTCGACTCGGCCCCTGAGCGCAAGGAGCATCCTGTTCCGGAGAGGAAGGTGGAGGCACCACAGCCGAGGCGTGGCGTGAAGCACAGACCGCAACCGAAGCACGGACGCGAGCCCATCCCTGTCCCGGCCGGACAGGTGATCTACGACTCGCTCAAGACCTCGTTCGTCGACTTCCCGCGGCTCATCACGACGCTGGAGAAGGAGACGTACACGGGATACGTGCGGCTGCTCACCGAGGAGGCGTCGGGTCTGATCCTTTTCCGCGAAGGCCAGGCTCTCGAGTGCATGTACGACGAGGGCGACGAGCACACGGGCTTGATCCTCGGCAAGCAGGCGCTGCAGAAGTTCAACGAGGACGTGACCAACGGGCATGGCGTGCTCGACGTGGTCGGGCTCTCGCCGGAGCTGATCGACGGGCTCTACGAGCTCACCGTCTCGCGGCCCATGTACACCGAGCTGTACGCGTCGTGGGTGGACATGAAGGCCCTGCTGAAGTTCCTGAACGACCGCAAGCTCAGCGGCAGCGTGATGATTCGCGCGGCCGCCGGAACCGGCGTCATCATCCTCGACGAGGGCGAGATCGCGGGCGCGTACACGAGCGAGTCGCGCGACATCTCCGACAAGCCTGACCGCGCGCTCGCGCTGTGTGAGGACCCCAACGCCATGATCGAGATCAAGGCCGCGGATACTTCGACGCACACGCCGCTCGACATCGACGAGATCGTCGGCGGGCAGCGAGCACCGCGCATGGCGCCCGCGGCCGCGCCGGTGCAGCAGACCGCGCCTCCACCCCCGCCCGCGGAACCGGCGACCTCGCAGATCCCGATCATGCAGCCGCAGACCGCAACGGCGACATACCCGGTCGTCCCGCGCGAGGTGCCGACTCCGCCCAGCGTGCCCGCGATGCCGGCGGCCGTGGCGCCCACCGCTCCTCCCGCTGCGGCCGGCCCGCAGCTCGACTGGGCGGCAATCGTGGCGGAGCTGCAGGCGATGGCGGAGGACTCGCTCGGCAACCGCGCCCGCAAGGTGAAGGACATCCTGGGTGCGGCCGACCC
>DATGEO010000104.1:0-2281 GCA_035310015.1 Candidatus Dormiibacterota bacterium | reverse complement strand
TACATAGATAAAGGAAGATCGATCACCCTCACCCTTCCCTCTCCCTCGAGGGAGAGGGAACTCGAGGGAGAGGGAAAAGGACGAGCGCCGGGCCTAGCGCTTGTCGTCCGGGTGCCCCGTGTTGCCGAACGCGATGCGGTCCCGCACCACCGGCGCCCGACCGAGCAGCCGCGAGCGCTGCATCGCGTCCTCGCCGAAGCGGTCGCGGATGGCGTCGACGGCCGCTTCGAGCCGCTCGTGCCTCGGGTGCAGCGGCTCCGCGAAGAGATCGAGCTGGCCGGAGCCGGTCTCGCTCAGGCCGGACAGGCCGACCCCCAGGGTGCCGATCATCCGGCGCGGGTCGCGCGCGTCGAGGAGCCGCAGCGCCGTGTGATAGATCTCGTCGCCGGTGGAGATCGGCTCCGAGAGCGTGACCTGTTTCGAGAAGTGGCCTTCCTCGACAGGCCTGTAGACCGCGCCGACCGACACGGTCCGTCCGCGCCTTCCGCCCGCACGCAGCCTGCGCCCGACCATGTCGCACAGCCGCATGAGCAGCTCTTCCAGCTCCCGCTGCGAGGCCGTCGCGCGAGCGAGCACGTGGGAGTGGCTGTAGCTCTTGCGCGCGGCGTGCTCGTACGCCGCCACCTCGAAGCCGCGCAGCCTGCGGCCCCACCCGTCGGCGACCTCGGTGTGCATGCCCGCCTGGGACAGGCGCTTGTTGGTCGCGTTGAGGAACTCCAACGGGGTCTGAATCCCCGCGCGCGCGAGGCGGGACGCGGTCGCGTCCGCGATGCCGGACAGGTCGGTCAGGCGCAGCCGCGAGAAGACCTCGATCAAGTTGGTGTGGTCGATGCGGCGCAGCCCGTCGCGCTTGTCCAGGTTGGACGCCTGCTTCGCCATCCAGATCGAGGTCGAGATGCCGATCGACGAGGTAACGCATTCTCCGATCTCTTCGTGGATCGCTCTCTTCACGGCGCGGGCCACGCCTTCGACCCCGAGCTTGCGCAGGCCGGGCGTCCCCGCGAGGTTCATGGATGCCTCGTCGATCGACATCCGCAGCACATCGGGGCTGTACCGCTCCATGACCTCGATCATCTGGTCGGACGCCGCGCGGTACCGTGGCGGGTTGGGCTCGCGGACGATGAGCTTGGGGAAGATGGCCTTCGCCTCCCACACCTTCATGCCCGTCTTGATGCCGAGGTCGCGGGCCTCGCGCGACGACGACACGATGGTCGCGGCGTCGGTGGCGTAGGCCGCGATGGCAAGGACGCGGCCGCGCAGGGGCGGCTCGTGCTGCTGCTCGATCGAGGCGAACGCGCAGTTGAGATCGACCACCAGGACGGTCGGCTCAGCCGTGTTCAGTCCGAGCTCGAGGGCCTGAGCCGAGGGTGGCTGCATCGAACCAATGTTCGCACCTGGGAGGGTGGCTCGCAAGTCGCTTGAGGCGCGGCCGAAAGCCCGCGCCGAAAGATTCGGCGTCGAGGTGGTCCAGATTCGGGAGAAGCGACGAGCAGCGGAGCGAGCGCATCTGAGCGATGCGTGAGCGAGCAGCGCAGGAGCTGAGCCCGAAGATGGGCCGCATTCGGCGCCGAAGATCCGGCGAGGGTTTTTCCGGCCGCGCCTCTAGCATTCGCGCAGCGTGAAAGCCCTGGTCTGGCACGGCCCGAACGAGATGTCGGTCGACGACATGCCGGAGCCGGCGCCGAACGCCGGCGAGGTGGTCGTCCACAGCCAGGCCGCCGGGATCTGCGGCTCCGAGGTGGAGGGCTACTTGGGGATGATGCCCAACCGAGTTCCGCCACTCGTGATGGGCCACGAGTTCGCCGGCGTCGTGACCGCCGCGGGCGACGATGCCGCCCGGTCGTGGGTCGGCAGGACGGTCGCCGTCAACCCGATCGTCGGCTGCGGTCGCTGCCGGTACTGCACCAGCGGGCGGCGCAACCTGTGCCCCGACCGGCGGCTGATCGGCGTTGCTTTTCCGGGCGGCTTCGCGCGCGCGGTTGCGGTGCCCGAGCGCTGCCTGGTGGAGCTGCCGCCCGGCATGGACGTTCGCCTCGGCGCGCTGGTCGAACCGCTCGCCAATGGGGTGCATGCCATTCGCAAGGGAGCGCCCGAGGGCGCATCGCGTGCAGTTGTCATCGGCGCGGGCACCATCGGGCTCGCGTGCATGCAGGCGGCGCTGCTGAGCGGCATCGCCGAGGTGACGGTCATCGAGCGGCACCCGGCGCGGCGCGACCACGCGCTGCGGCTCGGCGCGCACGCGGCGGCGGGCACGGCCGATGACGTCCGGCCGGATGTCGAC
>DATGEO010000103.1:0-13440 GCA_035310015.1 Candidatus Dormiibacterota bacterium | reverse complement strand
AGATGTCGACGTTCTTCTCCGCGGCCAGGCTCAGCAGCTCCGGTCCGTGGTTGGCCATGACGACCTTGTTCGCCGTCACCACGTGCTTGCCGGCGCGAATCGCTCGCTCGAGGTAGGTGTGCATCGGCTGGTCGCCGCCCGCCACCTCGACCAGGACGTCGATCGATGGGTCGTCCAGGAGCGCGTCGGGCTGGTCGGTCAGGAGGTCGCGCGCAACGGCCACGGAGCGCGGCTTGTCCAGGTCGCGGACAAGGACCCGCCGCAGGCACAGCTCGACGCCCGCGCGCCGGGCCAGCTGCGGCTGCCAGGTGAGCATCCGCTCGGCGACCCGGGAGCCGACCGTGCCCAGCCCGATCAAACCAACGTTCAGGGAGCCCGCTGCCATAGGGCGCTATTCTCCCTGCCGTGACCCGCATCCTGCGCGAGGACGACGTCGCGCGAGTCGTGGACATGGACGCGGTGATCGCGGCGGTCACGGCGGCGATGCGCGAGCTCGGCGAGGGCACGGCCCAGAACGAGCCGCGCCGGAGGGCGTTCGCGCCTGGCGCGCTGCTGAACGTCATGTTCGCCGCCTACCCGGGCGGCGGCTGCATGGGATTGAAGGCCTACTCGGTGGCGGACGGCAAAGCGCGCTTCCTGGTCACGGTGTTCGGCCTCGACGGAACGCTGTCCGCGCTCATCGACGCCGATCTCCTTGGGGCCTACCGCACTGGGGCGGCCACCGCGGTGGCCGCGCGGGCGCTGGCGCCGAAGGGCCCGCTGGCCGTCGCGTTGATCGGAACCGGGCACCAGGCCAGGACCCAGTCGCTGGCCCTATCGCGGGTGCTCGAGATCTCCGAGCTCCGCGTGTTCGGGCGCGACCAGGCGAGGCGCGAAGCGTTCGCCGCCGAGCGAGCCACGGCCCTCGGCCTGAACGTGGTCGCGGCCGCCAGCGCCGAGGCGGCGGTTCGCGGCGCGGGCGTCGTGGTCACGATCACCACCAGCGCGACGCCTGTGCTCGACGCCGGCTGGATCACCGACGCGGCGCTCGTGGTCGGTGCGGGATCCAACTTTGCGATCCGGTCCGAGATTCCGGCCGAGCTCGTGGAGCGGGCACAGACCATCGTGGTCGACCAGCTCGCCACCGCGCGTGTGGAGAGCGGGGACCTCATCGCCGCGCACGACGCGGGCAAGTTCGAGTGGGAGCGGGCGGTCGAGCTGAGCAGCGTCCTGACGGGCGGCTGGAAGCCGCCGGAGCAGCCTGGGATCACCCTGTTCGAGTCGCACGGGCTCGCCCTATGGGACCTCGCCGCGGCCTCGACGGTGCTGCCGGCGGCGGAGGCGCGAGGCCTCGGCCAGCAGGTGGAGATCTTCTAGCCGGAGGTCTGGCTAATGGAAGTTCGAGGGGATCGGCTGGGGCGCCAGCGCCCCGATCTGCAGGTAGGAGCCGACGATGAAGGCCGCGATCAGGATCACCGCAAGAACGGCGCTGGCGACCGAGTAGGTGAGCCAGGGCGGGGGGCCGGTGCCGCCGGCTCGCATCAGGAGGCCGGACCAGTCGGGTCCCCGGCGGGGCTGCCACGACTGGATCCCTTCCCGGACCAGCCGGGCGACGGCGTCGTCTGAGGGTGAGCTGAACCCTCCCGTTTCGGGGTTATCTTCCACGTAGGGCACCTTCATTACTCGAACGCTTCGGTTCCCACTCCTGGTCGCTCGCGGTCGCCTTGCGCATGATCGCCACCGCCTTGGCGATCCGGGAGGCCACGGTTCCGGGGGGCACGCCGAGGACCGCGGCGATCTCCTCTCGGGTCAGGCCTTCGTAGTAGTGCAGAACCACCGTGGCCCTGAGCTTGGGGCTGAGCAGCGCGAGGGCTTTGGTGACGACGTCTTTCGCCTCGGCCTGGTCGTACTCGCGACGGTCGGGGCTGACGTAGAGGCGGGCAGGCAGGAACCGCGCCAGCTTCTGGCGGCGCAGGTGCGAGATGGCGAGGTTCACGCCGATGCGGCGCAGCCAGGCACCGGGGGGCGCCGTCGGCTTGTAGCGGTGGCGGGCGCGATAGGCCCGGACGAACGTCTCCTGGGTCAGGTCCTCGGCCGCCGCCGGGTCGAGCACGACGGCCCGGATCGCCCGGTAGACGGGCGCGTACTCACGGTCGTAGAGCTCCCGAAACTGGGTGGCGGGATCGAGCTCGGGGCCGTCGGTCACGCAGTAAGTGTGGCCCAAGCACCGACCCGTTTCTTACCGTTCGACTGCGGAGTCGCTGCGCAGAATCGCCGGCGCCCTGAAGACCAGACCGTCGGGAAACGACGAATCAAGTGGTGGGCGACCCGGGACTCGAACCCGGATGGGTTGCCCCACACGCCCCTCAAACGTGCGCGTCTACCAGTTCCGCCAGCCGCCCTTGCTGCGCCGGAGAATTCTACCGGTGTGGGTTGGTGCCCGCTGCAAGACTCGAACTCGCAACCTCTTGATCCGAAGTCAAGCGCTCTATCCATTGAGCTAAGCGGGCGCGCAGACCATCGTATGGAACCCGCCATTCCGCGCGTTTGGACCCAAACGTGCGGAATTCTCGAGAAATAAGGCGCGTTTGGCGCAGAACGTGCGGAATCCCGAGCCGGGCTAGCGCGCGGTGGCGACGGCTCCGACCGCGTAGCGCTGGTGGTTGAAGCCCCAGGCCGCGTAGCGCATGAGGCCGACGGCTCGGTAGCGACACCGCCCAGGCGAGGTCTCCCCCGTCTCGATCGCGATCCTCAGCTCGTCGGCGGTGCGTCCCGGGAACTCCGTGAACGCCCGCCCGATCGCGTCGAGGATGTGCGCGTCGGACGAACCCAGCTCGGGCGCGCCGAGCCCGAGGTTGAGGCGGTGGGCAAGCTGGTTGAACACGAAGAACCCGGGCGTCGCGTTCTCGACCTCGATCGCGTCGAAGTCGAGCTCGGCCGCGAGCCAACCGACGCCGTGCACTTTCCCGCCCGGGCGCACCTGCCGCGCCGTGCGCCAGAAAGGATGAGCCGCGACCGCCAGGCCGCCCTGCTCGTGGATCGCGTGCACCGTCGCCGAGGCGGTCAGGCCAGGGCGAATCCGCCGCTCGAGAAACAGGGCGAGGATGTGCCCGTCACGGCTGGAGACCTCTTCGCCGACGATCACCTCGAGCTTGCGCCGCCGGTGCTGAGCCCGGTCGCGGGCGCGCAACGCTCCCTCGATAGTGTCGTGATCGGTGACCGCGATCACGTTCAGGTCGGTGCTGCGAAGGACGTGGTCGACGAGCTCGACCGGCGACGGCCAGCCGTCCGAAAAGTTGGTGTGCATGTGCACGTCCGCGGTCCCGGGGGACTTCACTGCAACCGTGCATCCTACGCTCGCCGGGCTTACCATCGAGCTCTCAGAGGCCTAAAACGTTTTCCTGACCGCTAGCTGGTGGAGGTGTCGGCAGTGGAAGGCTTGATGCAGGACTACGAGCTGACGCTCCAGCACGTGCTGTGGCGGCTGGAGCGGCTGCATGGAAAGCGAGAGGTCGTGACGCGCCGCGAGCAGGGCTTGCACCGCATGACCAACGCCGACCTCGTGCGCCGCGTCAACCGGCTCGCGGGCGCGCTGAAGCGGCTGGGCGTCAAACCAGGAGATCGCGTCGCGACTCTCGCCTTCAACAACTACCGGCACCTCGAGCTGTACTACGCCGTCCCGTGCATGGGCGCGGTGCTCCACACCCTGAACCTCCGCCTTTTCCCGCAGCACCTGGAATTCATCATCAATGACGCGGAGGACAAGGTGCTGTTCGTCGACCAGCCGCTCGTTCCTCTGTTGAAGCCGCTCGCCGGCAAGATCCGGAGCGTCCAGAAGATCGTGCTCATGACCGACGGCGCGCCGGCCGACGCCGACCACGGACTGGGCGAGCTGTTCGACTACGAGACGCTGCTGAGCGAAGAGGGCGAAGACTACCCGTGGCCGAAGCTCTCGGAGCGTATGGCCGCCGCGATGTGCTACACGTCGGGCACCACCGGCAACCCCAAAGGCGTCGTCTACTCGCACCGCTCGCAGTTCATCCACACGATGGGCGTGCTGCAGGCCGACAGCCTGAGCATCAGCGAAAAGGACACCGTGCTGCCGATCGTTCCGATGTTCCACGCCAACAGCTGGGGCCTCCCCTACGCGATCGGCATGGCGGGCGCCAAGGCGCTCTTCCCGGACCGCTGGACGGGGGACGCAAAGGCTGTGGTCGAGCTCGCCGAGCAGGAGGACGCGACGGTGCTCGCGGGTGTGCCGACCATCTGGATCGGCACCGCGGCATTCCTCAAGGAGTCCGGCAAGCGGCTCCCCACCGTGCACACCGTCGTCTGCGGAGGGTCGGCGGTACCGCGCGCGCTCATGGAGTCGATGGACGCGCTGGGGCTGCGCATCCTCCACGCGTGGGGCATGACGGAGACGTCGCCCCTGGGCAGCGTGTCGCGCCCGCGCGCCGGCACGCCGAAAGAGCAGGAGCTCGACGCGCGGCTCACTCAGGGCGTGATCGTCCCCGGGGTGGAGGTGCGCATCTGCGACGCTGCCACGGGCGAAGAGCTCCGGTGGGACGGGGTCGCGTTCGGAGAGATCCAGGTGCGCGGTCCGTGGATCGCGCGCGGCTACTACAACGGCTACGACCCGGGCAAGCTCACCGAGGACGGCTGGTTCCGCACCGGCGACGTGGCCAAGATCACGCCGGAGGGCTACATCCAGATCGTCGACCGCACGAAAGACGTGATCAAGTCCGGCGGCGAATGGATCTCATCGGTCGAGCTCGAAAACGCGGTCATGGCCCACCCCAAGATCATGGAAGCCGCGGTCATCGGTCTCGCGCACCCGAAATGGGACGAGCGCCCGGTGGCGTACGCGGTGCCCAAGCCCGAGTTCAAGGGCAAGGTGACCCAGGAAGAGGTCATCGAGTTCCTCAAGGACAAGGTCGCCAAGTGGTGGCTTCCCGACGAGGTGCGGTTCATCGACGAGGTGCCGAAGACCTCGGTGGGCAAGTTCGACAAGAAGGTCCTGCGCTCCAGCGCCGAGCCGATCCACGAGAGCGCCGCGCCGGCCGCCCAGGCGGTCAAACAGTAAGGCGCGGCCCTGTCCGCGCCCTTGCCGGCCGTTGACTCCGACGGCGCGCAGGGAGATGGCGAGGTGTGCGTTACCGGGATCGAATGCCCGATGACTCGGTTCGTGAGCCCGGCGGCTCGGCTGCAGCCTGCCGGCGATGCTGCCGGGTACTTGCGCCAGTAAGCTCCGGGCGCCAGAGATCCAGGGTTCCTACGGCATACTGACGATCCGGCATTGGCTACCACCCACCAGCTAGGCAAGTACCCGATCGAGGCCGAGCTCGGCCGCGGCGCCATGGGCGTCGTCTACCGCTCGACCCACCCGCGGCTGGAGATACCGGTCGCCATCAAGGTCCTGGCGGAGCAGTACTCGAGCGACGCGAACTTCCGCCAGCGCTTCCACCGCGAGGCTGCGACGGTGGCCGCGCTCAACCACCCCGGGATCGTCCGGGTCTACGACTTCGACGAGGACGGCCCGGTGCTCTTCATCGTCATGGAGTGGGTCGAGGGCCGCTCGATGCGGTCGTGGCTCGACGAGTACGGCCGTTTCAGCGTCGACGTTTCGGTCGACCTCGTCCAGCAGCTGCTGTCCGCGGTCGGCGTCGCCCATGACCTCGGCGTCGTGCACCGCGACATCAAGCCCGACAACATCCTCATCTCCAACCGCGGCAAGACGAAGATCCTCGACTTCGGCATCTCGAAGCTGGTCGACGACAAGGAGCGGCTGACCGCGACCGGAAGTATGGTCGGGACACCGGCGTACATGGCGCCCGAGCAGGTGAAGGGTGAGGTCGTCGACGCGCGCGCCGACATCTACTCGCTGGGCATGATCCTGTACGAGCTGCTGCACGGCGAGCCGCCGTTCACGGGCCAGCTGCCGGCCGTGCTGCACTCGCAGGTGTTCGACCGGCCGCGGCCGTCGACCGCGATCCCATCGCCGCTCATGGACATCATCTGGAAGGCGACCTCGAAAGATCGCGCTCAGCGCTTCCAGAGCTGCGAGGAATTCTCCGGCGCCTTCCACTACATGCCGAAACCGGCCGCCGCCCAGCCGCCGATGGAAGTCGTGTCGGACGAAGCGCCGGTCATCGAGCAGGTCGTGCACGCGACGCCGGTCCCCCAGCACGGCGCCAAGCCGCCTGGGGTCTGCACCCACAGCGACTGCGGCGAAAGGCGCGGATGGGCATGCGCCTACAAGGACCTCCTGGGCCGCGAGTGCAAGAGCTGGTGGTGCCGCAAGCACATCACCTTCATCGAGCGCACTCCCTTCTGCCCGCGGCACGCGAGCGTCATCCGCGCGCTGGCGCCGACGGCCGGGACGATCTTCGAGATCAAGAACCGGCCCGCGGTCGACGACCGCGCGCTTCCGCTGGCGGCGCTCGTCGCCGAGGACATCGACAAGGACGTGACCGAGCTCGTGCGCCGGCGCTACCAGAACCGCAAGGACATCACGCTCGCGACCGACCGCACGGTGCGGCAGACGTGGGCGGGCCGCACCGAGGTCGCGTGGGAGCGCAGCTGGGCCGCGCTCAAGAGCCAGGGCTATCTCGTGCGCATCGCGGTCCGTGTCTCGGTGGCCGAGCCGGACACGGTGCAGCTGCTGATCGGCAACACCGTCGTGTTCAAGGAGGTGCCGGACTGGATCAGCCGCCGGCGCGAAGGCGAGCAGCCCGACCACGCCGACCGTGCGCGCTTCGCCAAGAAGGTGTTCGCGGCCATCCTCGAGCACGTCGACGAGCCGCAGCCCCTTCCGCCGGTCACGTCCCAGGGGCAGGCGCCGCAGATCGAGCCGCCGCCTCCGCCCGAGGTCAACCGCACCCTGATCGAGGGCATGGTGCTGCGGCTCACGTCGGCGGCGACCCGCCTGACCGGTTACCAGATCGCCGAGCAGCTCGCGCTGCCTTTCGGCGCGGTCGAGCCGGTGCTCAAGACCCTCACCGGCGACAACCTGCTCGACGCTCTAGGGCTCGCCAACGAGCAGGGCCCGTGGCTGAGCCGGCCGCTGCCGGAGCGCATGGCGTACGCCATCACCAAGCAGGGCCGCACCCGCAGCGAGGAGATCTCGCGCTCGTCGACGCGCTACGCCGGCCCCGCGCCGGTGTCGATGGCCGAGTACCGGCAGGTGCTGGCCGAGGCCGCCAAGCCGGGGACGCTCGACCTGGTCAAGGTCAACCTCGCCCTGGCGGGCATCGAGCTCGCGCCGGGCGTCGCCGAGGCGGTCAGAGCGGCGGTCAACTCGCGCTCGTCGATCTTCATCTACGGCGCTCCGGGCAACGGCAAGACGACGCTCGCGCGGCGCATCTCCGCCCTGCTCGGCGGGCCGATCATCATCCCGGTCGCCCTCGACATCGGCGGCGGCGAGGTGATGACCGTCTTCGACGGCGCCGTCCACCGGCTCGAGGCCAACCAGCCGATCGACAAGCGCTGGCGGCGCATCGCGCGTCCGCTGGTGCAGGTCGGCGGCGAGTTCCAGCTCGAGATGTTCGACCCTACGTGGGAGGAAGGCAGCCGGACCTACGGCGCGCCACTGCAGGTGAAGGCCAACGGCGGCGTGCTGCTCATCGACGACCTCGGCCGGCAGCGCGTGGCGCCCAAGCAGATCCTCGACCGCCTGCTGGTGCCGCTCGAGCAGGAGATCGACTACATGAACCTCCAGGCCAGCGGCCGCAAGGTCGAGGTGCCGTTCTGGTCGCAGCTGGCGCTCTCGACGAACCTCAAGCCGGGCGAGCTGCTCGACGAGGCCTACCTCCGGCGCCTGGCTTACAAGGTGCTGATGCCCGATCCGACCTGGGAGATGTGGTGCCGCATCTTCGAGCGCGAGCGCGAGCGGCTGACCATTCCGCCCAACCCGACGGCGCTGGACTGGATTCGCACGATGTACGCCGGCCGGCCGCTGCGCGGCAACCACCCTCGCGACCTGCTGGAGCGGTTGGTGGACGTGTCGTCGGCACGCGGCCAGCGGGCGGAGCTGAGCCAGGAGCTCGTGTTGGCCGCCTGGCAAACACTGTTCATAGCAGGCTAGAGTTTCCCTCCTCCCGCTCGCGGGAGAGGTTAGGGTGAGGGCCTATTGGCCTACGTATACTTTTCGCTCGCCCCGAACGCGGCGGTGGCGGAATGGCAGACGCGCTAGTTTCAGGAGCTAGTGACCGCAAGGTCGTGGAGGTTCAACTCCTCTCCGCCGCACCAGTAGGCTAAGCGCGGTGATGCACGAGGCCGGACGACTTCAACGGCTGGCGGAGCTGGCGGTGAAGGTCGGCGCCAACGTCCAGCCCGGCCAGCTGGTCGTGGTCGGCGGCAACGTCGAGAACTCACCTCTCATCCGAGAGATCGCGCGCGCCTCCTACCGAGCGGGCGCGCGGCGAGTGGAGGCCGGCTATCGGGACATGCACTTCACCCGTGCCCTGGTGGAGCTGGGGCCCGAGGAGGAGCTGGGCGAGACGATGCCCTGGGACGTGGAGATGGTGCGGGCGCTGGTCGCACGGCAAGGAGCCTTGATCCAAGTCAGCGGAGAGGCCGAGCCGACTTTGCTCGCCGACCTCGACGGCGGCAAGGTCGCGAGAGCACGGCCGAAGCAGCTGATGTCGGAGCTGCTGCGCGCCATCGGCGAGAACCTGATCTGCTGGACCATCGTGCCCGCACCCAATCCCGGATGGGCGCGCGAGATCTTCGGCGAGCCGGACATGGAAGCCCTCTGGCAGGCGGTGGAGAAGGCGGTGCGACTCGACGACCCCGATCCAGTCGCCGCCTGGCAGCGGCACATCGACCGCCTCAAAGCCATCGCCGAGGAGCTGAGCGCGCGGCATTTCGACCAGCTGAGGTATCGAGGTCCCGGGACGGATTTCAGCGTCGGCCTCCTGCCGAGCTCGATCTGGAAGAGCGCAGGCGAGCGCACGGCGTTCGGAGTCGACTACGTGCCCAACATGCCGACCGAAGAGGTGTTCACCTCGCCCGACCCACGACGGGCCGAAGGCAAGCTCCGCGCGACGAGGCCGCTGCAGCTGAGCGGCGCGATGATCAGGGATCTCGAGGTGGAGTTCCGGGACGGCCGCATCGTTAAGGTCGCGGCGAGCAGCGGCGCCGACGTGGTCAGGGGCCAGATCGCGCTCGATGACAACGCGAGCCGGCTCGGCGAGGTGTCCCTGGTCGACGGCTCGTCGGCTGTAGGGCGGCTGGGAATCACCTTCTTCAACACCCTGTTCGACGAGAACGCCACCTGCCACGTCGCGTATGGCTCCGGGTTCCCCTTCTGCGTCGACGACGAGGCCGACCGCGCCGTCCTGAACGAGTCGGCCGTGCACACCGATTTCATGGTCGGCGGGCCCGAGATCGAGATCGATGGACAGGAGCGTGCGGGCGCCTGGATCCCGATCCTGCGCAACAACGAGTTTCAGATCAGGTAGGCGCCTAGCGGCTGAGGCGGGCCTCCAGCTCGCGCTTGTTCATCTTGGAGCGGCCTTTGATGCCTCGCTGCCTCGCCTCGTTGCGGAGCTGGTCGTAGGTCCGGCCGCCCGATCCGTGGTGCGATCGGATCCCTCCGCGCCGGCCCGACGAGATGTCGTCGACCGAGCTCCGGCTCGACTCCTTGGCCTCGCCGCGGCGCGCGCGCTCCTTGTTCACCGTTCGCGCCGCGATCTCCTCGGCCTTGTCCTCCTCGGTGCCGCGCTGCTCGAGGCCTTCCTTGATGTGCTCGTACTGACGCTCCCGCTTAGGACTCCACGCGCTCTGGGGCATCGGCCAACCTCCTGGGTGTTCTCTTGGAGAGAACGCGCGTGCCCGCCATCATCGCGAGGACGCCGAGGCCGGCGGCCGTCGGTATCAGCATCGCGAGCCGAAGGCCGAAGCGGTCGGCCGAGGCGCCGATGAGGGGCGGCGAAAGGATCGAGCTCGCGTAGCCCACGGCCGTCACGAAGCTCAGGGCGTTGCCCGCCCGATCGAGGTTGGCCGCGGCGCTGAAAGAGAGCGGCACCATGGCGGCGGCGCCCACGCCGACGAGGGCAAAGCCCAGGATGGCCGCCGGCGGGCTCGGGAACGCGATCGCGACCGCGAACCCGGCGGCAGACACGAGCCCGCTCAGCGCCGCCACCACCCGAGCGCTCGACATCGCCGTCAGCCGGTCGGCGGCGAACCGCACCGCGGTCATCGCCGCGGACAGAGCGGCGAAGCCGAGCGCGGCCACGTCCTGCGGCGCGTGCCCGAAGTCGCGGAGGTAGATCGCGCTCCAATCGCCACCCGCACTCTCGATCACGATGCCGAGAAAGGCGAGGGCCGCGACCGCGGTCAGGGCCGTCCCAATGCCGAACCGCCCCGTTCCCGCCGGCAGCAGCGTGGCCGCGCCGCCCCTGGTGTCCGGCAGCCCGGCGAGCAGCGGCACCGACAGAGCAGCCAGCACCAGGGCGATGGCGGTGAAGTGGATCGCCGGTGACACGGAGAGCGCAGCCGCCCCAGCGGCGATCACCGAACCGACGATCGAGCCCAGGCTCCAGTAGGCGTGGAAGCCGTTGATCATCGGGCGGCCGGCGTCGCGCTCGATCTCGGCCGCCTGCGCATTCAGGAGCGGATCGAGAAAGCCCGCGCACAGGCCACCCGCCAGAAACGCGACCGCGAGCAGCGCGAACGAAGGCGCCAGCGCCGGGGCGATGAGGGCCGCGCACATGACAAGCACGCTGATGCGCGCCGGCATCCGCGCCCCGCGGCCCAGCGCCGGCCGGGCAACACCCGCACCCACAACCGCTCCGACCGCGTAGGCGAGGAACGCGATGCCAACCTCGCCGTCGGTCAGGTGGAGGTTCTCCTTGAGCGCCGGGATTCTCGGCAGCAGGCTGCCGGCGACGATGCCAAACAGCAGAAACCCGATCGACACCGCCCGCCGCTTCGTGAGCATCAGGGGAAGGCTAAGGGCATCGGTACACTGGCAACCCGTGGCGGTTGGACAGCGCGATCCGGTCGTCACCCTTTACCGCACGCTGCTCGTCTGCGCCGCGGTGGGGATCGTGATCCTCGCGGCCGGCCTGGCCGAGTTCTTCTACTTCGAGCCCTTCGCGCAGAGCTCCGGCCTGCACGCGCGGATCACCGGCGTCTACGCGTACGACCCGGTGACGCACCAGACGAGCGGCCCGGATCGCAGCACCTTTCTCCGCACCGAGCAGTTCGCCGCGACCGTCGACTGGAGCACCTTGCCCGCGAACATCACGGTGCAGGCGATCTGGTACGACAGCTTCAGCAACGTCGTGGGTCAGGTCGGGCCGGCCAAGCCCGCCGACCTTGCGAACCAAGCCACCGTCCCGGTCGAGCTGCCGCAGGGTCTGAGCTATCACCTACCCGGCCAGTACGTCTTCGCGGTCGAACGCGACCAGGGCGGCCAGCCGGTCGAGGTGCTCGCGAGACGCCTGGTCGAGGTCGAGAGAACGTGAGCGCTGTCGCCCCGCGCAGGTCGGCCAATCCGCGGCCGCACGGCCGTCCCGCGCGCTACCGGCTCGCCGCCCTGATCGCGGCGATCGTCGTGATCGTCATGGTCGCGAACTCGCTTCTCGACTACGTTTTCCTGGACACGATCCCCGGCCGCACGTCGCTGTTCGGCCTGGTCGCGGTCGTGCTGGTCGCGGTCGCGACGTTTGTCTTCGTGCGTGCGTTCGAGCGCGACCCGGCGCAGCGAACCCGCTACCTCGTCCGCGCGGCCGTTCTCCTCGGAATCGCCGCCCTGCTGTGGCTGCTGGTCAGCGATGCATTCCTCTTCGCGAGCTCGGCGGGGCCCGTGGTCGCGGTCGTCTCCACGGCGGCCTGCATCCCCACGACCGCGTTCGGCCTGTTCGTCATCCGCCGCATCGACCGCAACGAGAAGGAGCCATGGCGGCTCGTGCTCGTGGCCGCCGCATGGGGCGCGCTCGTGGCCACGAGCCTGGTCATCTGGGGCGAGAGCTTCTGGGAGCAGATCGCCGTCCGCACGCTGGTGCCCGGCCCCGGCCTCGACGCCACGCAGGCCTTCTCGGCCGGCCTGCTCGAAGAGCTCGGCAAGGGCACCGCGGTCCTGCTGCTCTTTCTCGTGATGCGCAACGAGTTCGACGACGTCGTCGACGGCATCGTCTACGGCGCGGCCGTCGGCCTCGGCTTCAACTTCATGGAGTCGCTGACGTACATGACGAACCTGTACGCGATCTTCGATCCCGCCGGCGCCGGGCCCATCGCCGCCGGCTTTCAGTGGTACGCGCGACAGGTGCTCGGGCTGTTCATGGGCCACGCGACGTACACGGCATTCGTCGGTGCAGGGATCGGCATCGCGCGCCAGCTGCCGAACCGAAGATCGAAGGTGCTGGCCATCGTCGCGGGCTTCGTCATCGCCATCGCCGCGCACTTCTCGTGGGACGCGTGGCTCAACTTCTTCCCCATCGGCGGCGGCCTGCTCGGCCTGGCGGGCATCCATCTGCGCACGATCCTGATGACCGGGCCCTTCACGACGGTCGTGATCGTGCTGCTCATCCTCGGCCTGCGCAGCGAAAGTACGGCTCTGTCGGCGCAGCTGCGCAAGGAGGCGGCGACCGGCGCCGGCGTCGTCGTGCCCGAGGAGGTCGACATCCTGAGGAGCCCTTGGCGGCGTTTTCGCGAGCGCCTGCGCGCGCTCGACCGTCGCGGCATCGGTGCGTATGTCCGGCTCGCGAGGCTGCAGGCGGCGCAGCTCGACCTGGCGATGGAGCGCTGGCATCGCGAGCGCCAGGAGCTCGACGAGCCGCTCGAGGCCGAGGACGAGCTGCGGCGCAAGATCCTCGTCCTGCGGCAGCTGGCGGCGTTCTAGAGGCGCGGTCGAGAGGCCTCGGCGAGGGATTCGGCGATCCAGGGGCCACCCCACGCCGCGCGTGGGGACCCCAGCGGGTGGCGACGAGCAGCGGAGCGAGCGCATCTAAACGATTCGCGAGCGAGCAGCACAGGAGCTGAGGCCGCAGATCGGCCGCATGGGCGCCGAAGATCCGCCGAGGATCTCGCGGCCGCGCCTCTAGGTCTCTAGACGGGCAGGCGCCCCCAGACCACGCGGGTGAGGCCGAGGACGGCGAGCGCGGCCGCGGTCGCCCAGGTGATCGCCGAGACCGCGGGATCGCTGAAGTCCGTGCCGCCGAGAACGGCGTGGAGGAAGACGAGCCCGAACCCAAGGTAGGCGAGGCGGTGCAGCCAGCGCCACAGGTCAGGCTGCATGCTGCGCTTGAAGAAGGCCGTGATCGTCACGACGAGCAGCACGTCGACCGACAGCGTGCCGAGCCCGATCGCGAGCGTGCCGTACGTGGTGCGAAAGGGAACGATCACGTCGAGCCACCCGATGCGCGCGGTCTGATCGAGCACCAGCGCGCCGATGTGCACGATGGCCAGCGGGATCCAGAGCACGGTCGTGTAGTCGTGCAGCGAGCGCAGCGCGCG
>DATGEO010000102.1:0-6350 GCA_035310015.1 Candidatus Dormiibacterota bacterium | reverse complement strand
GCCCCCTCCCTCTGGTGGAGAATCCACCCCGCCGCCACCGCCGTCCCCTCCCTCCGGTGGAGGATCCGCCCCGCCGCCACCGCCTCCCCCTCCGTCGGGCGGAGGATCCACCCCGCCGCCTCCGCCAACGCCGCCGTCCGGCGGAGGTGGTTACATGCCGCCCCCGCCGCCACCGGGAGGAGGCGGAGGCTTCGCGCCGCCCCCGCCGCCGCCGGGAGGAGGCTACACGCCCGGCGGCGGGATGCAGTACGCCAGCACCCGCACCGACGGCCTGGCGATCGCATCGCTGATCACCGGCATCCTCTCGCTCGTCTGCTGCGTCGTGTTCCTGGGGGTGATCCTCGGGCCGGCGGCGGCGATCATGGGCTTTTTGTCGCGCGGCCGGATCACGCAGAGCAACGGCACGCTCGGTGGAGGTGGGCTCGCCATCGGCGGGTTGATCCTCGGTGTCTTGGGTTTCATCGCGTCGATCGGATGGTTCTTCTTCTTCGTCATCATCGGGAAGAACGCCTCTACGACGACGTAACCCTTCGCCTCCGCTGACCGTTTCCTAAGACCTGCAAGGTAGAATCCCCGTGCGCATGCAAAGGGCCAGGCCCAGAGCCAGGCGATCCCGCTACAACGTCTCCTACCGCCTGACCCGGTCGGTCCCGGCGATGATCGGCGCGTTCCTGCTCGTCGCCATCGTGATCACGGGCACCGTCACGTACAAGCGCATCGACGACTTCCTCAACGCGACGACGGGTCACCACATCAACCCGCTCGGTGAGGTCGTGCAGGCGGTCCAGCCGCAGCCCGGCACCATTGCGTACAAGCTGCAGCACGGGCAGCAGGTGAACATCCTCCTGCTCGGCATGGGCGGCTATGAGAACGACGCGCCGTTCCTCACCGACTCGATCATGGCGGTGACGATCGATCCGAACTCACATCGCGTGATGCTCGCGTCGATCCCGCGCGACCTGACCGTCCACATGAACCTTCAAAGCGACCCGAACCGCACGTGGACGCAAAAGATCAACGCCGCGTACGAGGTGCCCTACACCGACATCATCTGCTGCGTCGCGCAGCAGTACCAGGGCCGCGACGGAGGCGGCCATGCGGCCGAGCACGAGGTCGGCAAGGTCACGGGCCTGACTTTCGACCGCTACATCGCGGTCGACTTCGTCGCCTTCCGGGACATGGTCAACGCCCTCGGCGGCGTCGACGTGTGTCTCACGACCAACCTCGACGACTACAGCTATCCCAACTACGGGCACGGCATAGTGCCCATCCATTTCAAAGCCGGGTGCCAGCACCTCAACGGCGAGCAGGCGCTCGAGATCGCGCGCTCCCGCCACGCCATCGAGCCCGAGCAGGCGTCCGACTTCGGCCGCTCGCGGCGGCAGCAGGACATCATGGAGGCGATCAAGAAGAAGGCGACCACGGTCAACGGCTTCGCCAAGGCGCCGCAGCTGCTGGACGCGCTGCAGAAGAACATCCACACCGACATGTCCCTCTCGGACATGAAGGCGATCTACGACTGGGGCAAGAACCTGCCCGACAGCTCGATCATCCGAGTCGCCCTGACCGCGCCTTCAGGCGCCGCCGACGGCAACTTCCTGTACAGCGGGGACTGCGGCCTGGGCCAGTACGCGTCCCAGCTGTGCGCCGAGGACCCCTCGTTCCGGATGATCCACCAGTACATCTCGTCGGTCTTCATCGACCAGTCGGTGCTGGCGGAGAAGGCGCCGGTCCAGTTCGCTAACGGCTCGTACTCGTACAACGACCTCGCCGACCGGGTGACCGCGATGCTGGATCCGCTCGGCCTCCAGCTGGCGGACCCGATCGGCCACGCCGGATCGGCGCACACGGTCATCCTCGACTACTCGGGCGGCCAGTTCCCGAAGACGGCGCAGTGGCTGGCGAACTACTTCGGCGCCACCATCGTGCCGGCGACGCCCGCCGACCACCCGCCGGCGCGGGGCCAGCAGGCGTTCGGGCTCGTGGTCGTGCTCGGACACGACTTCGGCGTTCGCTGGTACGCCCTGTAATCTCGATTCGCCACGAGTGACGACCTAGCGGACAGGTTTCGAGCCGGCGACGTGCGCGCGCTCGCGCGCGCCATCACGCTGGTGGAGCGGCGCGACCCCCAGGCCCGCGCGCTGCAGCAGGCGCTGCGCGACCGCGTGGGCAAGGCCTATGTCGTGGGCTTTACCGGCGCGCCCGGCACGGGCAAGTCCACGCTGGTCGACGCGCTCGTCGCCCACCTGCGCAAGCAGGACCGCGCGGTGGCGGTGATCGCGACGGACCCGAACTCGCCCTTCACCGGCGGCGCGATCCTCGGCGACCGCATCCGCATGCAGCGCCATGCGCTCGACAAGAAGGTCTTCATCCGCAGCATGGGCGCGCGCGGCCATCTCGGCGGACTGGCCCTGGCGACGCGGGAAGCGATCCGCCTGCTCGGCGCGTTTGGTTTCGACCCCGTGATCCTCGAGACCGTCGGGGTCGGCCAGTCGGAGCTCGAGGTCGCCGCGGTCGCGGACACGACGGTGGTCGTGCTGACGCCCAACCTCGGTGACGGCGTGCAGATGATCAAGGCGGGGATCCTGGAGATCGCCGACGTGTTCGTGGTGAACAAGGCCGACCTCGAGGGCTACCAGCGAGTGATGATCGAGCTGAGGTCGATGCTGTCGCTGGCCGCCAGGGGTGAGGCGGGCAGCTGGAAGCCGCCGATCGTGGCCACGGCCGCGGCCAAGGGCGAGGGCATCGACAGGCTGTGGGAGGCGATCGAGTCGCACCGCAAGCACCTCGAGGCGACGGGTCGCGCGGAGGCCCAGGCCGAGCAGCGGCTGCGCGACGAGACCACGGAGGTGGTGGCCGAGCTGGCCCGGGAGCGGGCCAGGGCGGCGCTGGCGGACGACGGCAGGCTGGCGGAGCGCCTTCTCCAGGACGGAACTCCGTACGAAGTCGCAGAGGAGATCCTGCGCCAACTCACATAATGAGTTCAAGGTGAAAGTTCGGGCGAAAGACCCAAGGCAGGTGTGGCGGGAGGAGTTCGACTCCAGCGCCTCCCGGCGCAACGACGGCATCGAGACGTCGACGATCTCGGGCGTTCCGGTCGAGCCGCTGTACACGTCCGACGACCTGCCCGCCCGACCGGAGGAGATGCCGGGCCAGTACCCGTACACGCGCGGCATCCACCCCACCGGCTACCGCGGTCGGCTGTGGACGATGCGCCAGTTCTCAGGCTTTGCCACCGCGCAGGAGACCAACCGCCGCTACAAGTACCTGCTCGCCAACGGCCAGACCGGCCTGTCGGTGGCGTTCGACATGCCGACGCTCATGGGCCAGGACTCGGACGCGCCGACCAGCCGCGGCGAGATCGGCCACTGCGGCGTCGCCATCGACTCGCTGGCGGACATGGAAACGCTCTTCGAGGGCATACCGCTGGGCGACATCACGACGTCGATGACGATCAACTCGCCCGCCGCGATCCTGCTCTGCATGTACCTCGCGGTCGCGGAGAAGCAGGGCGTCTCGTTCAAGAAGCTCGGCGGCACGCTGCAGAACGACATCCTCAAAGAGTTCATCGCCCAGAAGGAGTTCATCTTTCCGCCCGAGCCCTCGATGCGCCTGGTGGTCGACTCGATCGAGTACTGCGCCAAAGAGGTGCCGAAGTGGAACACGATCTCCATCTCCGGCTATCACATACGCGAGGCGGGCTCGACCGCAGCGCAGGAGCTCGCGTTCACTCTCGCCGACGGCATGGCGTATGTCGACGCGTGCATCGAGCGCGGCATGCACATCGACGAGTTCGCCTCGCGCCTGTCGTTCTTCTTCGACGCCCACATCGACTTTTTCGAGGAGATCGCGAAGTTCCGCGCCGCGCGCCGGATCTGGGCGCGCTGGATGCGGGAGAAGTACGGCGCGCGGGACGAGCGCTCCTGGAAGCTGCGCTTCCACACGCAGACGGCCGGCGTGTCGCTGACCGCGCAGCAGCCGGAGCTGAACATCGCGCGCACCGCGCTGGAGGCGATGTCCGCGGTGCTCGGGGGCACCCAGTCGCTGCACACCAACGCGATGGACGAGGTGCTCGCGCTGCCGACCGACAAGGCCGCGCGTCTGGCCCTGCGCACGCAGCAGCTCATCGCCTACGAGACCGGCGTCGCCAACACCATCGACCCGCTCGGCGGCTCGTATTTCGTGGAAGCGCTGACCGACGAGATGGAGCGCCAGGCCGAGGCGTACTTCAAGCGCATCGAGGAGCTCGGCGGAGTGATCCCCGCGATCGAGGCGGCGTTCTTCCAGAAGGAGATCGCCGACGCGGCCTTCCGTTACCAGCAGGAGCTGGAGCAGAAGCGCCGGCTGATGGTCGGGGTCAATGAGTTCACGGTCGATGAGGAGGAGGAGATCGACATCCTCCGCATCGACCCCAAGCTGGAGCGCGAGCAGGTCGAGCGCGTGCGTGCGGTGCGCGCGAAGCGCGACCAGGCGCGGTGCACCAAGGCCCTCACGCGGCTGCGCAAGGCCGCAGCCGGCACCGACAACCTGATGCCCCACATCCTCGAGGCGGTCCGCGCTTACGCGACCGAGGGCGAGATCATGAGCACGCTGATCGAGGTGTTCGGCCTGTACACGGAAAGGGCGGTGATTTAGCGATGGCAGCGAAGACCGCGACCAAGCCCGTCCGGATCGTGATGGCGAAGGTCGGCCTCGACGGCCACGACCGCGGCGTGAAGGTGGTGGCGCGGGCCCTGCGCGACGCCGGCTACGAGGTGATCTACACCGGTCTCCGGCAAACCCCGGAGATGGTCGTCGACGCCGCGCTGCAGGAGGACGCGCAGGTCATCGGCCTGTCGCTGCACTCGGGCGCGCACATGACGCTTTTTCCGGCGGTCATCGAGGAGCTCAAGAAGCGCGACGCGACCGACATCGTCGTGTTCGGCGGGGGCATCATTCCCGACGACGACATCGCCGAGCTCAAGAAGCAGGGCGTCGCCGAGCTGTTCACGCCCGGCACGCCGCTGCAGGACATAGTGGCCTGGCTGAAGAAGAGGTTTCCGGAGGGCGGCTGACGCTCCTCCGATAACGCACGTTTTGTACAAAACGCGCGTTTCCGGCCCGCACGATTGGCTCGTCTTGTGCCAAACGTGCGGAATCCGGTCGGTCAGCCCCGGATCACCACCGAGCCCGCGATGTGGTCGTGCCAGCCCTGCTTGCGCGGGTCGAACGCCGCCCAGATCAGGCCGATGTAGCAGATGAGCACGCTCAGCATGTAGCCCAAAAGCCGGATGCTCGCCTTGCCGAAGCCGATCGGGCCGCCCGTGTTCGCGTCCGCCACGTAAAGGCCGAGCCACCGCATGGCCGGCGTCTGGCCCATGCCCCAGAAGTAGACGAAGTAGCCGGCGTAGAGGACGAAGTAGATCACGTTGGCGAGCAGGTTGACCCCACCGCCGCTGAAGTCGGGTGAGGACGCGGTGGCGCCCGCCGAGATGGCGACGATGATCCCGATGACGAAGAAGATCACGAACAGCGCGACGCCGACGATGATCCCGTCGATGAACGCAGCCGCGAAGCGGATCCAGAAGCCGGCGTAGTCGACCTGCGCGGCGTACATCGGCTGCGCCGCGAAGGCGGGTGGTGGCGGAATGACCGGGAACACGTTGCCCGCCGCGGCGGCGTATCCCGGTCGCGGAGGAGGAGGCGGCAGGCCGCCGGGCGGTGGGGGAGGAGGCGGGAGGTTTCCTGGCGGAGGCGGAGGGATGTCCATGCCGGTCTCAGCCCTGGAGCACGACCGAGTTCGCGACCTTGTCGTGCCAGCCCTGCTTCCGGGGGTCGAAGGCGACCCAGATCCAGCCGATGTAGCACGCCCAGCTGTTGACGATCGTCATCAGCCACCGGACCAGGGCGCGGGGAATCCCGATCGGGCCGCCGGTGGTCGCGTCGACCACCCTCAGCTTGAGCACGCGCATGCCGAACGTCTGCCCGCTCGTGCCCCAGAAATAGACCCAGTAGCCGATGCCGACCACCAGCGCGAGGAGGTAGAACAGGACGAAGACGCCGCCGAACACCGCGCCCGCCGCGTTCTGGGTGCCCTGGTCGCTGTTGCCGGCGCTGCTGGCGAACGCCCCGGCGACGACGGCGATCAGCCCGAGCAGCGCGGCCAGCGGGAGCCCGACGATGAGGGTGTCGAGAAGGCGTGCCACGAGGCGGACCCAGAACCCGGCGTAGGTGTACTGGCCGGAATACGGCTGCTGGTAAGGGGACATCGCGGGCGGGGGCGGCATCTGCGGCGGGACCTGCGGCGGTGGCGCGGGAGGGTTCTGCATGGGTTGCGATATCATAGGCAGCGCCTCTCCAACCTGAGGCTC
>DATGEO010000101.1:0-3681 GCA_035310015.1 Candidatus Dormiibacterota bacterium | reverse complement strand
GAGAGCGGCTACGACGTTCGAGAACACGTTCTTGATCTGGTTACCCATCGTAAGAAGGATCACGATGACCACGATTGAAACGAGCACGAGGATCAGGGCGTACTCAACCATACCCTGGCCTTCCTGACGGGTCGTAAGGCTGCGAAGCTTCCAGTACAGGCTCAACATTTCTGCGATTTCACCTCCTTTTTCCGAAGTTCCAGGACTTTCAACCTGCTAGACGGTTCTGGTGACCGGTTCTTGCGGGTCGCCGCCTGATCGCGAGCGAGATCCTAGCCGGGGGTCCCGGGAAGGTCAATCCAATAACGAAAGTCTCGCGAGGACGGGTCGCCGCGCTGCTAGATTGCCCTCCGCACCATGGTCGCCAGCGGCGTGACTCAGACCCCCCGAACTGGCGCTTACTGGCGCAACCTCCTGTTCGGCCGCCTCCTCCCCGCTCTCTTCTTCGGCATCTTCGTCGCCGACCAGCTGCTGCAGGTGGCCGCCAGCGTGCACTCCGCGCGCTCGTTCAGCGACCTCCTGTTCGTCATCCGCCAGCTGCTGGCGCTGACGTACTTCACGATGCTGGTCGTCCTGTACACCACGCGGCCGCCGGCCAAGGGGACCGACCACCGGCTGGCGGTCGTCTTCGTCGCGTTCACCGGGACCTTTTCGATCCTGGGCGCCGGCTTCCTTCCCGGCGGCACCCGCCGCGACCTGCTCTTCCTTCCCGGCGACATCCTCGCCACGGCCGGCCTCGCCTACAGCGTCTGGGGCCTGGCCTACCTCCGGCGCTCGTTCTCGATCATCCCCGAGGCCCGCCGCCTGGTCACGGGCGGCCCTTACGGGTTCAGCCGCCACCCGGTCTACCTCGGCGAGATCGCCACCGCCATCGGCGTCAACCTCGCGACCGCCGGCTGGCTCGGAGCCCTGGCCGTGGCCTACTTCATCGGGGCCGAGATCCTGCGCATGCGCTGGGAGGAAGGCGTCCTGTCGCGCACGTTCCCCGACGCCTACCCCGGCTACGCGGCGCGCGTGCCGCGCTTCTTCCCGAACCCGTTCCGGGCCACGGCCCGCGCGCGATCTTGATGCAGGTGACCAAGCCGCCGGCTGCCGAGACCGGCCGCAACCCGGCCGAGATGCAACCCTCGCGGCCGGGCCTGCTCATGCAGGTCCTGGGCACGCGCACGCTGCTGCTCGGCGGCGTGATGATCGTCATCGCCTCGCTCTTCGCCACGGCCGAGCAGGACCCCGACTTCTGGTGGCACATCCGCATCGGCCGGTGGATGGTCGACAACCGAAGCCTGCCCTCCAGCGACATCTTCACCTTCACGGTGCCCGACCACGTGTGGACGGACCACGAGTACCTGACCGAGATCCTGATGTGGCTCGTCTTCAACGCCTTCGGGGTCGTCGGGATCTCGATCGCGTTCGGGCTGGTGACCTGGGCGGGCTTCTACCTGATCTACCGCCAGGTGCGGAGGCAGCCCTACGTGATCGTCGGCCTGGGCCTGGCCCTCGCCGCGATCGCCGGCGACCCGATCTGGGGACCTCGCGCCCAGATGATCACCTTCGCGCTGACCTGCCTCGAGCTGTTCTGGATCCAGGCCTACCTCAGCGGTCGCAGCCGCGCCCTCACCTACTTCCCGCTGGTGATGGTGCTGTGGGCCAACCTCCACGGCGGCTGGGTGATCGCGTTCGTGTGGCTCGGGATCGCATTCGTCGCCGAGCTGGTCGGATGGGCATGGGATCGGGAGAACCCGGCCCACCGCGCCCACGTGCGCTTCCTCGCGATCGTCACGGCCGCCTCGGGGATCGCGGTGCTGGCGACGCCGCACGGCCTGAGCCTGGTCCTGTACCCCTTCAACACGGTCGGCAGCGTGGCTCAGGAGCGCCTGATCGAGGAATGGTTCTCGCCCGACTTCCACCAGCGCTATCTGCTGCCCTTCGAGGCGATGATCATGCTCGCGATCGCCGGCTTCGCCCTCCGCCGGCCGACCCTGTACGAGCTGCTGCTCACCATCGGCGCCATCGCCCTGGCGCTGCAGTCGGTGCGCAACATCGTCCTTTTCGTGGCGGCCGTGACGCCGGTCTTGATCAACACCTACTCGGCCTACTGGAAGGAGCTCGCCGCCGCGCGCAGGTGGAGCTGGCAGGCGCCCGCCAAGCCGGCATTCGCGGTCGTGACGGCGATCGCGCTGCTCATGATCACCGGCGCCACGGCGCTGCACGTCTACAGCGACGTCAATCCCGCCACGCAGGCCCGGATCACCGACTCCAACTACCCCATCGGCGCGGCCGACTGGCTGGCGTCGCATCCCGAGGTCGGGACCCGGATGTTCAACCAGTACGGCTGGGGCGGGTACCTCGCCTACCGGTTCTATCCGCAGCCCAACCGCAGGGTGTTCATCTTCGGCGAGGCCGAGCTGATGGGCGACGGCCTGCTCAACCAGTACGCCGACGTGCAGTTCGTGCAGGCGGACTGGTCAGCGATCCTCGACCGCTACCACGTCGACTACGTGGTCTACAACCGCGACCTGCCGCTCACCAACCTGCTGGTCCACGACCCGGACTGGAAGCTCGTGTACGAGGACTCGGAGTCGGTGATCTTCGTCCGCGTTCAGTAGAGCTTCCAGATCTTGAAGTTCGGCGTGTCGTAGGCCGGGGCGCCGAGCTCGGGCGGCGGCGGCGTCTTCAGGTCCGCCGTCCAGATCACGTACCGGATGTGGTTCTCCTGGTCGAACTGCACCAGGTCCGACTTGCCCGTGAGCACGTCGAGCGCGGTCTGGGTCTTGGCGTAGTAGTCGAACGTCTCGTCGTAGTGGCCGACATACACGGTGTCCGGCGAGTACGCGGGCACGTACAGGCCGACACCCGGCATCGAGAGCACGCGGCCCTGCGGCTCGCCGCCGAGCCACACCAGGCCGTCGTACGACGCCTGGGCCATCACGTACTGCGGCTGGGTCGCCACCGCCAGCGGCGCGAGCACGAGGAACGCGCTGCCAACCGACGCGAAGGCGACGTAGGAGAAGGGCACGAGCCGTCGCGCCCGCAGGGAGCGCAGGCGAGGCAGGATGACCTCGTACAGCCCCCGCGCGCCGAGGATCACCAGGGGGATGTAGAGCGCGTCGAGGAAGCGGCGGCGGAGGTCGCCGGCCGGGTTCGGCAGGTACAGGATCGCCGCCAGCAGCACGAGCCACGCGACCAGGAAGACGTCCTCGCGGCTGCGGCGCCGGATCGCACCGGGCAGGCCGATCACGGCGAGCAGCAGCTGGGGCGCGATCGCGAACAGGAAGCTGAAGCCCTCGGGCGGCAGAGAGTTCTTGGAGTGGAAGGTCCAGCGCTGGACCTCCGGGTTGCCCACGAACGCGAGATACGAATAGAGGATGTACGGCGCGGGGATCGCGAAGGTGATGGCGGCGGCCATCCAGCCCCGGCGCGAAGGCGGCCGCACCAGCAGGGCGGCGAACGTGGCGCCGCCCATGAGGATCGGCATCTGCGGGTGGATCGACGCCTGCCCGAGCCAGGCGAGGCCCGCGAGCACGCCCAGCCGGAGATCGCCCCTGGCGATGGCCATGAAGGTCAGGGCGATGCCGAGCGCCGCGAAGACGCCCGACCACGCGAAGTGCGGCAGCGCCAGCACGGAGTAGAAGGCCGTCAGCTCCGGCATGCGCCAGTCGAGCGTGTCGGTGCGGTTGCCGA
>DATGEO010000100.1:0-26833 GCA_035310015.1 Candidatus Dormiibacterota bacterium | reverse complement strand
GCGGGGTCACCTTCGTAAAAGAGGACGTCCGCAGCGCGGGCGCGCTCGCCGAGCACGTGCGCGAGCAGGACGCGATCCTGCATCTCGCGGGCCAGGTCGCGGTGACGACCTCGCTCGTCGACCCCATCACCGACTTCGACGTCAACGCGCGCGGCACCTTGAACGTCCTCGAGGCAGTGCGCTTGCACAACCATGACGCGCCCCTCGTTTTCTCGTCGACCAACAAGGTCTACGGCAAGCTCGAGCTGAACAGCCGGCCGTGCGACGAGTCGCGAGGAATCGACTTCCACAGCCCTTACGGCTGCAGCAAAGGCGCGGCCGACCAGTACGTGCGCGACTACGCGCGGTGCTTCCACATGAACACAGTCGTGCTGCGGCAGAGCTGCATCTACGGCGCGCACCAGTACGGCACCGAGGACCAGGGCTGGGTCGCGCACTTCGTGCACTCGATCCTGCACGACCGGCCGCTGACCATCTACGGCGATGGCAAGCAGGTCCGCGACCTTCTGGACGCGCGCGACCTCAGCCGCCTGTACGAGATCGCGATCGAGAAGATCGAAACGACCCGCGGCCGCATCTACAACGTCGGCGGCGGACCTGACAACCAGCGCAACCTGCTCGAGGTGATCGAGCGCATCGGCGGACTGACCGGGAGGAAGCCGCGCTATTCGTTCGCGGAGTGGCGCGAGGGCGACCAGGCGTACTACGTGAGCGACATCACGCGAGCTCGCGAGGAGCTGGGATGGACGCCGCAGATCGCGTTCGACCAAGGCCTCGAAGACCTGGTCGCCTGGGCGAAAACCGTATAGCCGGGTCTAGCCGCCCTTCCTGCAAGTGAAATGTCCGCAGCCGCCGGGCAGGGCGCGCAGCGCGCGGGCCTCGTACCAGGCGGCGGTGGCCACGCTCGCCGAGGCGAGGCGCATCGCGGCTCCGGCCACCCCCCGACGCGCAGCGGCCATGTCCTCGACAGAGCCCGTGACCGGCCCGCGCCGCTCGAGCCAGGAGAAGTAAGCGACGTCCAGCGCCTGCAGCAGCGCGTGGTAGCTCCAGCGCCTGCGCACGACCGGCAGCCGGTTTTCAGCCGCCATCGACTCGAAGCGCGCCGCCGAGAAAATCTGGATGTGGCCACCGTGCCGCACCTTTGCCGTCCACCGGGTGCCGCAACCGAGGAGCCTGTAGAGGGTGCGCGGCTGGCCCTCCAGTGGCAGCACGATGTGAAAGCCGGCTCCCGGCTTGAGCACGCGCGCCACCTCGTGCAGCACGACCTCCGGTGATTCGACGTGCTCCAGGACGTCGAAGATCCAGACGAAGTCGAGCTCGCCGTCCGCGAAGGGCAGGCGCTCTGCGGTCGCGAGCCTGAAATCGACTCCGGCCGTGTCGGGTGACGCGGCCAGGGCCAGCGCCGAGCGGCTGATGTCGCAGCCGAACACCGCGAGGTCAGGGCGCGCGCTCTTCACCGCTTTCGCGACCTGGCCCGCGCCGCAGCCGACGTCCAGCACCTTACCCGTGACGGGCGCGAGGTCCTCGAGCAGGTAGCGCAGCTTGAGCCCGTTCATGAACCGGGGGCGCGGAGCCAGCGGGGCGGATCCCCACCGCTTCGACTCGTAGTCGAAGCTCACGCCCTCCGCGGGCGCGTCAGTGCGGGCGAGGACCCGGGGCAGCCTGAGACCGCTAGGCAGTGGCCGCCTCCGTCGCCACGAGGTCGTGCGATCGCGCCATCTCCAGAATGGTGCGCTCCAGTGTGTCCGTGTGCCGCTCCCAGTCGAACCGCCGCGCCCACTCGAAGGCCCGCTCGCCGGTGGCCTGGTTCGCCTTGGGATCGTCGAGCAGCCCGATGATGCCGGCGGCGTAGTCGCTCACCTCCAGCGGCTCGGCCAGGTGGCCCGTGCCCTCGGCCACCGTGACCGTGGGTCCGGCCTGGTTCCACGCCACCACCGGCACGCCCTTCGCCATGGACTCGATCACGCCCATGCCGAAATCCTCCTCCGGCGCCGGATACACGTAAACCGCGGCGCCTTCGTAGAGGCGCTGCAGCTCGCCCTCCGTGATCGCGCCGAGAAAGAGCACCGCGTCCTGGAGCCGGAGCTCGGTGACCAGCGCCTGCAGCTCAGCCGTGTGCGCGGTGGCGGGACCGGGAACCACGAGCTGCGCCCGCGGATGCATCTTCCGCACCTCAGCCATCGCCCGGATCGCCAGGTCGAATCGCTTCTGCGGGTAGTGGCGGTTGGTCAGCAGCACGTAGGGCCGGCGGATGGGGTAGCCGTTGATGGTCAGCCCGCCGCTGAAACGGCTCTCCGGCGGCAGCGGGTAGCCGGACGTGGCGACGTGGCAGCCGGCCGGGCAGTCGATCGCGTCGCGCTTGTAGATGCCGCGAATGATGTCGCCGATGTAGTCGCCGTTGACGAGCAGCTGGTCCGCCTCCTGCACGGACCGGCGGTCGGCCCACGCGACGAAACGCGTCGCCCGCAGCACTATCTCCGCCAGCAGCTTGTAGTCGGCGTTGGCCACCCAGCCGGTCTGGCGATCGATGTTGCGCGGGTAGACGAGCCGGTTGGGCTGGTTGAGGTAGACGGCGTACGGCACGTCGATCAGTCGGGCCGCCCACCACGCGATCCACGCGCTGGGCTGGTTGCAGCCGACGATCGCGTCGACGCCTCGGAACCGCCACGCGTAGAGCGGCATCAGCAGCGACGCGGCGGCCATCTGGATCGCCTCGCGGAAAGGGAACGCCCGCGGAAGCTGCGGCAGGAAGGTGCGCACGTGAACCTCGCCGAGGAGGTCGGGATAGCAGCGCGACGCGTCGACGGTGGGCGCAAAGCACTCCACCTCGAAGCCCCTGCGCCGGAGCCCGAGCACCTCTTCGATCACGATCCGCTCGCCGCCGCCGGAGTACGTGAAGCCGCAGTGGAAGACGGCGATGCGCCTCGGTCCGCTGGCCCGCGCGCGCCGCTTGCCGCCCACGAGCAGGAAGCCGAGGAGGCCGAGGACCAGGGCGTAGCCGGCGGTGACCGCGTGGTACAGCACGATCGCCCCGGCGGCGACCGCGGGGGCGAGTCCGAGCCCACCGCCCAGCACCAGCGAGCCCGCGACCTCGAGGTTGCCGAGATAGCCCGGGCCGGCGGGGACCGCGAAGCTCAGCAGCAGCGCGGGGTATGCGGCCATCGCCTTCCAGACGGGCACCGGCACGCCCACCGCGACGAGCAGAAGGTTGAGGTTGAAGGCGTCGATGAGCAGCGCCAGGGCGGTGAGGCCGGCCATCCGCGACGCCAGCGCCGGCGTCCAAAGGCCGCGCGCCCCGGCGCGGAAGGCGAAGGCCTGGCCGGCAAGGCCCGACGCGACCCGGGCCGGCAGCACGCGGCCGGCGATCGCGGACCGCGCGAAGCGGGGGCCGAGAAGCGCCGTCCCCAGGACCGCCGCCAGCAGCGCCACGGCCAGGGCGACCGCGCCGATCAGTCCACGCGGCGCCGCGACGGCTCCCGCGAGCGCCAGCGCCTCGAGCGCGACGAGCACCACCGCCACGGCCGCCAGGTCGAAGGCCTTGTCGATGACGATGGTCGCCAGCGCCGCGCCGGTCGGGATGCGATGCCGGCGCCACAACCACCAGGCGCGGGCGGCGTCACCGAAGCGGATGGGCAGCACGTAGTTGAGAAGGCCGCCGGTGGCGTTCATCGCGAACGCGCGCACCATGCCGACCGGGGCCAGCGGGCGCAGCAGCAGGAGCCAGCGTCGCGCCCGGATGACGCTGGTCAGGAGAAAGAGCGCGATCATCAGCGGGATCGGCCACCAGCTCTGGGCGCGCATGTGGGCCGCGACCTCGGGCAGCGAGACGGTGCGGGCCCAGAGCCAGAGCAGCGCCAGGCCGAACGCGGTCTGCAGAGCCAGCCGGACCCACCTGTTGCGCGAGGACGCGGTCAGGTTGGGACTTACTGAATGCATGCCGTGGCCATCTCCATGTCTTCCGACGCGTCCTCGGGCAGAATCCAGCGCTGGGGCGGAAATTGGGCGCTGTAGCCAACGCATCATTAGCACGGCGGGATCGGGTCCGACAAGGCAAAGGCTTGGCATTTCGAGAGTGGCGTCTGAGCTTTGTCGTTGAAAATGCCCAGAAAACGACCTGCGGTGCCCGCAATTCGCGCCCTAGACTGATGGTCGCGAGGCACGGCTCGTCGTTGGGGCCGCACCTCAGTTGAATAGAACCTCACCCCCCGCAGCCAAGCTCGGTGCCGGTGTCGAGAAATCGCCCGGCCCGAGTTTTTTTATGCCGATTTTTTCGCTGGACCGTTAAGTGTCAGCTAAAGTCTGGGTTAGCGGCCTTCCTCCAGCCTTCACCCCTCCCTTGAGCCCTCCCCCTATACGGGGGAGGGCCGGAGGGAAGGCTCTGGAGCGCGGGACGCTCTAAGAAGGCTCCGCCGCCGGTTCGGTTCGCCCCGCCAGGAGGCTTTCGGTCATCTCCTCCTCCGGCACCGGCCGGGCGACCAGGAAGCCCTGGACGGCGTCGCAGCCCGCCTCGGCCAGCATCGCCTCGGCTTCGGGCTCCTCCACCCCTTCGCCGACAACCCGCAGCCCGAGGTTGTGGCCGAGGCCGATGGCCGAGCGCACGATCGCGGCCGCGTCCGGGTCCGATGGCAGCGCCTTGACGAAGGACCTGTCGATCTTGATCTCGTGGATGGGCAGTCGCTTGAGGTACACCAGCGACGAGTAGCCCGTGCCGAAGTCGTCGAGGGACAGCCGCACGCCCATCTCGGCCAGGCGCTGCATCGCCTTGCCCGCCCCGGCGGACATCGCCACGCCCTCGCTGATCTCGAGGATCAGCCGTCCAGGGTCGGCCTTGGTCGTGGCCAGGGCCCGGCTCGCGTCCTCGACGATCGAGTGGTCCTCCAGGCACCGCTGCGACACGTTCACCGCCACCGAGATGTCGGCGCCCGCCGCCAGCCACCTGCACAGCTGGGCCAGCGCCGTGTCCAGGACCCAGCTCGTCAGCGGCCGGATCATGTTCGTCTCCTCGGCGACGGCGATGAACCGGTCGGGAGGCAGGAGACCCTCGCGCGGGTGGTTCCAGCGAACGAGCGCTTCGACGGCGTAAGGCCGGTGGTCGGGCAGCAGCACCATCGGCTGGTAGTGCAAGACGAGCTCACCCTGCGCTATCGATCGCCGCAGCTCACCCGCCAACCCGGAGTGGCGCAGCGTCTGCGCCTCGTGCTCCGGCGAGTACACGGCAAACCCGCCGCCCGAGCGCTTGGCGGCGTACATCGCCACGTCGGCGCGGCGCAGCAGCGTGTTGGGGTCGTCGCCGTGAAGCGGGTACATCGCGACCCCGATCGACGCGCCGGTCTCGACCATCTGGTCGGCGATGCTGAACGGTCCCTCCAGGGACGCCAGGATCTTCCGCGCGGTCGCGACCACGCTGTCGGGATGCTTGGCGTCGGTGCTGACGACGGCGAACTCGTCGCCGCCCAGGCGGGCGATGGTGTCGGTGGCGCGCAGCACTCCCTTCAGCCGGGTCGCGACCTCCTGCAGCAGCGTGTCCCCGCGGTCGTGACCGAGAACGTCGTTGATGTCCTTGAACCGGTCGAGGTCGAGTAGGAGGACACCGAACATGGTCTGGTTGCGGCGCGCGCCGAGCAGCGCCTGGCGCAGGCGGTCGCCGAACAGCGTGCGGTTGGGGAGGCCGGTCAGCCCGTCGTGCAGTGCCTGGTACTCGAGCGCGTCGGTGTGCGCCTTTCGCTCCGAGATGTCGCGCAGGGTCCCGATGAACAGACGCCTCTGCCCGACCAGCATGGAGGTGACGACGAACTCCAGCGGGAAGAGGCTCGCGTTCTTCTTCTTCCCCATCGTCTCCAGCGCGCCGGACGCCGGCAGGTCTTGAGTGAGGCGGCGGTCGACGTAGCTCGTGAACGAATCGCGATGGGTCGTCGCGATCAGCGTCGAGACCATCTGCCCGATGAGCTCCTTCTCTTCGTAGCCGAAGAGCTTGGTGACAGCCGGGTTCGCCGACTCGATCATCCCCGACGGGTCCACGGTCACGAGGCCGTCGGAGACGTTGTCCAGCACGGAGCGCATGCGCTTCTCGCTCTCGAGCAGCGCCAACTCGGCGCGCTTGCGCTCGACGAACTCTCCAATCTGGGTGCCGATGTCGTTCATCACGCCAAGCAGGCCCTCGTCGAGCTGGCGCGGCGCCCAGGTCGCGAGCGAGATCATGCCGACCACCCGGCGGCCGCTCCGCACCGGGAAGCCGACGAGCCCATGGAGGCCGGCGGCCAGGGCGGCCGCCGAGCGGGGTGAGGCATCCTTGGCGAGATCGGCGATGGTCACCGGGCGGCCCGTCTCCCACACGCGGCCGGCGAGACCCTCGCCGCGGCGGAACGTGTACTGCGCCGCGGTCGCCTCATAGGCGGAGGTGTCGCGCCCCGGCCGCTTCCACGAGACGGCGAACTGCATCGTCTCGCGCTGCGCGTCGACCTCCCAGTACTCGCCGAGCTCCCAATCGAGAGCGCGGCACAGGCCCTCGAGCACGTGCGGCGCGGCCTGGTCCCAGCCCGGCGAGGTGACCAGCGCCTGCGTGACCGCAAACCTGGCCGACTGCAGGACCTCCCCGCGCATGCGGTCACGGATGTCGACCGCCACGGTCTGGATGTAGAGCCCCTTGCCCTCCAGGTCGCGGACCATGCGCGCGGCGACGTCGACCCACACCGACTGGCCGTCCTTGCGGATGTAGCGCTGGTCGATGCGGTAGCCCGGCGACTCGGCCGCGAGCACGTTGCGCAGCGCGATCTCGCTGAGCGAGATGTCCTCAGGGTGCGTCAGCTCGAGCACCGATACTCCTTCCAGCTCCCGTTCGGTGTAGCCGAGGAGCTGCCGGAACGCTTCGTTGGTCGAGGTCAGGCGGCCGTTGAGGTCGGTGAACGCCATGCCCGCCTGCGACTGCTCGAACAGGGTGCGGAACCGCATCTCGCTCTCCCGCTCGGCCTCCTCCGAGCGGTGGCGGTCGGTGACGTCGCGCACGACCGCGAGCAGGCGACGGGGGCTTTCCGCCGAGAGCGGCCGGATCGACGTTTCGACCTGGAGGCGCCGGCCGTCCTTCGTGAGCAGCGCCGACTCGTACGCCACCGGCGCGTCGCCCCCGCTGAGGCGCGCCGCCAGCTGCGCCCCCAGCACGTCTCGCTCCTCGGGCGGCGCCAGGTCGATGAGCGACGGCACCGCGGTCAGCTCGTCGGCGGTGTAGCCGGTGAGCCGGAGGTACGCCTCGTTGCCCGTGACGAAGCGACCGTCCTCGGTGATGACAAGGCCTTCGCCGAGGTCGCTGAGGGCGGCCAGGAGCGAAGCCTGCCGCCCAGTCTGCGTGACCAGGTTCCGATCGACCACGTGATGCGTCACGTACGCGAGGAGCACGAGGCCGAGAAGCACCAGGCTCCACACCACGACCGAGCTGACCGCGAGGTGAAGGTTGACGACCGCATCGGCCCACACCACCCCGAGCCCGAGCGCGGCGACGGCCACGACGTAGACGAAGTGGCGGGCGTTGTAGCCCATGTCGAACCACAGCAGCATCGCCGCGAAGATGCCGACCGCCAATGGCGGGAAGTCCGCGCCCAGCCAGGGGCCGGCGACCACGAGGCTGACCACGGCCAGGGCCACGTTCGCGACCATCAGCATCAGCTGGACCGCGGTCCGGTTCGCCAGCGGGGAGGATCGGATCCACACCACGGCGGCGGAGTAGACGATCCCGATCCCGACCAGGGCCGCCACCTCCTGCAGAACGGCGGTGGGCATGCCGGCCAGGGCGAAGCGGTAGGCGATCGCGGAGAGGATGGCCAGCGCGGCGATGCCGCTGACCGCCGTGAGCCAGCGCGATCGGAGCTCAGCCGGCTGAGAGCGGCCCTCGGTGGAGGCCGGGCGGTGCGAGAACAGCTGGTCCGGGATCGGCATCGCCTGCAAAACGATAACCGTGAGGCCCGGAAATCGGTCGCTTCCGGCCGGCGGCCCGGCGGGGCCGCAGATTCAGCCGGGCGGTTTTACTTGCCCGACTTGCCCTTTCCGGTCGCGGCCGGCTTGGTGCGCTGCGGAATCGTCCGCTTCAGCGGTGTCCGGTGTCCGCCGTGCACGGGGATCTTGCGGCTGCCCGCGGCGCCATCGTCGAACCCGTCCTGGTCGACAGGCTCCGGCACGCGGGGCCGGGAGCCGGCGGCGTGCAGGGCGCGGAGCTTCTCGAGCCTGTCCTTTTTCGCCGCGAGGGCGGTCCGGAGGGCGTCGGAAAGCTGGCTGTCGTTCATGGGCACCACCCGCAGGCGAGCTTCCAGCTCGCGGACCTCCACCTCGGCCCTGGTCAACTCGAGATCAATCGTTCGCGACATTCATTTCCTCGAATCCGGCATGCATAGGCATGCGACAACTCGTCATAAATACCCAACCTAGTAACTACCGAATCTGCGTCCAGCTTATGCCGAGTCGCTTCAATCAAGGCTGATGGCGTCCCGCAGCTTCTCGAAAAAGCCCTTCGAGACCTTCTCCGGCTTCCCGGTCAGCCCGCCGACCTTCCGGAGGATGGCCTTCTGGTCGGCGCTGAGGTCTTTGGGCACGATCACCTGGATCAGCACGTACTGGTCGCCGCGGCGGCCGCCGCGGACGTCCGGCATGCCGCGGCCGGGCAGCCGGAAGGACTGGCCGTACTGGGTGCCGGGCGGGATGTCGATCTCGACGGGCCCCTCGAGGGTCGGCACCTCGATCCGGTCGCCCAGGGCCGCCTGCATCATGTTCACCCTCAGCTCGAAGATCACGTCCTTGTCCCGGCGGGCCAGCTGGGCGTGCGGCTTGACCCTCAACACGACGTACAGATCGCCCGCCGCGCCGCCGCGGATCCCCGCCTCGCCCTCGCCCGAGAGCCGGATCTGCGAGCCGGAGTCCACGCCCGCGGGGATCTTGACCGCCAGCCGGCGCGCCTTCTCGATCCTCCCCTGGCCGCGGCATACGGCGCACGGGCTCCGGAGCAGCCGGCCCGCACCGCCGCACGTCGGGCAGGTCGAGGCGGTGACGACCGAGCCGAAGATCGACTGCTGGGTGCGCCGGATCTGGCCGGAGCCGCCGCACGTCCCGCAGGTCTCGACGCCGGTTCCCGGCTCGGCGCCCGAGCCGGCGCAGCGCTCGCACGTGACGAGTCGGGGCACCTCGATCTGCTTCTCGAGCCCCGTGAACGCCTCCTCGAACGTGATCGTCAGGTCGTAGCGGAGGTCGTCGCCACGGGTCGACCGCTCCCTGCGCGCGCGGCCGCCCATGCCGCCGCCGAAGAAGGTCTCGAACAGGTCGCCGAACGGCATGTCCGTGAAGTCGACGGCGGGCCCGCCGCCGAAATCGGTGGCGGAGTGGCCGAACAGGTCGTAGCTGCGGCGGCGGCTCGGGTCGGAGAGGACGGCGTAGGCCTCGCTCGCCTCCTTGAACCGGGCGGCCGCCGCCGGGTCGTCCGGGTTGCGGTCGGGGTGCGAGTCCATCGCGATCTTGCGGAAGGCGCGCTTCAGGTCTTCGGCCGAGGCCTGGCGCCCGACGCCGAGAACCTCGTAGTAGTCCCGCCGAACCGCCACGCGGCCGTCCCTAGGACTCGGTGGAGGCGTCCGAGTCCGCCGCCGGCAGCTCCGGCCGCCGCGAGACCCTGACGAGAGAGGGGCGGACGACACGGTCGTGGATGCGGTATCCGCGCCGCAGCTCGGAAACGACCGTGTCCTCGGGATGCTCGGCCGACTCCTCGTGGCCGATCGCCTCGTGGAGCTTGGGGTCGAACGCGGAGCCGACGGAGTCGATGGGCTGCAAGCCGTGCGCGGCCATCGCCTCTTCCAGCTTGCGGACGCCCAGCTCCAGGCCTTTCGCCCAGGCCGGGTCGACGTCGGCCGGCTTGTGCTCGAGGGCGTTGTGCAGGTCGTCGAGCGCGGGCAGCAGGCGGGAGATCAGCTCCGACGCCGCGTACTGGCGTACGTCGAGCTGCTCCTGGCGCGCGCGCTTCTTGTAGTTCTCGAAGTCGGCCGCGAGCCGCAGGTAGCGGTCCCGGACCTCGGCCTCGGCAGTGTCCGGAGCGGCGTTCGCCGCCGCGGTCTGCCCCTTGCTCTGCTGGGCGATGCGGGCTTCGAGCCTCTCCTCGACCGGTGTCTTGTGGCCGTGCTCGGACTCGTCAGACGTGTGCTTGCGCGTGGTCACTGGCGATGCCTTATTACCAAACAGGCGACTCCGGCCAAACCATAGACTTGATTGCAGTCATGGCCCGGACAGCGCTCATCACCGGCATCACAGGGCAGGACGGTTCATATCTGGCCGAGCTTCTCCTCGGGAAAGGCTACGAGGTGCACGGCGTGGTCCGCCGGTCTTCGAGCATGAACCGCGGCCGGATCGACCACCTGCAGCATGCGAACCCAACCCATCCCGAGGGCTCCAGGTTCGTCCTCCACTATGGCGACATGACCGACTCGGGCGGCCTCAACCGCCTGGTCAAGACGGTGCGGCCTGACGAGATCTACAACCTCGCGGCCCAGAGCCACGTCGGCATCTCCTTCGACCAGCCCGAGTACACGGGGGACGCGGACGGCCTCGGCACGACCCGCCTGCTCGAGGCGGTGCGCACGACCGGGCTGCCGACGCGGTTCTACCAGGCCTCGACGTCGGAGATGTTCGGGCTCACTCCCCCACCGCAGAGCGAGAGCACGCCCTTTCACCCGCGCAGCCCGTATGCCGTGGCGAAGGTCTACGCGCACTGGATGACGGTGAACTACCGCGAGGCCCACCGGCTGTTCGCGTGCAGCGGCATCCTCTTCAACCACGAGTCGCCGCGCCGGGGCGAGAACTTCGTGACCCGCAAGATCACGCGCGGCATCGGGCAGATCCTGTCGGGCAGGATCGAGAAGCTGCGCCTCGGCAATCTCGACTCCAAGCGCGACTGGGGCCACGCCCGCGACTACGTCGAGGCGATGTGGCTGATGCTGCAGCAGGACGAGCCCGACGACTACGTCATCGCGACCGGCGTGATGCGCTCGGTGCGCGACTTCGCCGAGGCGGCATTCGTCATGGCCGGCCTGGACTGGAACAAGTACGTCGTCGTCGACGAGGCGTACATGCGGCCGGCCGAGGTGCACGAGCTGCGGGGCGACGCGTCCAAGGCCGCGAAGAAGCTGGGCTGGAAGCCGCAGACGAGCTTCGAAGACCTGGTGTACGAGATGCTCGAATCCGACCTCAAGCTCGAGGGCGTGGACCCGGCGAAGCACCTGCGAAAGGATTAGAGGCGCTCTAGAGCTCGGTCATCCTGTCGCTGGCGGCGTGCGCGACCGCGCGCAGGCGCGCCACCGTCTGGCTGTAGGCCATGCGCGTGGGGCCGATCACGCCGAGCACTCCCTTCAGCCGGCGCGACGGGCCGTAGTTCGTGAGCACGACCGCGCAGCCCTGCAGGTTGCTCGACGCGTTCTCGGAGCCGATCACGATCTGCAGGTCTGAATCGCCGATGAGCTCGCGCAGCAGGACCGTGAGGTAGCGCGTCTCCTCCAGCACCTCCAGCACCTGCTGCAGCCGCCCCGACTCGGCGAACTCCGGCTGGCGCACGAGGTTGCGGACACCGTCGTGCACGACCAGGTTCTCGGCGCCCTTCTCGTACTGGTCGAGCGCGGCGACGATGCTGCCCACGACCTCCTTCTCGAGCCCGAGGGCCGCGGCGTCGTAGTGGTGCCGCACGTCCTCGCTGAGATGACCCGCCAGCGCTTCATTGAGCCGGCCGGCCAGCAGCGTCAGGTCGGCCTGCGTGGCCCCTTGCGAGACGTGGAGGACCTGCTGGCGCAGCAGGTTGCCGTCGAGCAGCAGGATCAGCAGCACCTCGGTCGGCTCGAGCGAGACGACGTCGACGTGCTTCACGCGGGCCTGTGAGCCCTGCGGTGCGCTCGCCACCGCGGCGTTCTGGGTCACGGCGGCCGCCGTCATCGCCACCCTCTCCACCAGGCCCTGCACGTCCGCCGGCGCCTTGCGCAGCTCGTCGCTGATGTAGTTGCTGACCGAATCGGGCACCGCCTCGAGATCCATCAGGAAATCGACGAAGTAGCGGTAGCCGGAATCGGTCGGGATGCGACCCGCCGACGTATGCGGCTGCGCGAGGTAGCCGGCTTCGGCAAGCTCGGCGAGCTCGCTTCGAATCGTGGCCGAGGAGAGGTTCACGAAGTAGCGGCTCTGCAGCGCTTGCGAGCCCACTGGGACCGCGCTCGTCGTGAATTCGTGCACGACCGCGCGCAGGATGGCCTGCTTCCGGGTCTCCATGGGGTGATTCAGAGTACCGCCAGGGCGATCTGGTTGTGGAGGTCCATGCCCCGGCGCGTCGGCGCGACGCGGCCGTCCGCCCGGCGCACCAGGCCCGCCGCCGCGAGCTCGGCAAGCTCGCTTTCGAAGCCGGCAGGCTCCGCCATGCCCTCGGCGGTGCGCAGGCCGAGCATCAGCGACTCAGCCGATCTCTTGCGCGCATCCAGCTCTTCCCGCCCCGCGACCTTGGGCCTGGCGGCGATGTAGTCGCGGGGCCGCGCGACGTTCCACCAGCGCCACGCCCGCTCGCCGTCGGCGGCGTAGGTGTGGGCGCCGGCGCCCGCGCCGTAGACCGGCCGGCAGCGCCAGTACGCGAGGTTGTGCCGTGACTCGAAGCCGGGCCGCGCCCAGTTCGACACCTCGTAGCGCGTGTAGCCGGCGGCCTCCAGCTCCTCACACGCCGCCTCGAGCTGATCCCACTGGAGGTCGGTCTCGACCTCGGGGACCTTGCCCTCGGCGCGGCGACGGTACAAAAGCGTGCCCTCCTCGAAGGTCAGGCAGTAGGTCGACACGTGGTCGGGTCCGAGAGCGAGGCCGCGGCGCAGCGTCTCGATCCACGACTCGAGCGACTGGAAAGGCACGGCGTAGATCAGGTCGATGTTGATGTTGCGCACGCCGGCCTCGCGGGCCAGCGCGAACGCGCGCTCGGCCGACGCCGCGTCGGTGCGCCGCTCCAGCACCGCAAGCGCGCGGCCGTCGAATCCCTGCACCCCCAGGCTGAGGCGGTTGACTCCGGCCTCGAGCCACGCCGCGAGCTTCTCCTCGTCGGTGCTGCCGGGGTTGGCCTCCAGCGTGACCTCCGCATTCGGCGCGACCTCGAACGTGTCGCGGATGGAGTCGAGCAGACGCGCCATCAGCGGCGCGGAGAGAAGGCTCGGCGTGCCGCCGCCGAAGTACACGGTCTCCAGCGGCCCGAAATCCATCTCGGCGCGAACCGTGCGCAGCTCGTCTTCGAGCGCGCTCACGTAGTCCGGCATGAGACGGTCCATCCCGGCATACGCGTTGAAGTCGCAGTACCCGCACTTGTGCCGGCAGAACGGGATGTGGACGTAGAGGTTTCTGACCGGGATCCTCCCCGCTGGTGGGGAGGTGGACCCGGGCTCCTGGCGCCCCGGGCCGGAGGGGGGCGTCATCTTACGTGCTGACCTTGATGTCCGCGACCGACGCCCCGCTCAGCTCGCGCAGGCGCTCGGGCCGGATCTCGAACACGGAGTCGGGACGTCCGGCCGCGGCCCAGACGACGTCGTAGCCGAGCAGGTCGCGGTCCATGAAGACCGGCACCTGCGTGGCGTGGCCGAAAGGCGGAACGCCGCCGATCGAGTAGCCGGTCGCGGTGCGCGCGATCTCGGCGTCGCCCTTGGTCACCGGCTCGCCCGCGACGGCCGCGAGCTTTTTCTCGTCGAGCCGGTTCGGTCCGCTGACCAGCGCCACCACGGGCCTGCCGCCGGCCACGAACACCAGCGACTTGACGATCTGGCCGACGTCGCAGCCGATCGCCCGCGCCGCGTCGGCGGCCGTGCGCGTGCCTTCCGGAAACCTCTTCACGGCAATCCCGTGGCCGACCTCGCTGAGCCACGCCTCAAATCGCGTCATCGAAAGAGAGGATAGGCGGCCCATAGAATGACCTTCCCGTGAGAGTGGTCGTCACCGGCGCGGCCGGTTTCATCGGCTCGCACCTGGTCGACCGGCTTGTCGCCCAGGGCCACGACGTGGTCGGTCTCGACAACTTCACCGACTACTACGCCCGCGCGGCCAAGGAGCGACACCTCTCCGCCGCGCGCTCCAACCCACGCTTCCGCTTCGCGACAGCGGATCTCGCCGCGGACGAGCTTGGCCCCGTGCTCGAAGGCGCCGAGGTCGTGTATCACACGGCCGGCCGGCCCGGCGTGCGGGCCGCGCTCATGCAGTTCGATCCCTACTGGCGCGAGAACGTGCTCGCGACCCAACGCCTGCTCGAGGCGGCGAAGAGCGTGAACCTCAAAGCCTTCGTCTACTGCGGTTCGTCGGCCGTGTACGGCGACGCCGAGACGTTTCCGACGCCCGAGACCGCCCTTCCCGCACCGCTGTCGCCCTACGGCGTCACCAAGCTGGCGGGCGAGCACCTCACGTACGTCTACTGGAAGAACTTCGGCGTGCCGTCCATCCGGCTGCGCTACTTCTCGGTCTATGGCCCGCGCATGCGCCCCGACCTGATGCTCTCTCGAGCGATGCAGGCGCTGCACGACGGGACCGTCTTCGAGGTGTACGGGGATGGCGAGCAGACACGCGAGTTCACGTACGTCGCCGACGCCGTGGAGGGCACGATCCTTGCCGCCGAGAGAGGCTCGCCGGGCGCCCTCTTCAACCTCGGCGGCGGCAGCAGCGTGAGCGTGAACCACGTGCTCGACCTGCTGGCGGAGACGAGCGGCCGCGAGCTGAAGCGCCGCTACGTCGAACGCCAGCCGAGCGACCACCATCGCGCCGGCGCGTCGATCACGCGCGCGCGCATCGAGCTCGGCTGGGAGCCGCGCACCTCGCTGCGCGAGGGCCTGGCCGCGCAGTGGAGCTGGTTTCAGGAAATCGCTAAGCGCTGAGCGTCGAGTACCACGCGTCACCGACGCGGCTGATCGGGTTCTCGCACGAGCGTGATGCGGCCACCGTCACTGCGGTGTTTCTGCAGATGAGAATCGCGAACTGCGTCTTGGCCGCGAACATCACGTAGTACTGCCCGGGCCCCGACTGGTCCTGGTACAGGACGACGAACGGGTTCGAGGTGTCGGACGAGGTGCGGAACGAATTCAGCAGGTCTGTGGCGTCCTGGTCGCTCGAGAAGGTGATGACGCCTGCACGCACCTCCATCTGCGTGTCGTTGTCGAGCGCGTAGTCGCCGAACACGAAGTCGCTCACGCCCAGGTTGTGGAAGGTCTTCGCCAGGTCCTCAGGGGCGGCGACGCTGATCATCAATCCAAACGTCTCGATCGGCAGATGCGTCATGCCGAGCAGCGTGATGTCCTGGTTGGCGGGCGGGAGGAGCGACAGGTCGTTCGCGGCCGGCGGCGAGGCACGCAAGCGACCGCCGAGCGCGCTGCGCAGCTTGCCGATGGCCGCGTTCGCGATCTTGCCCACGGTGTTGACGCTGGCGAAGTTGGACCCCGACGTCCAGGTGAGGGTGTCGACCGCAGGCCCCAGCCGGACGAAGGCGTACGTCGTGTACGAGGGCGATCCGGCCGCCGGGGGCTCCTGGTAGTAGAGCTGCTGGTCGCCGACTCTCGGACCGTTGATCGCCGTGCCGAGGAGATTCTGGACGCCGGTCATGTGGGCGGTGGCGTCGGTGGACGAGTCCCAGAGCTGAACGAGGTTTTCGAACGTGTCCGAGGTGCCGACGTTCACGTACCGGTTCGTGACCGCGAACCTGATCGTCTGCGGCAGCGACTCGATCTGCAGCGGCCGGACCTGGAAGGACGGAGGCGCCTGCCACCAGGTGCTGCCTCCCAGCAGCGTCTGCATCGTGTCGGCCGGCACGCTGGCGGCGTAGACGTCCTGCGGGCTGACGTTCGCGGCGGACCCCGCGACCGACCGCGTGCACGCGCCCAGCACGAGCGCCGTCGCCACCAGGAGAACGAGCGACCTGCTAATCAAGCTTCAGCACCGCCATGAACGCTTCCTGTGGAATCTCCACCGACCCGACGCGCTTCATCCGCCGCTTGCCTTCCTTTTGCTTCTCGAGCAGCTTGCGTTTACGCGTGATGTCGCCGCCGTAGCACTTCGCGAGCACGTCCTTTCGCATCGCCGGGATCGTCTCGCGGGCGATTACCTTCCCGCCAATGGCAGCTTGCAGCGGCACCTCGTAGAGCTGGCGCGGGATGATCGTCTTCAGCTTCTCGACCAGCTTGCGGCCCTGGATCTGCGCCTTGCTGCGATGCGCGATGAGCGACAGCGCGTCGACCGGCTCGCCGGCCACCAGGACGTCGAGCTTCACCAGGTCACCCTCGCGGAAGCCGATCATCTCGTAGTCCATCGAGGCGTAGCCCTTGGAGCGCGACTTCAGTTGGTCGTAGAAGTCGTGGATGATCTCGCCCAGCGGCATGTCGTAGTCGAGCACGATGCGATCGCCCGGCCGGTGCTCGAGGTGCTTGAAGGCGCCGCGACGGTCCTGACACAGCTCCATCATCGCGCCCACGTAGTTGGACGGCACGATGATCGAGAGCTTCACGAACGGCTCCGAGATGGACTCGATAGTCGTGGGATCGGGGAGCGCGGCGGGGTTGTCGATCTCCATCACCTCGCCCCGCCGGAGCGTGACCCGGTATTCGACGGTCGGCGCGGTGGTGATGAGCTCGAGCTCGAACTCGCGCTCCAGGCGCTCCTGGACGATCTCCAGGTGCAGCAGGCCCAGGAAGCCGCAGCGAAAGCCGAATCCGAGGGCGGCCGAGTTCTCGGGTTCGTAGGAAAGCGCGCCGTCGTTCAGCTGCAGCTTCTCGAGCGCCTCCTTGAGGTCTCCGAACTGGTCCGAGTTGGTCGGGAAGAGGCCGGCGAAGACCATCGGCTTGACCTGCCGGTAGCCGGGCAGCGGCGCCGCGGCGCCGTGCTCGGCGGCGGTGATGGTGTCGCCGACGCGGGCGTCGATGACGTTCTTGATCGCGGCGGTCACGTATCCGACCTCGCCGGCCGTGAGCTTTTCGGCGGGCCGCGGCCGCGGCGCGAACCATCCGACCTCGTCGACCTCGTGGACCTTGCCGGTGTTCATCATCCGGATCTTCGTCCGCGGCAGGATCTCGCCATCGACGACGCGGACGTAGGTGATGACGCCGCGATAGGTGTCGTAGTGCGAGTCGAAGATGAGCGCCCGGAGTGGCGCGTTCGGTTCGCCGCGGGGCGGCGGCACGCGCTTGATGACGGCCTCGAGGATCTCCTGCGTGCCGACGCCGAGCTTGGCCGACGCGAAGATGACCTGGTCGCGCGGGATTCCGGTCACGTCCGAGATCTCCTCCGCCACCATCTCCGGCTGCGCGGCGTCGAGGTCGATCTTGTTCACGACCGGGACGATGGAGAGGTTCGCCTCGACGGCCTGGTAGAGGTTGGCGAGCGTCTGCGCCTCGATTCCCTGCGCGGCGTCGACGACCAGGATCGCCCCCTCGCATGCGGCGAGCGATCGCGACACCTCGTACGCGAAGTCGACATGGCCCGGTGTGTCGATGAGGTTCAGCTCGTACGTCTGCCCGTCCTGGGCCGGGTACGACATGCGGACGGCCTGGAGCTTGATGGTGATCCCGCGCTCGCGCTCGAGGTCCATGGTGTCGAGCACCTGGTCCTGCATGTCGCGCTGGCTGATCGAACCCGTGAACTCGAGCAGGCGATCGGCCAGCGTCGACTTGCCGTGGTCGATGTGGGCGATGATGCAGAAGTTCCGGACGCGGTCAGATGCGGTGGGCACGGAGAGCAATCGTAGGTGGCGGCGCTGACAGCAATCGGCCTGGTCCTGGTGGTCGCATCCATCGCCCTCGTGGTCTGGCAGGACGCCGTCACCCGCCGAGTCACGTCCCGGTCATTGGGATCGCTCGCTCCGGGATACGCGGCCACCAAGCAGGGCTACCGCGCCTACGCGGGCCTGGTGGCCGACATCGGCCTCTTCACGATCAGCATCGGCCTCGGCGTTGCCTGGCTCATCGCGACCTCGATCGTCCTTTTCGTGCTTGGAACGTTCATCGTGATCTTCGGCGAGGTCGTCACCTACCGCGCGCTGAAGCGATAGGCCGGGGCGCCGGCAGACCGCCCTCATGGACCATCCGGTGATGCCGCCGGCACAACAGAACGAGGTTCCAGAGCTCGTCCGGACCTCCGTCGATCCAGTGCTGGATGTGGTGCGCGTCCGTCCAGGCCGCGGGCATGTCGCAGCCCTCGAACCGGCAGCCCTTGTCCCGGGCGACCAGCGCCCGGCGCTTCCAGCCCGGGATCACCTTGCGCGAGCCATGAACCTCGCCCTCGACGACCGGAGTCAGCGTGCAGTCGCAGGCGATGCGCCGCGCCGTCTCCGCCGGAATCGGCTGCGCCCACTCCAGCTCGGCCGCCCGCGCCCCCGGCTGCTTCCAGAGCGCCGGCAGCTCGACCGTGACCAGAAGGTGCGGCTTCTGGCCGCCCACGCAGGGCAGCTCGCCGCCGTCCAGCTGCCGAGTCGCCATCTCCACCAGGGCATCCGCCCGCCGCTGGGAAGCCGTCCGCTCGTCATCCGGCCCAGGCGGGGTCATCAAGGCGTCGAGCGCGGTCTGCAGGGTCGCCCCGTCCTCGGCCCCGAACTGGCCGTCGAGCACGAACAGCCCGCCGAAGGTCTGGCTCAGATGCAGGAAGCGCCGTTGGTGCGCCTGCTCGGCCTCGGCCAGCACCCCGTCGGGCTCGACGCAGTGGCGCAGGTGCATCACCGCCACCCGCAGCCGCCCCGGGTCCAGCTCCCTGGCCGCGCTGACCAGGATCTGCTCCGCCGGCCCGGCGAACTTCTCGCCCAGGCGCTCGGCGGTGGCCGCGATCAAGGAGGCGTGCTTGAAGCTGATCTCGCCCTCGGCCAGGGCCGAGCTCACCAGCTCCAGCGCCGGCAGCGCCCGCGCCACCTGCACCCACTCCGAGGCCTCGCCCGCGGTCAGGCGGCACTTCCAGCGCAGCCAGGCCTTGGCGCTCAGCGCCCCGTCGGCGGAGTAGCCCTCGCCCTTGTCGAAGCGGTGGAGCCGGCGCTGGATGGCGGCGTCGACCTCATGGCGGTGGCGGAACAGCTCCCGCAGCTCATCGCCGATGGCATCGGCCGGCACCTCGGCCGCGTCCTCGAGCCTGTCCAGGACGCAGCTCCCCCTTTCCCCCACCGTACACATGTTCGTAGTATAGCGAATAAACGTTCGATGTCAACCGATTCGAGCAATTAGATTTGAAAGGCCGGCGCCACCACGAAGCGCGTCCGAGGCCACCCTGACCCAACCCCACTCCCCCTTCCCAGCCCGTCCGTCCCTGCCTAAACCCCGACCGCTATCGCCGTGGCCACCACCGCCGCCGTGTCCGCCCGCAGGTTGCGCGGCCCCAACCCCGCGTGCTGCGGCACCAGCGCCAGCTCGCGGTCCGTCCACCCCCCCTCGGGCCCGATGAGCAGCGTCACCGCTCGCGAACGAGGCATCTCGCTGAGCGCCGCCGGCGCGCCGCGCACCAGCATCACCGCGCCCGGCCGTTCGCGCACCACCTCCTCGAGCGTCGATGGCCCCGCGACCGCCGGCACCCGCAGCCGCCCCGCCAGCATCGCCGCCTCGCGGACGATCGTCTGCCATCGCTCGACGCGCCCGCCCCGAGCGACGCTGCGATCCGCCTGCACGACGTGAAAGGCCGCCGCCCCCACCTCGGTGCAGCGCGACAGCACGAGCTCGAGCGACGCCGCCGGCAGGTGCGAGACCGCGACGATCACCTCTCGCGCCGGCTCGGGCTGATGGACCTGCTGCCCGACCACGACTCCCTCGACTCGCCTGGCGCTCACCGATTCCAGACGAACGGTCAGAAGAAATCCTGCCGGGTCGACGGCCTGGATCTCTTCGCCGGGCCGCGCGCGGAGTGACCGCGTGAGGTGGGCGGCGTCGTCGCCCTCGATGACCGCGCGGTCGCCGTCGCGCTCGACGAAGAAGAACGGCAACGCCTACATCATCGACGCGGTTTCGTAGACCGAGATGCTGCCGCCGCTCTTCAGCAGCGGGCAGCCCTTCGCGACCTTCGTCGCCTTGTCGAGCGATGTGGCGTCGATGATCGTGTAGCCGGTGGCGCGCTGGCCGATCGGGCCCTTGGCCGACGTGCCGTCCGACCTGACCTTGTTCACGGCGCCGGAGAAAGGCAGCCCGGGGTCGACCAGCGCGGGGCCCAGCTTCTTGAACCACGAGTCCCACTGCTTCAGCACGCGCGCCTGCTCCTTCGGGGACTCCGGCATCCCGCCGCCGTAATAGACCAACAGGTACTTCATCGACTCTTCCTCCTCTCGGCCGGCTGCAAGTAACGTGTGCGCAATTCTGAGATCTGGTCGAGCGCCTGCGCCAATCGCTCTCTGTTCGTGGGGTCGTTGAGCCAGCGGCTCTGACCCGACGGGTGCGGTAACGGGACGATCACCGGCTGCGTTTCGAACCGCTTGCCGACGCGCTCCTCCAGCGAGCCCGGTCCGAGGAAGCGCGCGATCGCGAGCTGGCCGACCGGGATGACGACCCGCGGTCGCAGCAGGCGCAGCTCGGCATCGAGCCAGTGCCTGCAGTTGGCGATGCCGGCCGGCGGCGGGCGCAGGTCGCCCGCTCCGCGCGGGTTGCGTCCTGGGAAGCAGCGCATCAGAGCGGCGATGTAGATCGAGTTTCGGAAATCCTCGGCATCGGCGAATCCGGCGCGGACCATCCAGCGGTCGAGCTCCTTGCCCGCGCGGCCCGAGAACGGGCGGCGCGACTCGCGCTCCACCTGTCCGGGCGCCTGGCCGACGAGCAGGAACTTCGCGCCCCACGTTCCGGAGAACGTGGGATTCGCCTCGGCGATGATCCCCTGGTCGGCGCACACAGTGCAGGCGCGGCAGGCGGCCTGGTGGGCGGCGAAGGCGGCTCGGGTGGCTCTGGGCACGTTCCCCGTAACATGCCATGCGATGCCGACACCGACGAGCCAGCAGGTGCTCGACGCGCTGGCGACGATTCAGGACCCCGATCTCGGTCGGGACGTCGTCGCGCTCGGCATGATCAAAGAGCTCGCCATCGACGAAGCCGGGCGCGTGAGCTTCACGTTCGAGCTGACGACACCCGCGTGCCCGGTGCGCGACCGCTTCAAGTCGCAGGCCCACGATGCCGTGGCCGGGCTGCCCGGCGTGACGGCCGTCGACGTGCGGATGACCGCCAACGTGCGGCCGGCGTTCATGCGGCCCAAGCCCTCCGAGATCCTTCCCGGCGTCAAGCAGACGATCGCGGTCGCGTCCGGCAAAGGCGGGGTCGGCAAATCGACCGTCGCGGTCAACCTGGCGGCGGCGCTGCGCAAGGCGGGCGCCGACGTCGGCCTGCTGGACGCCGACATCTATGGGCCGTCGGTCCCGGCGATGACCAACTCGCGCACCGTGCCCGAGCAGGTCAACGGCCACCTGCTTCCGATCGACGCGCACGGCCTGAAGGTGATGTCCTTCGGCCAGATCTATCCCGGCGGCGAGCCGACGATCTACCGCGGCCCGATGGTCGGCAAGGCGATCGAGGCGATGATGATCCAGGTCGACTGGGGTCGCCTCGACTACCTGATCATCGACCTGCCGCCCGGCACCGGCGACGCGTCGCTCACGCTGGCGCAGGCGGTGCCGCTCACCGGCGTCGCCATCGTCTGCACGCCACAGGACGTCGCGACCGACATCGCCGTCAAGGCGCTGCAGATGTTCCGCAAGCTCAACGTCACGCCGCTCGGCCTCATCGAGAACATGAGCTGGTACGTGTGCCCCGACTGCGGGCACCGCCATGACATCTTCGGCCACGGCGGCGCCGAGGCCGCGGCAAACCGCCTGGGCGTTCCCTTCCTCGGTGCGGTGCCGCTCGAGGAAGGCATCCGCGAGGACGCGGACAGCGGCACGCCGATCGTCATCTCGCGACCCGAATCGGCCGGCGCGAAGGCATTCGTCGAGATCGCCTCGCAGGTCGCGGCACGCACCTCGATCCAGTCGTTTCGCCAGCTGCCGGTAATCAACGTCCGCTGAAAGACCCCGACCCGTTTCCCGTCACGGTCGACGCCGATCGCGCACGCAACGCGATGGAGATCGTGTGGGAGAGCGGGCACCGCAGCGCCTACTCCGGCGAACGGCTGCGCTGGGCGTGCCCCTGCGCCGAGTGTCGCGGGGAGGCGGGCGCGCCCGGACGGCTGTCTCGGGTGACGGCGCTGCCGGACGATGAGCTGCGCATCCAGGACGTAACCCTGATCGGCCAGTACGCGTTGCAGATCGGGTTTGAAAGCGGACACGCCACAGGGCTCTACACGTTCAGGTATCTCCGATCGCTCTGCGACTGCGACGAATGTCGAGGACTCAAGGCGCCCGCCTGATGGCATAATCGCCATCGCTCCGTTGTCGCTGTCTACGTCTCGCTCACGGAACCTCGTGTGGCGCCGCGGCTGGATCGCGCTCGCCGCCGTCATCGCCCTGGGTCTCACCGCCACAGGCGGCTGGCTGGGCTACCTGAACACGCTGCCGACGACGGTGTCGCTGAACGTCGCCAACGGCCAGAAGGAAGTTCCGGCCGACCAGCGCGTCGTGCTCAGCTTCGACCGCGCCGTGAACCTCGTCGACATCGAGTCGCACCTCACCATCGCCCCTCGGACCGACGGCGCCGTCGTCTCGCTGTCGGGCCAGACGAAGTACGAGTGGATCCCGGTCAAGCCTCTCGCCGACCTGACGACCTACACGCTCACGCTGACGAGCTTCGAGGACACGAGCAAGCACAGGGTCACGGGTGGACGCTGGACCTTCACGACGACGATCGTTCCGCGGATCGTTTCGGTGACGATGCCCGACGGCACCCCGGTCACGAACGGGCTCGAGATCCTGCCGGGCACGCAGCTGACCTTCAACTTCAACGACGCGATGGACCCGAGCACGGTGAAGGTGAGCCTCGGCACGCAGCCGGTCACGCTCAGCTGGGCCAGGGATCTCCGCAGCGCTTCGATGGCGACCTCGGGTATCCCTTCCGGCCCGCTCGTGCTCAACCTCGCGGCCGGCGCCAAGGACCAGACCGGGCACTTCGTCAAGACCGCGTGGACGCTCGACAGCGGGCTCTACTACCGCGACCGCGAGCACACCATCGTGCTCAAGTACCCGGCCCTGATCCAGGTGCCCAACGACTCGGACGCGGTCGACCAGGACGGCCTGCAGGCCGCCGACATCGTGTTCGAGTATCTCGCCGAGGGCGGCATCACCCGCCTGACCGCCGTGTACCAGTCGGCGCCCGACCTCATCGGGCCGATGCGCTCGAGCCGGCTCGTCTCGCTCAAGATCGCGCGCCACTACAAGGGCTTGCTGTTCCAGTCAGGCGAGTCGCCCGTGACCCGTTCGGCCGCCGGCGCCGACCCGGTGCCGCAGTTCTTCGACACCATCGGCTACACCTTCCGCACCGACAACCGCTACGCGCCGGACAACCTGATGATCAGCGGCGACGGCGTGAACCGCGCCGAGCAGCACTTCTTCCCCGACGTGGCGGCGTTCACCGTGCCGAAGGCTCGCCCCAACCTGAGCGGCGGGTCGGCTGCGACCCGCGCGACCGTGAGCGAGCACTACTCGACGTACACCTACGACCCGATCATGGGCACGTATCAGAAGAACGAGGCCGGCCACTCCTACCTCGACGCCCACCTGGGCCGGCCGCTCCGCATCGAGATGCTGGTCGTGCTGCACACGCAGGAATCCCTGCTGCCGATCGGTGACGGCCACGGGTCGTACATCCACGACTTCAACCTCGAGAGCGGCGGCAAGGCCGACGTGTACTACAAGGGCCAGCTCTACGTCGTGCAGTGGGCGTCGGCCGACTCCCACTCACCGCTGACGTTCTCCTACAACGGCTCGCCGCTCACCCTGCCGCCGGGCCTCGTCTGGATCGACATCACGGCGTAGTCGCTAGATGGGGACGCGGCGGATCGTCCAGAAGTCGCCCGACAGGGAAGAGTTCGTCAGGTAGTCGAAGGGCATCGTGAAGTAACCGCCCATCCCCCACCGCCCGCCCCAGGAGTTGCGGACTGTGAAGCGCGACGCCTGCAGGTCGTAACCGCAGGCCACGACCGCATGGCCGCCGAGCACGCGCTCGCCCATCCGCGGCATCTGCACGACGCCGGTCGTCGCCACCCGCGGGCTCTCGAAGCTCTCGTAGACCGAGAATCCGAAGACGAACGGATAGCCGCTGGCGAGGCACGTCAGCAGCTGCACCACCGCGGTGTGGTCCAGGCGCAGGTACTGGCTGACCCTATCCTTCAGCGCCGCGCGGTAGCAGCGGTCGGGCGGCTTCTCGGTGAATTTGCGGATGTCGTACGGCCATAGGTCCTCGGAGCAGAAGCCGCGCTTGGCCACGGTCTTGATGCCGTCGCGGATCTGCGCCCCGGAGTCGCTGCCGACCGTGCCCTCCAGCGCGCGCTCGTTGTAGTAGACGAACAGGCGCGAAGGCATCGCCGGCGAGGACGCGCCTTCCTTGGTTTCGAGGAACTGCAGCGCGCCCGCGATCGCGTTCGCCGTGCACGACCCGAGCTGGCCCTGGTTGTAGCAGGGCGGAAAGCCGTCGCGAAGGTCGACCTTCGGCGGGAGCTGTCGGGCCAGCTGCGGTGGCGGCTGGTAGCGGAAGTCGCGCTGGTCGGGGATGTCGCGGACCCAGCCGTAGTGCTTGATCCGCATGCCGGCTTAGGTCCTGATCCCGACCGGCGCCAGCGTGCGGCGCATGGCCAGGTGCGCGCCCCGGCCGGCGACCCAAACCGCCAGCGTGACGCCGGCCGCGAGGGCGGCCGCCAGCAAGATCGCCACCAGCCACACGTTCTGCAGCGGCTGAAGCTGAACCGCCGACGTCGTGATCGAGCCGGGCGGTTGGAGCACCGGAAGCGCCGGAGGAATCACGCCGGGAGCCTGGGGCGCCGCGGCCACGGACACGCCGGCGACCTCATTGGTCAGGCTGGTGGTCGCGCCCGTCCACCCGCCGCCGAAAGGGTTCGGCGTGGGCGCGGGGGCCGGCGCCGGCGGGAGCGAATGATGGTTGGCCCAGCCGTAGTGATAGTGGTGGCCGTGGTTGCTCGGATTGGCGGCGGCCAGAACGGTGGCCGGCGCAAGGCACGTGACGACGCATGCTGCCATGACTGCGAACCGGAGCTTCACACCCTCTCCCAATGAACTGTTGCGGCGGCGGGCCAAACAGTACATCGCGAGCGGTCGTCGCGTCCAGCCGGCACCGGGAGTGGCGGGCGCGCTTACGCGCGCGCGGCGTGCTTCAGCGCTGAGACGTAGGCCGACGCCGCGACGGCGGCGGTCGTGCCATCGCCGACCGCCGTGGCGATCTGCTTGGTCAGCTGCGACCTCACGTCGCCGACCGCCCAGATGCCCTCCACCGAGGTCTGCATGTTGCGGTCGGTGATGATGTAGCCGGCCGGATCGTGCTCCACGTGCACCTTGAGCAGGCCGGAGTTCGGCACGAAGCCGATGAAGATGAACACGCCGCCCACCGGCAGCTCGTTGGTGTGGCCGTGGCGCTCGTAGCGAATCGCCCTCACCTTCTCGTCGCCGACGATCGACCGGACCTGGGAGTCGAGGATGAAGTCGATCTTCGAATTCGCCCGCGCGCGATCGAGCAGGATCGGCTGGGCGCGAAACTGGTCGCGCCGGTGAATGATGTAGACCTTTGACGCGTACCTGGTGAGGAATTCGCCCTCCTCGATCGCCGCGTCGCCGCCGCCCACGACCGCGAGCTCCTGGCCTTTGAAGAACGCGCCGTCGCAGACCGCGCAGTAGCTCACGCCGCGACCCCAGTACTCCCTCTCGCCGGGAACCTCGAGATATCGCGGCAGCCCCCCTGCGGCCAGGATGAGCGCGGGCGCGCGCAGCTCCTCGCCGTCCTCGAGCCGCACGACCTTGGTTCCGTTCTCGGAAATGATCTCCTTGACCGGCTCGAAGTCGCGAATCTCCAGCCCGAACTTGCGGGCGTGCTCGCCCATCTTCGTCGCCAGGTCGGCGCCGAGGATCGACTCGAAGCCGGGATAGTCCTCCACCAGCTCGGTGTTCAACAGCTGGCCGCCGAGCGGACCGCGGTCGAGCACCAGGGCCTTCAGGTCCATGCGCGCGGTGTACAGGCCCGCGGCCAGGCCGGCCGGACCCCCGCCGACGATGATGACGTCGTAGTCCATGTCACCCATCTGAATGCCGCCGGAGTGGGTCGCTATTCCTGCCGTCTAGCCGAGCCGGTACTGGGCGCCGTACCCCCCGCGCGGGGTGTGGCACGTGATGTTGTCGAACGGGCACCCGATGGAGCAGGCGCCACACTCGATGCAGTTGCCGAAGCTGACCAGGTTCTTCTGCTGTTCCTCGTTCCACTCGTAGACGCCGGCGGGACAGAAGTGGTTGCAGTACTTCCCCTTGCACTTGGTGGCGCACACGCCCTGGTCGACCACCTCGATGTGGGGGTGGCCCGAGTCCTCGTTGTATTTGACCGTGAACAGCTTGTCGGTGAGCTTTTCCATCAGCCGGCCCCGAACCGTTCCCACACCCGGCACATCAAGCGCACGGTGTTGATGTAGTCGGCCGCGTGGATGTTCTCGTTAGGTGCGTGGATCCGGTTGTCGGGACGGCCGACTCCCACCGGCAGCACGGTCGGCACGCCGAGGTCGGAGACGACCGGGTGCATGGGGCCCGTGGCGGGCATGAAGGGCCACAGGATCGGCTCGCCGTGGAGCTCGCGAACACATTCGATCACGCTCCTGGCGATCGCCGAGCCGGGGTCCGAACGAGCCGGCTTCTCGGCGTCGCTCCAGACGATCTCGACCTTCTCGAAACCATTGCGATCGAGGTGTTTCCGCA
>DATGEO010000099.1:0-7601 GCA_035310015.1 Candidatus Dormiibacterota bacterium | reverse complement strand
AGGACGTAGCATGCACGGAACAGTGAAACCCCGGTCGCGAGCCGACCTACACATGCACACGAACTGCTCGGATGGCTGGCCGTCGCCGACGGAGCTCGTCGACCATGTCATCGCCCGCACCGACCTGCGCGTGATCGCGGTCACCGACCACGACACGCTCGAGGGCGCTTTACGAGTGGCCGAGCGCGCGGCCAAGACCGGCGGCATCGAGGTCGTGATCGGGGAGGAGGTGTCGAGCCGCGACGGGCACATCCTCGGACTGTTCCTCGAGCGCCGCGTTCGGCCCGGTATGTCAGCCGCAGGAACGCTGCACGCAATCCACGAGCAGGGCGGTCTCGCGATCGCGCCGCACCCGTTCTGGCGGACGCACCGGCGCGCGACCAACGGCGGCGTGGTCCACGGGGTGGGATGGCTCGCCGCCGAGCTGGACTTCGACGCGATCGAGGTCGAGAACGCGACGCCGGGCTTCTACGTCTTCAACCGGATGGCTCGGCGCCTGAACATCGGCCTTGGCGCGGCCGAGACCGGCTCCTCAGACGCACACATCCTGGACGCGGTCGGGCGGGCCTACACGGCGTTTCGCGGCCGGACCGCCGCCGATCTGCGGCGCTCCATCGAGGCGCGCGAGACCGAGGCCGGCCGAGCGCGCTACAAGGCGGTGGGTTTGGTTCGTTATGCGGCGTGGGGATTCAACCACCAGCGATACGCCGCCGCCGCCGCTCGCTGATTTTTGCGCGAGTGCCGGCACTCGCACTGCGTTCCGGCCCGGTTCGGTCTCGAGTGCCGGCACTCGCACCGGTTCCCGGTCCGGTTTATCCTCGAGTGCCGGCACTCGCACTGGAGTCCAGGCTCAGTAAGCTGAAGCGCCGCGCCCGCTTAGCTCAATGGATAGAGCGCTTGACTTCGGATCAAGAGGTTGCGAGTTCGAGTCTTGCAGCGGGCACCAACCCACCCCGGTAGAATTCTCCGGCGCAGCAAGGGCGGCTGGCGGAACTGGTAGACGCGCACGTTTGAGGGGCGTGTGGGGCAACCCATCCGGGTTCGAGTCCCGGGTCGCCCACCACCATTTGGCGTCGAAAGCGGAAGTGTGCACACAACCGCCCTCCGATGCTCAGCAGCTACGGCTGTGTGCACATAACCGCGCGTCTCCTTTGAACAGCACGTTGGGCACGAGCCCGCCGAGGGCGAGCACGTTGTCGGCGTGATCTCTCGGAAACAAAAGACGCAGCCACGATCGGCATCGACTGAGGTTGGTTGGAAACCCGCGTTCGCCGGCACTCGCGGGCTTCCGCCGATGGAATTTCCCGCGTCGTCCGGCACTCGCGGGCTATCGCGGATCTACGACGCCCGACCGGTTCAGCTCAGCGGTCGTGCACCCCGCGCGGCGAGATAGAACAGGACCAGAAGCGGCGCCCGGGCCGTCGGCGTTGTCCCACACTTAGGGCGTGACCGAGGACAGGGAGCTCGATCCCGCCACTCAGTTTCGCGAGCTGTACGACCGCGAGTACCTTCCGGTCTATCGCGCCATCCGCGCGGTCGTCCTCGACTCCGCCGCCGCCGAAGACCTGGCGCAGGAGACCTTCGTCCGCGCCTACCGCGCCCGCACTCGCTACAAGCCGACCGCGCCGCCGGGGGCCTGGCTGCGGCGCATCGGCATCAACCTCGCCATCTCCTACCTGCGCCGGCAGAAGCTCGCCCGCTTCCTGCCCGCCCGCCTCTACACGACCCCCGACCGCCGCGAATACGACCAGGCCGAGGCCCGCGACGTGGTGACCAAGGCCCTCGCCACCCTGAGCCCGAAGCTAAGGGCGGCCGTGGTCCTGCACTACTACGAGGGCATGACGCGCGAGGAGATCGCGGTGGCGTTGGGCATCCCGGCCGGGACGGTGGCGTCGCGCATCGCCAAGGCGGTCGCCACCATGCGCAGGGCCACCGGCAGCGATCAAGTCTGGGAACCGAAGCGTTCGAGTAGTGAAGGTGCCCTACGTGGACGACAACCCTGAAACGGGAGGGTTGAACTCACCCTCCGAAGCCGCCGTCGCCCGGATGCTCCGGGAAGGTGTCGAAACCTGGGTGCCGCGGCGCGGCCCCGACTGGATGGGCTTGATGGCGCGCGTGGCCGGTAACGGCCCCTCGCCGCTGATGCTGTACTCGGTGGCCAGCGCCGCGCTCGTCGTGATCCTGGTGACCGCCTTCATCGTCGGGTCCTACCTGCAGATCGGGGCGCTCGCGCCCCAGCCGGTGAACTCGAACCTGCCCTAGCCGGCAGGGGGGAACACCTCCACCACCTCGCCCAGCCCCTGCTTCTCGGCGGCGGGCAGAACGGTCGAAGCGGCCGCCAGGTCCCACAGCGCCAGGCCGTGCGACTCGAACAGGGTGATGCCCGGCGTTTCCGGCGCCTTCCAGCCGCCGAGCAGCACGCTCGCCAGCTCGATCGCCCTCTCCCACTCGAACTTGCCCGCCTTCTGGGCGGCGATCAGGTCGCCGCTCTCCAGCCGCGCCGTGGCGAGCTGGTCGACCACGATGGTCTGCGCCCGGGCGACCAGGTCGGCCGGGATCTCGGACCGGTTGGGAAAGTTCGAGCCCGCTCCGACGACCAGGGCCGCCGGTTCGACCCAGTCGGCCTGCAGCACCGGCTCGGTGCTGGTGGTGCTGGCCACGATCACGTTCGCGCCCCGAACCGCCGCCTCGGCGCTGGCCGCCGGCACGACGTTCAGCTTCAGCGCCGCCGCCCGCTCGGCCGCGAAGGCTTCTCGGTGCGCCTGCGTGGGGCTGAACACGCGCAGTTCCGAGATCTCGAGTACGCGGGACAGGGCCAGGGCTTGGGTGCCCGCCTGGTGGCCCGAGCCGAAAAGCGCCACGACCAACGGCCCCTTGGGCGCCAGCGCCCGCACCGCCACCGCCGTCGCCGCGCCGGTGCGGTAGGCCCCGAGCAGGTCGGCGTCGATGAGCGCCGTCAGCGAGCCGTCGAGGGCGAAGACCGTGACCAGGAACCGCACCTGTCCGCCGGCCACCGTGTACGCCTTGAGGCCCATGCAGCCGCCGCCCGGGTAGGCGGCGAACATTACGTTGAGCAGCGCGCCGGGCGCGAACGCCCTCCGCCGCGGCTCGTTCTGTGCCTTGCCCTCCCCGAGCTCGCGCATCGCGCCGGTGATCGCCGCGATCACGGCGTCCATGTCCAGGACCTGTGCGACGTCGGCTTCGCGCAGGAGGCGGGTCACGGCAGGGAGAATAGCGCCCTATGACCGCGGCCTCTTTGAACGTGGGCCTGATCGGCCTGGGCACCGTGGGCTCGCAGGTGGCCGAGCGGCTGCTGACCTGGAAGGTGCAGCTCGCTCGCCGCGCGGGCGTGGAGCTGTGCCTGCGGCGCGTGCTCGTCCGCGACGTCGAGAAACCGCGGCCGGTCGACGTGCCGCGCGAGCTTCTGACCAATGACGCGGACGTCCTGCTCGACGACAGCTCGATCGAGGTCGTGATCGAGGTCGCCGGCGGCGATGAGCCGATGCACTCCTACCTGCGCCGCGCCATCTCCGCCGGCAAGCACGTCGTCACCGCCAACAAGATGGTCATGGCCAACCACGGGCCGGAGCTGCTGAGCCTCGCCGCCGAGAAGAACGTCGACGTGTACTTCGAGGCCGCCGTGGGGGGCGGCATCCCGCTCATCAGCACGTTCCGCACGGACCTGCAGGCGAACCGGATCGAGCGCGTGTCGGCGGTCATCAACGGCACCACGAACTACGTGCTGGGCCGCATGGCCGGCGAACAGCTGCCGCTCGAGGACGCGGTGCGCGAGGCGCAGCTGGCGGGCTACGCGGAGGCGGACCCGACCGACGACATCGGCGGCTTCGACGCGACGTACAAGCTCGCCATCCTGGGCTCGATCGCGTACGAGATCACCGTTCACCCACGCGAGATCTACCGCGAGGGCATCCAAGGCATCTCACCGGTCGACTTCCGTTACGCGCGCGAGCTGGGCTATGCGATCAAGCTCATCGCCCACACCCAGCGCCACCCGGGCCGCATCGAGGCGCGCGTGCACCCGGCGATGGTGCCGCTCGACCATCCGCTCGCGCAGGTCGAAGGCGCCAACAACGCCGTTTTCGTGGAAGGCGATCTCGTCGGCCGGGTGATGCTGGAAGGGCAGGGCGCGGGCGGAAAACCGACGGCCTCGGCGGTGGTGGGCGACCTGATCGACCTGGCCCGCGGTATCCGCCGCGGTGTGCAGAGCCGCCCGTCATTCAGCTTCGACGACCGCATCGGCGTGGTGCCGATGGGCGAGGTGGTCACGCGCGCCTACTACCGGATTCAGGTCGACGATCGCGCCGGCGTGCTGGCGGCCGTCGGCCAGGTCTTCGCCGAAGAGAACGTGAGCATCTCGAGCTTCATCCAGAAGGACGCGTCGATCCAGGACAAAACCGCCGAGATCGTCATCACCACGCATCCGGCGCCGGACGCGCAGCTGCAGAAGGCGCGCGAGCGCATCGCCGGCCTCGAACCTGTGCACGAGGTCTCCTGCTTTCTTCGCGTCTATTAATAGATGGGCGTACTGGCGCGGTATCGCGAATTCCTGCCCGTCGGACCGGGCACGCCCGAAGTCGACCTGCACGAAGGCTCGACGCCGCTCGTGCAGAGCCGGCACATCGCGCGAGCGCTGGGCCTCAAGCACCTCTTCTTCAAGTACGAGGGCCTGAACCCGACCGGTTCGTTCAAGGACCGCGGCATGGTGGTCGCGGTGGCGAAGGCGATCGAGGCCGGAAGCAAGGTCCTGATGTGCGCCTCCACCGGCAACACGTCCGCGTCGATGGCCGCGTATGCGGCGCATACCGGCGTCCGCGCCATCGTCGTGGTCCCCAACGGCGAAATCGCGATGAACAAGCTCTCGCAAGCGCTCATGTACGGGGCGAAGGTGGTGGCCCTCAAAGGCACGTTCGACACCGCGCTGGAAACTGTGCGCGAACTCACGGCGCGCTACCCGGTCGCGCTCATGAACTCGGTCAACCCCCATCGCATCGAGGGCCAGAAGACGGCGGCCTTCGAGGTCATCGAGGCCCTGGGCGACGCGCCCGACTACCTTCTCCTGCCCGTCGGCAACGCCGGCAACATCACCGCGTACTGGAAGGGCTTCCGCGAGTTTCACGCCGCAGGGCGCGCGAAGACGCTGCCGCGCATGGTCGGCGCCCAGGCCGACGGCGCCGCCCCCATCGTCAACGGCCACCCGGTCGAGCATCCGAAGACCGTGGCCTCGGCGATTCGCATCGGCAACCCGGCGTCGTGGGAGGGCGCGACCAGCGCCCGCGACGAGTCGGGCGGCGCCATCGCCGCCGTCAGCGACACCGAGATCCTGTCCGCGCAGGTGCGGCTCGCCGGCACCGAGGGGCTGTTCTGCGAGCCGGCGTCAGCTGCGCCCCTGGCGCTGCTGTTCAGGCTCGTGCAGGAGGGCCGGATCGACAAGGACGCGACCGCGGTGGTGGTGCTCACGGGCTCCGGGTTGAAGGACCCGGACGCGGCGCTCAAGAACGTCGAACCGCCGATTGAACTCGAGGGCGATGCCCGTACACTGGCCAAGGTTTTGAAGCTGTAGATGAGAATTCGAGTTCCCGCCTCGATCGCCAACATCGGTCCCGGCTTCGACTGCATGGCCATGGCCATCGACCTCTGGATGGAGGTCATCGCCGAGCCCGCCGACAAGCCGCAGTGGGACTACGAGGGCGAGGGCGCCGATTACCTGATGGCCCACCCGAACCCGTTTTCGAAGATGCGGTTCAAGGGCTACGTGAAGAGCGAGATTCCTCTGGGCGTCGGCCTCGGCAGCAGCGCGGCCGCGCGGCTGGCCGCGTCGGCTCTCACCGAGCCGTGGGACCTGAAGAGCCACATCATCGACGCGGGCGCCGAGGAGGGGCACCTCGACAACGTGTCAGCGTGCGCCGCCGGCGGCATTCGCATCGTCTCCGAGCAGTTCGACGAGCGCCTGCCCAACCCTGGCTGGGGCATCGCGCTTTTCGTCGCCCACGCGCCGCTGCCGACGGAGAAGGCGCGCTCCGTGCTTCCGGACTCGGTGCCGATGGAGTCGGCCATCTACAACGCCGCTCGCACGGGGCTGCTGGTCCGCGCGATCACGGCCAAGCGCCCGACGCTGCTCGATCACGCGCTGCGGGACCGGCTCGCGCAGCCGCACCGCGTGCACCTGTACCCGTGGGTTCAGGACGTGATGGACGCCGCGGGCCGCGCCGGAGCCTATGCCGCCTCGATCTGCGGCGCCGGGCCCAGCGTCTTCGCCTTCTGCGCGCCGTCGCAGGCGACCCGCATCGCCCGCCTCATGGCCGCCGCCGCACCGCAGCACGGACGTGCGCTGGTCACGAAGGTGACCGACAAGGGCATGTTCCGGTCTCTGTGATCGTCCAGAAGTACGGAGGCACCTCTGTAGGCTCGGCGGCTCGCATCCGGCGCGTGAGCCGGCGCATCGCCGAGACCGTCGAGCGCGGCGTGAAGGTCGTGGCCGTGGTCTCGGCGATGGGCCATACGACCGACCGGCTCATCGCCCTCGCCGAAAGCGTGAACCCCGATCCTCCCGCGCGTGAGCTCGACATGCTCGTGGCCAACGGCGAGACCATCACCGCGCCCCTGGTCGCCATGTGCCTGCAGGGCATGGGCGTGCCCGCGGTTTCGCTGTCCGGGCTTCAGGCCGGCGTGCGCACAAGCGCGCATCACTCGCGGGCCCGCATCCGCGACATCAAGCCCGACCGCATCCTCCAGACGCTGAACGAGGGCAAGGTCGCGGTGGTCGCGGGGTTCCAGGGCGTGACCGACGAGCTGGAGGTCACGACGCTAGGTCGCGGCGGGTCGGACACGACCGCGGTCGCGCTGGCGGCGGCGCTGGGCGCCGACTCCTGCGAGATCTACACCGACGTCGACGGCATCTACACGGCCGATCCTCGAATCGTCAAGACCGCGCGCAAGCTCAGCCACATCCGCTACGACGAGATGCTCGAGCTCGCCGCCGTCGGCGCGCGCGTGATGCATCCGCGAGCGGTGGAGATCGGCGAGCTGTACGACGTGCCCATCCACGTGCGCTCGAGCTTCAACAACCGCGTGGGTACGATGATCGTCGCTCAGGTACCGATGGAAGAACGCCAGCGTGTGCGCGGCATCGCGCAGGAAACGAACGTCGCGAAGATCACCGTGCTCGGCGTGCGCGACCGTCCCGGCGTCGCGGCCGCGATCTTCGAGCCGCTAGGCGCGGCGGGCATCTCGGTGGACGTCATCGTCCAGAACGTCGGCCACTCCGGCCGCACGGACCTGACCTTCTCGGTCCAGGAGTCGGACCTCAAGGCGGCAGAGAAGCTGGTCAGGGTCGCCGCCAAGGCCGTGGGGGCGCGCAGCGTCTCCTCCAACGCGAGGATCGCGAAGCTTTCGATCGTGGGCACCGGCATGCTCGGTATGCCCGGCATCGCGGGCCGCATGTTCCGTGCGCTGGCGGAGGCGGGCATCAACATCGAGATGATCAGCACCTCGGAGATCAGGATCACCTGCCTGGTCTCGCGCGACCAGGTCGAGAAGGGCGTGCGCACCCTGCACAAGACGTTCGACCTGGACATCGAGTA
>DATGEO010000098.1:0-41363 GCA_035310015.1 Candidatus Dormiibacterota bacterium | reverse complement strand
GAGGCCCGCGACCACCGCGAGCACACCCGTGACGAGCGCGCCGAGGTACCCGCCGATGTTGTTGCGGCTGGGCAGGACGGCGTTGTCCTGGTTCGGAAGGCCGTAGGTCTCAGGCTTGCCCATCAGCAGGAAGAAGGCGTTCAACCCGCCGTACACCTTGTCGTCGCGCCCGTAGAGCTGGGCCTGGGTGACGCCCTGGGTGTGCAGGGCCTCGAGCCTGACGTCGGCGGCCTTCTGCAGGTCAGCGAGCGGCCCGAACTGGATCGACTGTGTGGGGCACGCCTGCGCGCAAGCGGGCTGCTTGCCCGCCTGGAGGCGGTCGTAGCAGAGGGTGCACTTGTGGGCGGTGCCAGTCTGCTGGTTCATGCCGATCACGCTGTAAGGGCAGGCCGCGATGCAGTTGCGGCAGCCGTTGCACACGTCCTGCTGGATGAAGACGGTGTCGAACTCGGTGCGAACGATGGCACCGGTCGGGCAGACCTCCATGCAGCTCGCCTGCTTGCAGTGCTTGCAGACGTCGGACATCATCAGCCAGGCCGTCCCACTGCCCGCGTTCGTCGGGTTGTCGGGCACTTTGTCGTAGAACTTCACGTGCCGCCAGTTCTGGGCGTCGAGCTGCCCGGTGTTGTCGAAGCTGTCCGCCAGGAACTGCGGAGAGTTGCCTTCGAGCTGGTTCCACTCCTTGCACGCGACCTCGCACGCCTTGCAGCCGATGCAGATGCTGGTGTCGGTGAAGAACCCGTACGACTCGCCGGGCTTGATCGCGGCCATGCTCAGAACCCCACCAGGTTGGGTGTGATCTTGGTGAAGCCGCGATCCCTCGCCACCAGATCGAGGGGAATGGCCGCCAGCTCGTCCACCAGCGGCACCGCCGCCGGATCGCCGGCGGTGTCGACGTTGAGCAGGTAGCGCCGGCACGTGTCGCAGGCCTCGATTCGGATGTGCGGGAAGACTGCATCGGCCGGCGGCTGAGTCCTTCCCGTGGGGAGGCCGCGAATGACGCTGCCGCGCTCACCCGCGCTGGCTCCTTCCTCGCTGAAGATCGGCAATCTCGAGCTCGAATCCTCGCCGCAGGACGGGCAGGTCATCCGCGCGTAACCCCAGCTCGTGTGGCATCTGGAGCACATCAGCATCCGGGGACCTGTGGCGAGGTCCTCGCCGGCCGCCGCGAACCAGCCCAGCTGGGGCGGCGCTCCGCAGCGTGGGCAGGTTCCGCCGGCTCGTGGACCAGGGAAGGCTTCGCCGGCCCGTTCGCCAAGCGCCTCCAGCACCGGGCTCGTCGCCGCGCGCGCGAGGAACGTGTCCACCGGAGGCGACGGCTCGTCGCGAATCCAGGCGTGGAGAGCGGACCCAGGGCCGCCGTCCTCGAGACGTTTCGAGACGGCGACTCGCAGCCTCTCCGGGGCGGCCGCGAGCGCGGCGTCGATCACCGACGGCATCACCAGCTCGGCGACGTAAGCCTCGAGCCGGTCAGGCGGCGGTGGCGTGGCGAGAGCTTGGTGGTACGCGTCCTCCTGCACCGCCAGCAGCGCGCCGTAGAGGTCAAGCACCTCGCGGGCGAACGGCCGGAGCTCGCGCAGCTCGCGCACCCTGCGCCGCCGCTCCGTCCACTGGTCGGCGCCCACCAGCACGGCCGCCATCAGAGCTTCTCCAGGTTCACGAGGAAGGCCTTGAACTCGGGCGTGCGCGCATTGGCGTCGCCCACGAAAGGTGTGAGCGCGTTGGCAAGCCAGTAGCGGCCGTGGCCGGGATCGCGATCGGCGGAGATCCCGACGTAGCCCCAGTGGATGGGGATGCCGATCTGGTACACCTTCTGCCCCGCCACAGTCATCGGTCCGAGGCGCTTGGTGACCAGCGCCAGCACCTCGACCTTGCCGCGCTTGGATGACACCCGCACCTTCTGGCCGCTCTCGATGCCCTTCTGCTGGGCGAGCTCCCATGGGATCTCGACGAAAGGCTCCGGTTGCAGCTGGACGAGGTGCGGGACGTGCTGCGTCACGTAGTGCTCGTGCTCGGTCAGCCGGTAGCTGGTCGCGATGTACGGAAACTCGCTCGGCGTGCCGAACCGGTTCTGCCGCCCAGCCGCTTTGTCGTACAGGAATGCAACCGGGGAGGCTGAAACCGAGGCGTGCAGCGGGTTCGCTACCGGCGACTCGACCGGCTCGTAGTGCTCGGGGAAAGGGCCGTCCGCCATCCCGTTGCTGAACAGGCGGCCCACGCCTTCGCCGTTCATGATGAAAGGCAGCCAGGCTTTGGGATCCTTGGGGTCCATGGTCGGCGGGTAGTCGGGTACGTCCCCGACCCACTTGCTCCCGTTCCAGGTGATGCCGGGACGCGTGGGATCCCATGGCTTTCCGTCCAGGTCGGCCGAGGCACGGTTGTACATGACGCGACGGTTCAGCGGCCAGCTCCAGGCCCAGGTCGCATAGAAGCCCATGCCGGTCGGGTCGTTGGTCGCCGGGTCCTGGATGCCGCCGCGCCGCTTCATCAGGTTCCCTGTGTCGGGATAGCTGCCGGTGTAGATCCAGTCGCCGGCCGTGGTCGTGCCGTCGTCCTTGAGAAGCGCGAAGGAGGTCATCTGCTTTTTGGTGGATAGGTTTTGCCCGTTGATCTCCTTCGCGATCTCATCCAGCTGGGGCTTCAGCGGGTCTGCGTAGTTGAGCGTCAGCGCCATGATCGGGTCGGGGAACTTACCGCCCTGCTGGTACAGCTTCTTCACCCGGTTGAAGAGGTCGGCGAGGATCCAGTGATCGTGGCGGGACTGTCCGGCCGGCGGGAGGACCTGCTCCTTCCACTGCGACCATCGCCCGCTGTTGACGAACGACCCGTCCTTCTCGATCCAGTGCGTGGCCGGGAGCAAGAAGACCTCGGTCTGAACCTGGCTCGCTTCGACGCCCGGCGCGTGCCAGAACTCGGAGCTGGTCGTCGGCAGCGCGTCCATCACCACGAGCCACTTGAGGTTGGCCAGCGCCTGCGCCACCTGATTGGCGTCCGGCCCGATGCTGGCTGCCGTCATGCCCGACAGCATCAAGCCCTGCATCTTGCCCTTGAGGGCCTGGTCGTAGATCGACATCCACGATGAGTTCTGGCCCGGCTTGGGCACGAAGTCGAAGGCGAACTCGTTGTCCTTGGTCGCGGCGTCGCCGTACCAGGCCTTGAGCAGGCTGACCATGAACTTCCGGTAGTTCAGGCCGAAGAAGTTCCACGAATGCGGGTCGGACTTCTTGGACGCGCTCTGGGCGACGTAGTCGTCGAGGTTCTTCTGCCCGGGCGCGGGAATCTTCAGGTAGCCGGGCAGGATCTCCCACGAGATGGCGTGGTCGGTGTTGCCCTGGATGTTGGCGTGGCCACGCTCGGCGTTCATGCCGCCGCCGGGCCGGCCCATGTTGCCGAGGAGCAGCTGGAGGAGGGCGCCCGAGCGGATCAGCTGGCCGCCCGTGGTGTGATGCGTGAGGCCGACCGCGTAGACGATGGTCATCACCTTGTCCGGCGCACCCATCTGGCCCACGAGGTCGGCGACCTTGTTGAAGTCGTCGACCGGGATCCCGGTGATGCTCGAGACCACATCGGGCGTGTAACGGGAGTAGTGCGTCTTCATCAGCTGGAAGACGGACTGCGGGTCCTGCAGCGTCATGTCCCGCTTGGCGAAGCCGGTCGCGGGATCGGTCTCGTAGCTCCAGCTCGAGATGTCGTACGACCGCTTCGTCGCGTTGTAGCCGGAGAAGAGACCATCCTTGAAGCCGTAGGCGGTCTTGACGATGAACGAGGCGTTCGTGTAGTTGCGGACGTACTCGTCGTGGAACAGGTTGTTCTGAAGAACGTGATTGATAAGGCCACCGAAGTACGCGACGTCGGTGCCGGTGCGGATCCGCAGGTACATGTCGGCGACGGCCGAGGTCCGGGTGAAGCGCGGGTCGGCGTGGATGATCTTGGCGCCGCGGTCCAGCTTGGCGCGCATGAACCACTGGAAGCCGACGGGATGCGCCTCAGCCGGGTTCGCGCCGTTGATCAGGATCAGGTCGGCGTTCTTGATGTCGCGCCAGTGGTTGGTCATCGCTCCCCTTCCGAACGTGGCGGCCAAACTGACCACCGTGGGGCCGTGTCAAACCCTGGCCTGTTGTTCGAGGTGAACCAGTCCCAGCCCGCGCATCAGCTTGGTGGCGAAATAGCCCTCCTCTGAGCTGAAGGCGGCGCCACCGGCGAAGGCGATGCCCTCGCACCGGTTGACGGTGTTGCCGTTGCCGTCCGTGGTGACGAACGTGGCGTCGCGCGACGCCTTGATGTTCTGCGCGATCTTGTCCAGCGCGAAATCCCACGAGACGCTCTTCCACCCGGTGGCTCCGGGACCGCGGTACTGCGGAGATTCGACGCGCCTCGGCGAGATGGCAAGCTGCATGGAGGTCGCGCCTTTCGGGCACAGCCTGCCCTCGTTCACGGGGCTGTCGGGGTCGCCCTCGATCTGCAGCAGCTGGACGCTGCCATCCGGGTGCTGGCGGGTGTAGGCGACGAGCGAGCAGCCCACCGCGCAGTAGGGACAGACCGAATGCGACTCCGTCGCCCCCGCGATCCGCAGGTTCTGCTTGATCTTGGTGGACTCGGCGAGGGCGACGTCGAAGCCCAAGCCCGCGGCAAGGAGCGCGCCGGAGCCGGCCAGCCCGGTCTTCAGGATGTCACGACGGGTTACCGACGCCACGGAATTCCCCCGTACACGTCCGAACGGTCTCTGTCGAACCTAGTCCAGGTCGTGGCTCCTGTCAACTTCCAAGGTCAGCCGGTCGACATCTGGAGATCGGAGCGGTCGTCTTCGAGATCGGAGTTTCGGAGCAGGTCGACGATCCGTGGGCTCCACGCCACGATCACCCCTGCGCGCCCGGCCTCCTCCTGCCGGTCGAGCGCCTGCCGCCAGTCAGCCCGGCTCTGGCCGGCGTCCGTTTCCTCCCACGACTCCACTTCAGCCGCGGGGCCCGGCCACATGCCGGCCGCCACTCGCAACCGGGCGCCGGACTGGATGGCGCCGAGCGCCCGTCCACCGCTCATCGCCTGGAGGGCCTCGAGCGCGCGCTCGAGCTCTCGAGACGGAGCGGTGGCGGCGATCAGACCAAGGCCGACGCGCCGGGTGATCGCGGTGAGCGCGCCCAGCGTCATGAGCGCATCGACGCCCGGAGCCGGCTCTGCGGCGAGCCAGATCGAATGGGCGCCTGAAGCCTCGATCGCGGAGACGTCCGCCGCGAATTCCCCGAACCCGGTGATGCCAGGGGCGAGCTTTACCCCGATCCTGAGCACGCGTTCACTTTAGCCGTGCCTTGGCGCGCCGGAGAACCTGGCTACGAGGGCGCCCAGGACGGCCCCGTAAACGAGGTGCGCCGCGAACATGGACGGCGCGCGGCCCGGGCGATCGCGGTGGGGCGGAGGCATGATCTCCAGAGCCGGTATCCAGCCCTGATAGCTGATCAGCCACACCGCGGCTCCGAACAGGATGCCGGAAGGGAGAGCCGGACCCGGCGGTCTTGAGCGCAGCTCGACGGCCGCAAAGACAGCGCCGGCGGCGGCGCCGAAGCCGAGGTGCGTCGCGGCGGAGATCAGGTCCTGCGCGCGGTGAGGCCTCGACCGCCAGCCGGTCCAATCGAGGAAGCGGGCGGTGACCTTCTCGGGCGGCAGCTCTCCCATCAACCCGAGTCGCTTGGCCCCGAGCATGACCGCGCTCATGAACACCGTCGCGACACATCCCGCCAGCGCCCCGGCTGCGAGCCGCCTCGCTGCTGAGTTGACCAACCTCGAATAGCAACGTGAGAGCAGATCTGGCTACCCGCCGGGCTGCACAGCCGGCTGGCGGAGTCGGTGGGTATGAGGCGGGTGCCTGGCGTTCTTGCCACGAGACCGCCGATCCGACCTTTGCACTCGGCGTTCGAGGAAAAAGAGCTCTGATGGAGATCGAAATTCGCGCGCGAGGCCATGTGCGGGGCCGGACCGCGCGGCGGCGTGGCGTGCTGAACGCGATCGGCGCCGTGTGCTCGCACGCGGGGGGTCCTCTGGACGAGGGCAAGCTCGAAGGGGACTGTGTGGAATGCCCATGGCACGGATCCAGGTTTCTGATCAGCGATGGCCGAGTGCGCGGGGGACCCGCCAGGTTTGGACAGCCACCGCTGGTGGTCAGGGAGCAGCACGGGAAGGTCGAGGTCAAACTCGCTCACCCCCTCCACTGAGGAGGTCTTTTCATGGACCGACCGAACGCGCGGATAACCAGACGCGTCACGTTTGCCGCGGCCCACGTCCTGCGACGGCCCGATTGGGATGAGGAGCACAACCGCCAGGTCTTCGGCGCCTGCGCCGGCGAGCACGGCCACAACTACGTGCTGGAGGTGACCGTCGGAGGACCGCTCGACCCTCAGACCGGGATGATCATCAACCTCAAGCGGCTCGACGCCGTGATTCGCGAGCACTTCATCGACTGCGTGGACCACAAGCACCTCAATCGCGACGTGCCTTTCCTGAACGGCGTGATCCCCACGGCCGAAAATGTCGCGCTGGCCGCTTGGCGCGTGCTCCAGCCGCTGCTCCTTCCGGTCGAGCTGGAACGGATTCGCGTGGCCGAGTCGGAGAACAACTCGGCCGAGGTGGTTGCGACTTGAGCGCCCTGGCGCGACCGTCCAGGTCCGATGAGGACCTGCTCGAAGACGCCGTCGCCGAGCTGCTCCGCAACCTGGGTGAGGATCCCGCGCGCGAGGGCCTGGTGGATACCCCGCGCCGAGCCGCCGAGGCTCTGCGCACGATGACCGAGGGGTATGCGATGACGGCTCGCGAGGTCGTGGGCGATGCGTTGTTCGCGTGCGACTCAACGGGCCTGGTGACGGTCCGGGACATCTCCTTCTACAGCACCTGCGAGCATCACCTCCTCCCGTTCTTCGGGCGCGCCCACGTCGGCTACCTGCCCGCCGGAAAAGTGATCGGCATCAGCAAGCTTCCGCGCCTGGTCGACCTGTTCGCGCACCGCCTGCAGCTGCAGGAGCGTCTCACACAGCAGGTGGCCGAGGCGGTGATGGAGGTCACCGGCGCCCGCGGAGCCGCGGTCGTCATGTCAGCGCGCCACCTGTGCGTCGAGATGCGTGGCGTCGTCAAGACGGACTCGGTGACGGTGACGAGCAGTGCGCTCGGAGAGATGAGCGGGGAAGCCGCCCGCGCCGAGTTCCTTGGCCTACTCGGCGGCGTCGGAGGCCGGATCGAGACGTAAGTTCGCGCCGGACAGGGGAGAGGACTCCGGCGAGCAAAGCCAGGCGATGACCCTGGCCACCTCGACCGGCTGCAGCCGCGGTCCCTCCACCCCTGAGATCTTCAGCATCGGCGTGTCCACGGCGCCGGGGCTGATCGCGTTCACTCTGATGCCCAGCGGGCGGCCCTCCACCGCCAGCGCTTCGTTGAGGCCGGCCAGGCCGGACTTGGCCGCGACGTAGGCGGACATGCCTGGGAATTTTTCGGCCCCGGCGACGCCCGAGAGGCTCGATACGAGCACGATCGCGCCGCCGCGCCGCATTCGCCTGAACGCCTCGCGGGCGCAGAGGAAGGCGCCGCGTAGGCTCGCGTCGATCTGCGCGTCCCAATCGGCCGCCGACAGCTCGAGCAGCGGAGCCTTGACCAGCACGGCTGCGCAGTGGACCAGCGCGTCCAGCCGGTCGACGCGGCCGAACGCCGCCCTGACCGCGGTTTCGTCGGTGACGTCAACGCCGTCGTGCCGGCTGAGCGAGAGAGTCTGCCACCCGCGGGCTTCGAGCTCAGCGATGACCGCACGGCCGATGCCGCCACTACCCCCGGTGACGGCCGCGAGCGGCCTGCTCACGCGACCGTTCGCAGCGCCGCTTCGTAGCGCTCGAGCATCGGCTCCAGGGCAAGGCGCCGCAGCGCGCTCTGGCGCACGGATCGCCTGTCCAGCGCTACCGCATTGCGCGCCGCCTCCGCGAGCCCGGTCATCGAGTCCGGGTCAGCCAGAAAGCCGCTGACACCCTCCTCCACCACCTCAGCCATGGCGCCCCGGCGGTAGGCGGCCACCGGGCAGCCGGCCATCTGCGCCTCGGCCGCGACCAGGCCGAAAGGCTCATTCCATCGAACAGGGCACAGTGTCACGGCCGCGCGCGCCATGAGCTGCCTCAGCATCGGTCGCGACACGGCCTCGCGAAACTCCGCGCCCGAGAGCGAAGCGCGATGACCTGGGTCGTAGTCCGGCCCCACCACCACCGGCCGCAGTCCCGCGAGCCGCGCCGCGCTGATGCCGTGCTCGAATCCCTTCTCGGGCGAGATCCTGCCGGCCATGAGAGCTATGGGCTCGACCGGCCCAAAAGACGGGCCGGCGTCGGGCACGCCATTGAACAGGACGAGCGGGATCTGAACACCGGCGGCTGCCCAGTCTCGCCGGCATGACTGGGAGACCGTGGCGAGCCGCGTCGAATCCACCCTCGCGACCGCGGCGGTGACGTCATCGACTATCGGCGGAAGATGGAGCGTATGCAGCGCCGGCATGCCGTCCGCAAGCTCGAACGCGTCCGCGTCGAAGGCATGCGAGCTGATCACATCCGGCCGCTCGCGGCGCACGGCCGTGAACATCCGCTCGAACGCATCGCGCACGTCGCTCGAACGACCGGGCTGGCCACCGCCGGGCATCACGAGGGCCCGGGCCGCGCCGGCCGGCACCGGGATGGTATGAAGCTCGACACCGGGGATGCGCGAACCCTCCGTGCAGTGCACCGTGACCCGGTGGCCGCGGCCGGCAAGTCCCTGGGCGAGGTCGGCCACCAGCATCTGCGCGCCGCCCGCCGGGGCCGGTACCGGCAGCACGGGCGACGCGACCACGGCGATCCTCACCTCCGGATCGTACGGCCGTGACCTACGAGGAGGCCGTTGCCTCGGCACCGCCGGGCTGGTCGATGTTCGAGCTGTCGGACATCGAGAAGTTGCCCGCCGCCAGCAAGGCCAGGGCGCTGACCTCGATACCCGCAAGCGAGCTGGTCGCGGCGCGCTCCGGCGACGCAGACGCCGGCGAGAGGGTCCGGCGGGGACTGTTCTGGACGTTTCTGTACCAGCTGCGCCCGGAGCTCTGGGATGCGCTGGCGTCAGCCGAGCCCGTTCACCCGCACGCCCTTGGTCTGATCCACGAGCTCGGCGCCGATCGAGGTCGTGTGCTCGAGATCGGCGCGGGGTCGGGACGGTTCACCCGCCACCTCGCGAGCGCCGATCGATTGCTTGCGGTCGACCCTTCGCTCCCACTCTTGCACCTTCTCCGGACGCGAGCTCCGAGGGCATCGCCTGTGGCCGGCTGGGCGGAGACGCTCCCGGTGGTCGATCGCTGGGCCGACGCCACCGTATCGTGCTCCAGCGTCGACCTGGATCCTGACGTGGTCGCTGAGGCCGAGCGGGTGACCCGACCCGACGGCCTGATCGTCGCAATCAACCCACCGAGCGGCGCTCGACCGGGGTGGACGGCAGAGCGATTCGACCCAGACGACGTCCGCCTGCCCGAGCGCGACCCGTGGATCGATCGCATCTTCGGCACACCGGTGCCGCCATCCCAGGTCGTCTGGCGGCGGCGCTGACCTCAAAAAAGAAAAGGCCTCGCAGGGGTAGTCCACGAGGCCCAACGAACGCGTGATTTCTAGGTGTGCAGCATCCCTCGGTGGGTGAGCATCCGGAACACGACCAGCAGGATGACCGCGCCGACGAAAGCGGCAAGCAATCCGCTGACCGTGAACGTGCCGGTGCTTACCGGGATGCCAACGAGCCCCGCCAGCCAGCCGCCCAGGAAGGCTCCCAGGATGCCGACCACCACGTCCCACAGGAGTCCCATGCCTTTGCCCGTGAGCACCTTGCTGGCGACGAAGCCGGCGATGGCGCCGACGATTATCCAGACCAGAATTCCCATATGCCTTAAACCTCTGAGGTCGCCTTGCGGCGGTGATTCGAACGGGGAACCGTGATTACGGTTGGAGCGTCGCCTTCGTGCGAGCCCATCGCGGCGCGCAGGTCACGCATGCGATGCGCGTATTCGGACAGCCTCTTCAGCCGCCATCTTTGCGACACGGCGTAGCCGCCGACGGCCGCGCCCGCCACGAGCCCCAGGGCCAGCATCCCAAGCAGCGGCCACCGCGTTGACCGGGGACGCTCGTACCTCCAGCTGAGGCGGCGCATGGCGGCGTCGCTCCATTTTTGCGGCCACGGCTTCACGTCCGTCACGAGGTGGCCGGTTTGGTGCCACGGGGTGCGGTGACGATCCTGATCAGCATGACGATGCCCCAGCCGATCACCGCGTAGACGACGATTGCCACCAACGACGCGGTCTCGAAGCTGTTCGCGCTCGATCCGGCGTTGCCGAAGATGCCTTTGAACGGTGCGACCAGCGGCGAGCTGACCTGGTAGATGAAGCTGACGAACGCAGATTGCGACGAGGCCCCTAGCAGCTTGCCGAGGAAACGCGCCGCGATGAAGATGTCGACGACGCCGACGATAAATCCCACCACGGCGGCCGCGCGAAAGTTGTAACGGCCCTCCTCGGTTATCGACGAGGTCTGCTGCACTGGTGCGGGAGCGGGTGTCGAAGCGGGAGCGGGTTGCTGAATTGCCATTTGTGATTCACCTCTTTCCGCCACCATCGCTCACCGGCCATAACAAAGTCAGCAAGACGGAGTCAGGCGAGGCCGGCGTAACTCGCCTCGACGACCAGCCGCCGCGAATATGAGTAGCTGCTCTGATCGAAGTGACCGGTGCAGGTTATGAGCGTGAGACGAGGCAGCCCATACGGCTCAGCCATACCTGGGGGCGCCGAGCCGACAGGTATGGTCGCGATCGAACTCACCAGGAAGAGCTGCCTGGTTCCATCGGCGAGCACGACGATGATGCGGTCGCCGGGCTTGAGCATGACCAGCCGGCCGAAGATCATGGGTTTCCCTGGATAGCCCGCGTGACCTTCGATGACCGCATCGCCGGGGGCGCCCGGCACCGGGCCCGCCATGTACCAGCCGGCGTCCCAGGCGTTGACCGGCAGATCCAGCACCCCCGCTCGATTCACGCCTATCCCTTCGACCGCCCGGTGGACGTCGAGGGCCGGGATCAGGAGCTGCACTGGCCGCGCCGTCGGAATCGGGGCTTGCGGCGCCCCCATTTCCGAAGTCGCACTGACGGTGAACAGCATTCGTGAGCGCAGGTCCCGACCAGTGAGGTAGCCCGTGGCATCGTATGCCGGGCTTGGTGCCTCGGCATTCATGCCATCCCCGTCGGCGGTCCCGTCCCGCCATGAAAAACCCAACGTGAGCGCCAGGACGATTACAAAGGCGACTCCACTGAAAATCTGCATGATCGGCCGCGGTCGGACCGCTGTTCGGGCGATCATCGGCACAGCCGGCCGGTTGATCGGTTCAACCGCCGACATGGCGACCAAGGTGGCGCGCGTGCCGCTGCCTACACCAGTGCGCACGCGGCGCCTGGAGGCCGCGGCGTACCGCGGCTTGCGCATCGTATGGGCGAGTTTTCTCGCCACTGCGTTCGCCTATACGCTGCGCCGGCGACGCCTGACGCTGCCCCACCCGAGCGCCGCCACAGCGGCACCGGCGCCGGCCCCGATGACGAGCAGCCACGGGAACTCTCCCTGCATCTCGACGGGGACGCCAAGACTGGCCGGCAGCACAGTCGCGACCGGAGCAGCGACGAATGCCGGCGCGGCATACCCACAGCCGCTGGCCTGGATGATGCGGTTGGTGTCCAGGGTCACCGCGCCATTGCGCGCCAGCGCTCTGCCGTTCAGGCTGGCTCCGGTCTGCATCGCGATCGAGGTCAGAGCCATGATGTTGCCGATGAAGGTCGTCGAGGTGCCGATTGTCGCCGAGCTGCCCACCTGCCAGAAGATCTGACAGGGCTGAGCTCCACCGATCAGGACGACTCTCGCGCCCGAGGCCGTGACCAGCGTGCTGCCGATCTGGAAGATGTAGATGCCGGAGCCGTTCAGGGTCAGGGTCCCGGTCAGGCTGGGAGCGGTGGTCTGGCAGTACACGCCGGGAACCAGGGTCTTGCCGCCGAGGTTGACACCTGTGAAGTTGTTGGTCCCCGGGCATGGCTGCGCAGCCGCATTGACGTAGGCGGCGGTCAGGTTGGTCTGGGCCGTGGTGGCGACAGAGTCACCCTTGTGCTGAACCCCGGAAGTTCCGGGTGGGAAACCCGTGATGGCGCTGCCTGGGGCGACGCCCACCTGGCCCGTTATCCAGGTCGGTCCGGTGTTGGTGACCGTGGTCCCTGCCAGAACCGCGAAGTTGCCGGCGGTCCCGAGCCCAGGGTCGGTGGCGGCCAGCGCAGATGCCGGCCAGAGGAGGAAGACCAAAGCTGCGAGAGCGACGGCAACGACGGAGCGACGGTTGTTAATCACTCTTTCCATGTTCTTCATCCCGCATAACAAAAGCAGCAAGAGCCCCGATCCTGCGTGCGATTAAAGCGTCACGGGAGAGTGCCGTCAAGTTGCTGGACTCGTGCCTCCCAGTACCCCAGCCGCTGCCGGAACTTCTCGGCTTGGGCCACGACCACCGGCACGTTGGTGAGCTCCACCTCGCGGCGACCCGCTTCGGATTGCCTGGCCATCAGCTGGCGGATCCGATCCAGCACCTTTTCCTCCATGGCCAGGATCTCCGTGTAGATCTGCCGCCAGTAGAGTGCCTGTTTGAGGGAGGCTTCCGCCGGAACTCCCTCTCCGTCCATCCGCAGGCTCCAATCACCGCCGCGAATCGCAGCCTCGACGTCGGGCCGCCCCTTTTCGGGTTTGACCTTGCCCATGACCTTTAATTACGGCGGCCGCGGAAACTAAATCAGCAACATTCCAAAGCAGCGTTTTCAGTCGGCCCGGAACACCAGGGAATAGCCTCGGCTGGGCCTGTTGACGAGGTCCACTGGAACATCGAGGTCGCGCAGGATCTTCCTCAGCCTGCCGACGTAGTTGCGAACCTCCTCTGGGAAAAGCGCTGGATCGGCCCAGGCCTGACCGAGAATCTGCGTCGTCGTGAAGTACCTGTGGGGATGCTCGAGCAGGAAATGCAGGAGCTGGAATTCCCGCTTGGTGAGGGTCACATCACGGCCTCGGTGACGGACCACCCGGTCTGCGGCATCCAGCTGTAGGCCCTGGAGCTCCCAGATGCGGGCAAACCACAGATCCAGGCGCTGCTGGTATCCAAGCATCTGGGTCTCGATGATCTGGAGGTCCACGGCGGCCGCCTTTTGAGCGGTCGGGTGAAGACCGGGCAGGTCACGTTGCATACGCCCCAGGATGCCGCGCTTGAACTCCAGGAGGTCGGAGTAGATGCTCATCCAGTGGCGAGCGTCCTCCCAGCGCTTCGTGCTCAAGTTCTCGCCCTCGAGCGGCCGCGATCGGAGGCGGCTGCCGGCCGCCTGGCGACGGGTGGTCGTTGGCTCGCCGGTCTCAGGCATGTCGCTCAATGATCGCAACTCGCGGATGTTGACGGCTACCGAAGTGCGACCGGGGATCTTGCTGACATTGTTATGACACTCGCTTCAAGCTCAGCGGGTGCTGTTGAGAAGACGCCCTGGAGACGCCGTGTCCCTTTTTGAGAGGCGCATGGGGCCGTTTCGTCAGAGGCGCTTGAGAGCCAAGCTTGTGGTCGCGGGCTCTGTGGCCATATGGTCGGCGGCCCTGCTCGGGATCGTGCTGGTCGCAGGTTTGGCGTTTGCAGGCCTGCAGTCGGGCCGGTGAGCTCGCCGCCAAGACCGGAAGAAGAGCCGGATCAAGGGCCGGAGCGAGCCGGACCCTACCCGGGCGAGCGGCAGACACGACTCAGCGGCGCCTGGACCGCCCTGGTGATCGGCATCCTGGCGCTGGCCATGATCCTCGTCTTCATCCTCCAGAACCTCCAGAGCGTCGAGGTGCACTTCGTGTTCTTCCAGGGCAGCCTGCCGCTGGCCGTCGCGCTCTTGTTCGCGATGATCCTCGGCGCCGTGGTCGTGCTCGCGTTCGGTGCCGGACGGATTCTTCAGCTTCGCCTGGTGGCCAGACGCGCGCGGCGTCAGGCGAATCAGAGTTCACCGCCGTGAACGGCTAAGAGTCGGCTGGTCGTCTCATCCTGAGCAGTCGCCGGGTGCCGGCGCGCTTGCGTTCGGTGGCCATACGTTTCGTCGATGCCTCGTCAATGGGATCCACGGGTCGGACTCGCGGCCTGCCAGGCGGGCGGCGGGTCCGCTTGAAGGCGGCGAGGTCCTCCGGAAAGATTGCCCAGACGAAGCCGACCTTGATGCCGTACAGCCGCTGCCTCAGCAGCAACCGGCGCACGTAGGCCTCCGATGCGTCGAGCTCGGCCGCGGCGTCGGCGACCGACAGCAGGCGGGGACGTTCGATCGCGAAATATTAGCACGCGCCCGCAACCATTTCCTGTTATATTGAGGGCTCGTTCCTGGACTGAGGCGAGGGCACTGTGGCTCCTCGCGGTTGCCGGCCAGCGGTGGCAGTAGCCTTCTTGGCCCTTCCGCTTCGAGGACACTCCTGAGGAGGAGAAGCAATGCCAGAAGTCAAAGACACGACCGACCGTTTCGTGGCAGCGTTCAACGCTCATGACGAGCACGCGCTGCACGCAGTGCACGCCGACGACATCAAGTTCAACGCGCCAGGGGGCTTCAAGGCCACCAACGCCAAGGACGCCACCGGGTACGCCATGACGTGGATCAAGGCATTCCCCGACGGCAAGATGAAGGTTCGCAGCGAGATCATGAGCGGCCCTTGGGTCGTCCAGGAGATCGTCATGGAGGGCACTCACACCGGCCCGCTCGTGAGCCCGGCCGGCACCATCGCCCCGACCTACAAGAAGGTCGTCGGCTACGGAGTCCAGCTCATCCGCGTCGAGAACGGAAAGATCGCAGAGGCGCGCATCTACTTCGACCAGCTCGACCAGCAGAGGCAGCTCGGTCTGATCCCGACAGCGGCGACGGTCTAAGCACCGTCCTTCGCGCCCGGCCCCGTCGCGGGGCCGAGCGCATCTACGGCCTAGATCGCGCGCGCGTCGGAGCTGCCGGCTGAGGGCGTGCCGATCTAGTTAGGACTCGGGGGAGGTCGATCGGAGCTTCAAGAGGTCGGCCACGGGCAGCAGCAGGCCGCCCTGGATCAAGAGGGAAAGGACGACCATGCCGTAGGCCAGCACGGGCACGCGCGAATCTATCTGTGCGTAACCGGCAACCGAAAGGGCAAGGGCCACCGACAGCGCGCCCCGAATGCCGCCCCAGAACGTCACGTGGCGCCAGCTCCACGGAATCGACGAACCTCGGAAGTCCGCGATGGCCAGAAGCGTGTAAACGGGTAGGGCGCGCGCCGCGAACATGATCCCGTAGGCCGCGAGAGCCAGACCGCCGACGGCGATCAAGCGAGATGTGGGCAGCGCGACGCCAACGACCAGGAACAGGATGGCGTTCAGGACGAAGGCGAGGAGATTCCAGAAACCGACCAGCTGAGTGCCCTTCAGGCGCCCCGACCTGCTGCCGTAGCGGGCGACCGTGATCCCGGCCGCGACCACCGAAACGACGCCGGAAGCATGGACCACGTCGGCGGCGAGATAGGAACCGTAGGCGACGACCAGAGTGATCATGATCTCGAGCTCCGCCTCGCCCACCCTGCGCAGGAGCAAGACGCCGGCTGCCCCTGCGCCGATTCCGATCGTGACTCCGATGCCGGTCACGAACACGAATCTCAGCGCTCCGTCCACGAACGACGGATGGCCGCTGAGGATGGTTCCCAGAACCGCGGAAAAAACAGCGACACCGGAGCCGTCGTTGAACAGGCTCTCGCCCTCGAGGATCGCTCCCAGGCCCAGCGGCGCGCGGACCTGGCGGAGCAGGTTGACAACCGCGATCGGGTCAGTAGCTGCCACGATCGAACCCAGCAGCACGCCGCTCGCCCAGTCGAGGCCGAGGCCGTAATGGGCCATCGCGCCGATTGCGATCACGGTCAATAGGACGCCCACCGACGCCAGCAGGGTGATCGGCACGACACGCCGCCACAGCTCTGCCAGGTCAAGCGCCAGTGAGGCCTCGAAGACGAGCCCGGGGACGAACGCGAGGAGGATCAGGTCGGGGCCGATCGCCGGCAGCTTGATGCCCGGGATCAACCCGATCACGATGCCGCCCGCCGCCAGCAGCACCGGATAGGGAACGGTGGGCGTGCTCCGCGACACCAGGCGCAGCATCGTGGCCGCGCCGCCGAGCACTATCAGGAAGAGCAGGAAACTCTGAGCACTCGTCACGTGTTCGAGCTCATACGCCGGCCACGAGCAGCGCGACGAAGGCCAGGTACAGCCCGATGATCACCGCGCCCGCGGTGGGGCTCAGGAGGCCGAGCAGTCCTTCCGAGAAACCCAGCTTGGCGCCGAGGCGCGTCAACCCACGCGCGAGCAGCTCGCTTCCGGCAAGAGTGATGGCGAGCCCGGCGGCGAACTCGACGACGGTCAGGACGGCACTGGCGATAGCAGTCACTCCTGCCGACCAGCCTTCCCGGCACACCCCAAGTGGGGCCAAGTCAACGGTCGCGTGCGCGTCTTCTTCAGTGCGTCGCGTAACGCGTCGTGCGCCGGAGGGCCCGCTGCTTGAACAAAAAAACGCCGGGGCCACAGCACCCCGGCGGTATCGGACGGATTAGAAAACGCGAGAAGAAGTCGTTACTTCTTCTTGGCGGCCTTCTTCTTGGCAGCAGGCTTCTTAGCAGCCTTCTTCTTCGCGGCCATGATGGTTACCTCCTTAGCTTGATTCGGACCCGAGTGTTTGCGTTTGGCGGGTCCCGATGCATTTCGGTGAAAGGTCCGCCGGCTCATCCGTCGTCGCCTCTGTGATGGCAACCATGAGCAGCATCGCCTTACAGCTCGTTGTCATAACGCAATGGATGCATTCCTGTCAACCAGATTTCGCAAATGGACGGCGACCGAGGAAGACTTCACGCACTTCATCGTCGCGAACGACGGCGGCCTTCAGTCCCACATCGCGCATCAGGCGCAGCCATCGAGCTCGCGGAAACAGACCCAGCTTGTGGCGATCATGGACCACGCGCGCATCGCCTCTCTTGTTGCGCAGCAGAATCGCGAAGTCGACGAGATAGGTGGTGTCGGCCGGGTCAGGATCGAACACCCATTGAAGAAAACGCAGTCTGCCGCGCGGAGAATCGTTTCCTCCCTGGTCGGTGCCCGCGACGAACGTCTCGCGCACGAAGTCGGGGACGAAGAGCGCGACGCCTCCAGGCCGGCAGTGCTCGTAAGCGGTTCGCATGACGGCGCGGAGGTCGCGCTCGGTCGTCATGTGGCAGATGGCGTCGTGGACGAAGACCGCGTCGAACGTTCGGCCGAGCCGCAGCGTGCGAATGTCGCCTTTGACATGCTCGCAATCGGGGTTGAGCTTTCGGCTCACCTTGAGCATTCGCGGAGACATGTCCACGAGGGTCATCGCGAAATGCGCTTTTAGGTGAAAGGCGCTGTTGCCGCCACCCGAGCCCAGCTCGAGCACGCTCCGCGGCGCGGGGCGGGTCGACTTGCGGAGGACTCGAATGATGTGGGCCGCTTCACGGCGGTAGTCCTTCGGGTCCGAAAAGACCGGCCACCAATCGGCCAGTTCTTCATAGAGCTTCACCGGACGTATAGCGTGACGTAGACGAGGAGACCGAGCGGGGCAGTCCCCTCGCCTAGTTCTCAAACGTCGAGGTGGCCACGAGATACTCGATTCGGCGTGAACGATGTTCAGCCGGCCCAACCAGCCCGGATTGCTGTTATGGCAATTCTTACGCGAGGGCCGGTTGTGTCGGCTACATGGCAGATGGCGAATTCGTCATCGGAGGCGAGCCTGACGTCGACGGTGCGTCGCTCAGCCAGGCTGTCTACTGGAGAGACCGCTACCGCACGATTCTGGCGTCGGTGAGGAAAGGGACCTTCGGCACGCCTGTCCGCAACAGGCTTGGGCGGTGGCAGGCGCGCTTGGACTGGCATCTGGCGCAGCCCGACCCGTTCGGGGGCGGTCCCGCCAGCAGGATTTGAATACGAGGCCCCGAGCAAGCTCGGGGCCTTTTTCAGTTAGAGCGTGCGGACGCTGCGGGCGCGCGGGCCCTTGGGGCTCACTTCGATCTCGAACGCGACCTTTTCGCCACCCTGGAGGGTGTCGAAGTCACCTTCGGTGCCGCTGCGGTGGAAGAAGAACTCCTTCCCGTCATCGGCGGCGATGAATCCAAAGCCGCGCTCTGAGACCAACTTCTTGACTGTGCCAGTAGGCATATCCGACTCCTCATCTCTCGAACCGAACCAACTCATCTGGGGCCTGTTCGAGAAATCGGAGCCTGCGGTGAGCGCCGGCGACTGCCGGCCGACCTACTATACGGGGAGGCGCTCGTCTCCGCCGGCCGTGGCCGCGTCACGGCGCTAGACTTACATCACGCCGACAGGCTGGCGTTTCCTCCCGCGAACCTGGCGATCCTGGCCGAGAAGGATTTGCGAGGTACGCCATGGATGTCCGCACTGCGAATGCTCTGCTGGTCGACGACGATGACGCTTCCTGTCTTGCGACGCAGCGCCGGCTCGAAGATGACGGCTACCGCACGACGCTCGCACGTACCGGGGTGGAAGGTCTGAGTCGAGCCAGGCAGTCGCTTCCGGACGTGATCTTCACCCACCTCATCGCCGGCGGGCACGACAACGTCGCTTTCATCCAGGCGCTGCGGTCGGACGACGCCTGCCGCCATCTGCCGGTGGTCGTCCTGAGCGGCCGGCTCGAGGCCAGGGCGGGGCATAAGCAGCTTCGGCCTGTCGGTCGGGATCGCTGGTAAGGCGGAGCGAACGCGACGACCGCGACCGCGGACCCCTCGCGTCCTTATTAATGTCCCGAGGGCCTCGCGCCAAGGGCCAGATCGTGTTGATCAGCTGACGGTCAGGGGCGTGAACGCCCGAGCTGGCTGGCCAGGTACCGGTTTCGCCGCTCGATCAGGCGGCGGAGATAGGAGCCAAGGACCAACCGCTCCGCAATGCGCCCGGCCCAACCGGCCGGCGCTTCGAACTCGACGACATCGGTCATTCGCGTTCCCTGGGTGTCCGGCTCGAATAGATGCTCGTGCCGGAATCGGTGAAAGGGCCCACGGACCTGCTCGTCGACGAACCGGTACGGCCGCTCGAACGCCGTGATCCGACTGGTCAGCCGCCACTTCCAGCCGAAGTGCCACGCCGTCCAGGTGATCTCGTCGCCCAGGGCCAGGACATGGGATGAGTCGTGGCCGAGCGCGCGCTCGCGTGAGCCGGCCATCGAAGCCAGGTGAGCGGCAACCGACAGCGAGAGGTCGAACGCCTCGGCCGGCGTCGTCGAGAGGCTTGTTTCGGAGGCAAACCGGACGGTCACGGGCTCGATGTTCTCAAGATCGCCATACGCCGGTTAAAGGGTGAAAAGATATGTCATCCGTTCCTATATCGAGATGGGCCGCATCCTGGTAGCCCTCCTTCTGGTGCTGACAGCAGCCGGCTGCCAGGCGCCGGTCCACGCGGCGAAGGCCAAGCCGGCCACCGTCGAGAGCGTCGCTCTCCAGCCCGGCGACCTGGCCGGGTTCCAGCGGTGCAGTGAGAGCGGCGACGTCAGCGCGGTGCTGAGCGCCGAAAAGTCGACCAACCCCGGCGAATACGACCTGAACGCGACGGAATGGGCCCAGTGGCGGATGCAGGGCGCCTCCGACGCCTACTTCGCCGCCTACGGCCGCACCGCGAGCGACTGCGAGGCGCTGTCCCCGGCCGGCACGGGCGCCCCGTCGGGCGGGATGATCATCGCCCTGATCGTAGAGTTCAAGAGCACGGCGACCGCGGTGCGCACCTACTCCGCGAGCTCCACGCTCCTCGGCTTCGGGCCCCGGGACACCGCTTTCATCCGGCTGGTCGGCGGCACCCTGCTGACGGGATCGGGCACGGGCTTCGGCCCGCTGTCGGTGATCGGCAGCGGGACCGCGACCGGCGACACCTTCTACGTCGCCTTCTGGCAGAACAAGGCCTTCGATTCGTTCCTCATCGCCTACAACGTCGCGGCGGCGGACGCGCAGACCGCGGCCAACAGGGTGAACGACCGGATCCGCTGACCGGCCCCACGCCGCCGGCCGACCGGCCTCTTGACAGCGACAGGGCCACGCCTATAATCCGGTAAGCGCTTACCGGTAAGCGCTTACCGCAGGTCGCGTACCCAGCGCCAGCCTCCGTTCGTTCGAGGTCCGCATGCCGGAACCGAAGCGACCCAAGGGCACCCGAACCATCTACGACGTGGCCGAGAAGGCCGGCGTTTCGATCGCCTCGGTCTCGCGCGTCCTCAATGGACAGGGGCGCCCGCGCGCCAACACGAGGGAGCGCGTCATGGAGGCGGTCGCGCAGCTCGGGTTCGTCCCCGACGGAGCTGCGCGCGCGCTTTCCAACGGGCTGAAAGAGGTCGTCGGCGTCGTCTTCAGGCGCGGCAACGAGACCTATTTCGAGGACGAGGACGAAAGCCTCCTCTTCATCGACGTCATCAATCGAGGCATCGACGTCGCGGCGCAGCGTCGCGGTTTCGATGTGCTGATGAGCTCCGTCGGCTTCACGGACACCAACGCCTCGAGGCGAATCTCCTCGCTCGCGGGCAAAGCCGATGGCCTGATCCTCCACGACCGGATGCTCTCGGCCACGGCGATCAACCGGCTCGCGGGCTCGGTGCCCATCGTCACGCTTGCCGGTCGCCCAGGTCGCGGCTACATGTGCGTGCGCTGCGACAACGAGGCCGGCATGCGGGCTCTTGTGCGCCACCTCATCAAGGACCATGGGTACCGAAGCCTCGGCTACGTCTCCGGGCGGTCGGACAGCCCGGACAACCTCAGCCGCGCCCGCGCCCTCGAGGAGGAGGCGAAGCGGGCCGGAGTCTCCGTGCAGACAGGGCCGGAGTGGCAGGGCAACTACAGCGCCGCCGGCGGCGCCAAGGTCATCACGTCGTTGCTCGACGCAGGCCGCAAGCTGCCACGCGCGATCGTCTGCGCCAACGACCAGACCGCGCTGGGCGTGATGCACGCGCTTGCCCGCCGGGGCATCCGTGTGCCGGACGAGGTCGCGGTGACCGGCTTCGACGACGTGCCGGTCGCGCGTCACCTGCACCCGCCGCTCACCACGATCCGCCAGCCCATGCAGGAGCTGGGGGCGACCGCCTTCGACATCCTCTACTCGAAGATCAGCTCCGGCAAGGCCGACCAGGACGTCGTGCTGCCGGTGCAGCTGATCGTGCGCGAGAGCTGCGGCTGCAAGGCGCACCAGACCGACGGCGCCGCGTCCGTCAAACCACTGCGGAAGGGGACGGAAGATTGATCACCCTCCCCCAACCCTCTCCCTCGAGGGAGAGGGAAGACGGCGTGTAGCGATGGGCGCCATCCTCCGCAGGCTCGGCGTCTACCTGCTGGCCGCGTGGGTGGCCGTGACCGTCAGCTTTCTCCTGCCTCGCGTGGTGCCTGGCAATCCGGTCGCGGGCGCCGTGGCGCGCGCATCGGAATCCGGCAACTGCAACTCGGAATGCATCGCCGCCGTCGAGGAACAGCTCGGCTTCAACGTCCACCAGAGCATGGGGGACCAATACCTGCAGTACCTGGGGAACCTCGCCCATGGCGACCTCGGGCATTCGTGGTCCGAGAACGCGCCCGTGAGCTCGCTGATCCTGTCCTACCTGCCCTGGACGCTGGGCCTCCTCGTCATCGCCACCGTCATCAGCTTCATCGCCGGCACCGGCATCGGCATGCTGCTCGCCTGGCGCCGGGGCACGTGGGTGGAGTGGCTGCTGCCGGGGGCGACCTTCTTCCAGGCCCTTCCTTATTTCTTCCTTGCTCTTGTGCTGGTGCTCTTCTTCGGCCAGACCGGGACGATGCTGAAATGGTTCCCGAGCCTCTTCGCATACGACATCTACGCCGTCACGCCCGGGTTCAACCTGCCGTACATCGAGAGCGTTCTCGAGCACGCGATCCTCCCCGGCGCGACCGTGATCCTCGCGTCGGCTGCGGGCTTCATCCTGTCGATGCGGAACCAGATGGTGACGACGATGGACGACGACTTCGTCCTCGTCGCCGCGGCCAAGGGGCTGCCGACGCACCAGGTGATGTGGTACGCAGCCCGCAACGCGCTGCTGCCGGTCGTGTCGAACTTCACCATCGCGATCAGCCTCGTGGTCGCGGGCCAGATCCTGGTCGAGATCGTCTTCAACTATCCGGGCATCGGCTATCACCTGTTCGACGCCCTCGGCAAGCTGGACTACACGCTGGTCCAGGGCATCTTCGTGGTCATCACCCTCGTGGTCCTGGCGGCCAACCTGATCGCGGACGTGGTGTACGTGCTCATCGATCCGCGAGCCCGGCAGGTGGCGTGAGCCGATGACGATCGACAACACGGCACTGACCACCGCGCCCGGGACCGCCGCGCCCCTGCCGCCGGTCGTGAGCCGTGCCCGAATCTGGCGGCTGCCGCGCTCGCCCAAGGTCATCGCCGGCGCCGTGATCACGGCGGCGTTCGCGGTCCTGGCGGTGCTCGGCCGCTGGATCTCGCCTTATTCGCCCAACGCGACCGACACCAAGAACTGGGTGCAGCACGTTCTCGTCCCCGGCACCGGCCCGGGTACAGGTTTTCCCGCCAACTACTACCCGCTGCCGCTGCCGCCGTCCGCATCCCACCTGCTGGGAACCACCGTCTTCGCCCAGGACGTGCTGTCCCAGCTGCTCTCGTCGACCGAGGCGACCATGTTCGTGGGTCTGCTCGCCGCGGCGATCGCGACGGCGCTCTCCGTGATCTTCGGCGTCAGCGCCGGGTACCTGGGAGGCGCAGCCGACGAAGGGCTCTCGCTCGTCGCCAACGTCTTCCTCGCCATCCCCGGCCTGCCGCTGCTGATCGTGCTCGCCGACTACGTGCCGACCGCAGGCTCGTCCATCCTGCTGGTCGCGATCATCATCGCGGTCACCGCCTGGGCCTACAGCTCTCGCGTCCTGCGCGCCCAGACGCTTTCGCTGCGCAACCGCGATTTCGTCGAAGCCTCGAGAGTTTCGGGCGAACGGCCCCTGCGGATCATCCTCGCCGAGGTTCTGCCCAACCTCATCCCGATCGTGGCAGCGTCGTTTCTGTTCACGACCCTGTACGCGATCTACGCGTACATCGCGATCTCGTTCCTCGGCCTCGCCGGCGCGCCGACCGCGGACCCGCCGGGACTGTGGAACTGGGGCGAGATGCTTCGCGAGGGCTTCGCCAACAACGCCATCCGCGGCGGCTGGTGGTGGTGGTGGGCGCCGCCGGGCCTATTCGTGGCGCTGCTCGGCACCGGCCTGGCCCTGCTCAACTTCGGCATCGACGAGTTCATCAACCCGCGGCTGCGCACGGCCGGGCTCTCGAGCCGAGCGAGAAAAGCCGGTCTCAAGCGCCGGCCTGTGTTCGCGATCACCCCGGTCCTCAATGCCCTGCCGGCAGCAAGCGCAAAAACGACTCCCACCCGGGGCGGGGAGGTCTTGACCATCAAGGGCCTTTCGGTCGACTACGGCTACGGCGCCGAGGCCGTCCACGCGGTCATGGACTGCGACCTCGTCCTTCGCCGCGGCAAGGTGCTGGGGCTCGCGGGCGAAAGCGGGAGCGGCAAGACCACTTTTGCGCTGGCCGCCATTCGTCTGCTGCGGTCGCCCGCAGTCATCACCTCGGGCACCGTGCTCTTCCACCCCAAGGACGGCAGCACCATCGACCTGCTGGCCGCCGATCAGCGCCGGCTGCGCGAGGTGCGGTGGTCGGAGATCGCGGTCGTGCTCCAGAGCTCGCTCGACGCGCTCAACCCGGTGACCACCGTCGGAGCGCAGTTCGAAGACATGCTGCGAGCCCACCGCTCGCATCTTTCTCGCGCCGCCCGCGTGGAGAAGGCCGCCGAGAAGCTGGAGATGGTCGGCCTGAGCCCGGACCGGCTGCACTCGTTCGCGCACGAGCTTTCGGGCGGCATGCGGCAGCGCGCGATGATCGCGATGGCCCTGGCGCTCGACCCGCAGGTCGTGATCTTCGACGAGCCGACGACGGCTCTGGACGTCGTCACGCAGCGCGAGATCCTCGAAGAGCTGATGGACCTGCGCGAGCGCCTAGGGTTCGCCGCGCTGTTCATCACGCACGACCTTTCGCTGCTGGTCGAGCTGGCCGACGAGATCGCGGTCATGTACGCGGGCCGGGTGATGGAGCGGGCGCCCGCCAACGCTCTGTTCCGCTCGCCGCGGCTGCCCTACACGCACGGGCTGCTGCACTGCTTTCCGCCGATGCACGGCAAACGTGTGCGGATGGAAGGCATCCCCGGGTCTCCGCCGGACATCCGGGACCTGCCGTCGGGCTGCGCTTTTCACCCCCGCTGCCGGTGGGCGATGCCGCGCTGCTCGTCCGAGCTCCCGCAGCTCGCGCCGATCGGCGGCGCGTCTCGCGAGGTCGCGTGCTGGCTGCACCGCGACGGGGCGCAGGTCCCGGCCGAGCTGGCCAAGCCCGAACCCGCAGGGGTCGCGATCGAGGTGATAGCCCAGTGATCGTGAACGGCACCGGCCTCCTCGAGGGGCGCAACCTCAGTAAGTTCTTCTGGCTCAAGCAGGGCCGCGGCCCGTTCGCGCGCCGGCGTCCCATCCATGCTGTGGACAACGTCTCGGTCCGGCTCGACGCCGGCAAGGTGACGGCCATCGTCGGTGAGAGCGGGGCGGGAAAGACCACGGTCGCGCGGCTGCTGGCGAAGATCATCAGGCCGGACGCGGGACAGATCCTCCTCGAGGGCAAGCCGGCGCCGGAGGGACGGCCGCGCACCTATGCGGCCGCGGTGCAGATGGTCCTCCAGGACCCGTTCGCATCACTCAACCCGGTGCACCGGGTGCGCCACCAGCTCGAGCGTCCGTTGAAGATCCACCACCTCGCCGGCGCAGACCCTGGCGCCGCGGTGGCGGACCTCCTGCGCCGGGTGGCGCTCAAGCCGCCGGAGCAGTTCATGGCCAAGTTCCCGCACGAGCTCTCGGGCGGGCAGCGCCAGCGCATCGCCATCGCCCGCGCGCTGGCGGTCCGGCCGAAGGTCCTCATCGCCGACGAGCCGGTTTCCATGCTCGACGTCTCCATCCGTCTCGGCGTGCTGAACCTGCTGGGATCGCTGCGCGACGACGCGCACCTGGCGATCCTCTATGTCACCCACGACATCGCGTCGGCGCGATACCTCGCCGACACCATCGTCGTGATGTACGCCGGCCAGCTGGTCGAGGCCGCGCCCAGCGTGAGCCTCACCGACAGCCCGGCGCACCCATACACGCAGCTGCTCCTTTCGGCCGCGCCGGATCCGGACCGCGCCACTCCGCCGCATCTCGCCGGCCGGGGTGCGCCGCCGAGCGTCGAAGCGCTGCCCAGCGGCTGCCGGTTTCACCCGCGCTGCCCGTACGCGATGGAGGTGTGCAAGCGGCAGGCGCCGCCGAACGTCGTCGTGGCGTCCGATCACATCGCCGCGTGCTGGCTGCACGTCGACGCTGCGGAGCGAGGAGCGGGCAACAACGGTGTGCCGGCCGACGCCGGCATGGCACTCGGAAAAGACTCGGAAAAGAGGTGAGGACATTTGAATTTGCGTCTTGCGTTTCGGTCGCCGCCCGTCCCGGGCGAAGCACAAGGGTGTGGTCCCCAGGTGCCGTCAGCCATCAGCAGTGCACGAGCCTTGGCCGGCCGTGCGTCATGGAGGTGATCTATCGATGAATTGGCGAGTCATGACCGGTGTGCTCGCGGTGACGGCATTGTTCGTCGCCGCGTGCCAGTCTTCGACCAGCACCGCCACGGTGTCCGGCGGCAAGGCGCTGATCGCCGAGCCGACCACCGGGGTGACATTCTCGGATGACTTCAACCCGTACGACACGAACTCGGTCGCGGCCAGCATGGGTACGCGCACGATCGTGAACGAGCCGCTGGTCGAGTTCGACCAGCTCGACGCGACCGCCGCGGGCACGCATCCGTGGCTCGCGACGGCTTACTCCTTCGAGAACGGCGGCAAGGACCTCAAGGTCACCCTCCGCCAGAACGTCAAGTTCAACGACGGCTCGAGCTTCGGGCCGGCGGACGTAGCGGCCACGTTCAAGATGATCGAGAATCCCAAGGTCGACATCACGGGCGTCCCGGCCCAGGCGTCCGACCCGACCGTCTCGGGCAACGACGTGACCCTTCACTTCAAATCGGCGCAGTACACCGGGCTCTTCCCGATCCTCGGCAACACCTACATCCTCAAGGCGTCGGTGGCCCAGCAGATCGCGGCCAACCCGACGCTGACGATCACCAACCCGGTCGGAACGGGTCCGTTCATGTTGAAGAGCTACTCGAGCTCCCTCATCCGCTGGAAGCCGAACCCGTACTACTGGGGCGGCACGCCGCCTGAATCGGAGATCGACACGCCCTCCATCGCCACCAACGCCGCGGCGAGCGACGCGCTCGTGAGCGGACAGCTGGACTGGGCGGGCAATGACATCCCCAACGTCTACGCCAACTACGTCAACCTCAACCCGCTGACCAACCACGCGTGGTTTGCCTCCGGCAGCACCGTGACCCTGTGGTTCAACCTGAACCCCGGCAACGGCGGAGCGACCGGCATCGGCGACGCGGCGGTGCGCAAGGCCGTGAGCTACGGCGTCGACCGCAACGCGCTGGCGCAGCTGGGCGAGTCGGGCTACGAGCAGCCCGCGAGCTCGTCGAGCGCGCTGATCCTTCCGAACCAGAACGCCTTCCTGCCCTCTGACGGCTCGATGAAGAACGACCTCTCCATCAATGGCAGCGTCCCGGACGCGGCCACCGCCAAGGCCGACAACCTGCCGGCGGGCGACGACGTCTACGACATCCTGATCGCCGGCGGTTGGTCCGCACCGGCGAGCTCGCACTACGACAGCGGCACCGGCACCTTCCACTCCGGCGGCAACTGCGACGGCAGCAACCGCGCCAACTGCTGGACGAAGGGCGGGCAGATCATCAAGTTCTCCGTCTACGACCCGGTTCCGTTCTCCGACTACTGGGAGAACGCCGCGCTGATGTCCCAGGAGCTGCAGCCGCTCGGGATGGACGTGACCACCAAGCCGGCCCAGGGCTATTCGGACTGGAACGCCAACATCACCTCGAACCCATCGCAGTGGCAGACCGCGATCCACTGGGGATCCGGCGGCAGCATCCCGTACATCCAGTACCAGAACTGGCTGGACAGCACCGACGCGAACTCCACTGCTCACTTCATCGGCTACACGAACGCCGACGCGCTGGCGGCGCTGACCGCGTACGCGAGCACCGACCCGAGCGACACTGCGACCCTGTACCCGATCGTGCAGAAGCTCGAGAAGATCATGTCGACCGACGTGCCGGAGGCACCGCTTCTCTACGGCGCCGACTGGAACGTCTTCAGCAGCGCGAAGTACGTGGGCTGGCCGAACCAGTCGCACCCGTACATGAACCCCAGCCCCAGCGACCCGCAGATGCCGTACATCCTCATGCAGCTCAAGCCAGTGTCCTAACGGCACCTGGATCTTTCGAGTCCGGCCGGCGGCCTGCCGGCCGGACTCTCAACTCGTGAACGAGGAGGCTGTCAATGACTGGCGCCGTTGTCGGGATTCCGGGCGATGAGTCCGCCCTAGTCGCCCGGCTCGACCTGGAGCAGAAGGTCCGGCTGCTCACAGGTCGTGATTCGTGGGTCCTGCACAACGCCGCGGAGATAGGACTTCGCCACCTCGTCATGTCGGACGGCCCGGCCGGAGTCCGGGGCGTACGTTTCGACGCCGCGAACCCTTCCTCTTCGCTGCCGTGTCCGGTCGCGCTCGGCGCGACGTGGGACGTCGCGCTTGTCGAAGAGCTGGCGCTGGCGCTCGGCCACGAGACGCGCGCCAAGGGCATCGACGTTCTCCTCGCTCCGACCGTGAACATCATCCGCACGCCGCTCAGCGGGCGTGGCTTCGAGTGCTTCTCCGAAGATCCGCTGCTGAGCGCGCTGATCGCCGCCGCCTTCGTGCGCGGCGTGCAGAGGGCGGGCGTCGGCGCCACCGCCAAGCATTACGTCGCGAACGACTCGGAGACCGAGCGGCGCACCTACGACGCGCGCATCTCCGAGACGGTTCTGCGCGAGCTCTACCTGCCGCCCTTCGAGGCGTGCGTCGCCGAGGGCGTGATGATGATCATGGCCGCGTACAACTCGGTCAACGGCGCCACGATGACGGCCAACGCGCCACTGCTGAAGCTCTTGAAGGACGAGTGGGGCTTCGACGGCGTGGTGGTTTCGGACTGGCATGCCGCAAGCCTCACCGTGGAGACCGCCCTCGCCGGTCTCGACCTCGTGATGCCCGGGCCCCACGGCCCATGGGGCGACCGCCTCGCGGCCGCCGTGCGGGACGGGTTGGTGCCCGAGGCCGCGATCGACGACAAGGTGCAGCGCGTGCTCGCGCTGGCGCGGCGCGTCGGAGCGCTCGACGGGCACGTCGACGGCTCGAGCAACGGAGCCCAGGACGGCCACGTGGTCGGCACCGCCACACCCATCGACCCTGGCCTGCTCAGCAGGGTCACCGCGCGATCTTTCGTGCTGCTGACGAATCCGCGCGGGCTCCTCCCCCTGCCCAAAGGCAAGGCCGGCCGGATCGCTCTCATCGGCCCGAACGCGGTCGAGCCGCAGCTGCAGGGCGGAGGCAGCGTCCGCGTGCTGCCCATCGTGCGGCCGGGCCTGGCCGAAGCTCTCGCCGAGTCGCTCGACGCCTACGTCACGATCGGCCAGGGCTGCTCGACCGGCGCGACCATCGCTCTGCCGGCGCCGGGTCTTTTCCACGACCCGGTGAGCGGGCTCGCCGGCGTGCACCTCGAGGTGAAGGGACCCGAGGGCGAGGTGCTGCGCGACCTGCCTTACGAAAAGAGCGTCATCACGTGGTGGGATCCGCTGCCGGCCGAGGTGCATCAGGACGGTTCGCAGATCGCGATGCGCACGAGCTATCGCCCCACCGCAGGCGGCCGCCACGTCATCGGCGTGGGCGGCATCGGCCGCACGCGGGTGCTGGTCGACGGCAAAGTGGCCGGCGAGGGAGTCACCACTCATCCGGCGCGCGACGTGGTGTTCGTGCTGTCGCAGCCCCCCGAGGTGCGCGTGCCGGTGGACCTGCGCGCGGGCCAGGCGGTGGACATTCGAGTCGAGCACCACCCCGACGTCCACGGCCGGCAACCGGGATTCGTGACCCTCCGGCTCGGCATCGCCGCCGACGTCGATGACGACGCGCTGATGATCGATGCCGTCACCGAGGCGGCGGCCGCCGATGTCGCCGTCGTCGTGGTCGGATCGGCGGACGGAACCGAGAGCGAAGGCTACGACCGCGACACGATGTCGCTGCCCGGCCGGCAGGACGAGCTCATAAGCCGAGTCGCCGGCGCGAACCAGAACACGATCGTCATCGTCAACTCCGGCATGCCGGTGCTGATGCCATGGGCCGCCAATGTCGCCGCCGTCATCCAGGCTTGGTTTCCGGGGCAGGCGTTCGGCGAGGCGCTCGCGGACGTGCTGAGCGGCGCCGCCGAGCCAGGCGGCCGGCTGCCGGTGAGCATCCCTCGCGCGGAGGCCGATGCGCCGGTGCTCACAGCCTATCCCGACGCGGGCCGGCTGTCATACGACGAGGGCCTGCTCGTCGGCTATCGCGGCTATGACCGCGCGGGCGTCGAGCCGCTGTTCGCGTTCGGGCACGGGCTCGGATACGCCGCCTGGGTGTACGAGTCGATCCAGCCGGCATCGGCGACCCTGACCACCGGGGAGGACATGCGCGTCGTCGTGAAGGTGCGCAACACCGGTTCGCGCTCGAGCCGCGAGATGGTGCAGCTCTACCTCGAAGGACCTGACGGCGACCCGAGCCGGCCCGTGCGGACGCTGGCGGCCTTCGCGGGCGTGACCGCGGCGGGCGGCGAAACGGTGGAGGCGCACCTGACGATTCCAGCCCGCTCGTTCACGACCTACGACGGTGGGGCGGGCGCGTGGGTTCCGCGGCCGGGCTCTTACTCCGTTCGGGCGGGCCGCTCGTCGCGTGAACTCACCCTGAGCGCGGAGGTGCGGCTGGCCTGAGCCCTTCCGGCTAGCGGGCTGGCACGACGGCGACGTCGGCGGGGATCTCGCGAGCCGTCTCGGGTTTCGCTCCATCCGCTTCGTCCTCGTCGACTATCTCGCCGATCATGTGCTCGAGCCGTTCGGCGGTGCGATGGATGTCGGCGGCAAGGCGCCTGACCTCCTCGCCTTCGATCCGCTCGGCATCCTGGATCCGACTGCTGAGGCGCCGGATTCCGGCCAGCGAGGTCTTGAACTCTTGGTTCAGCGTGGCGCGAGAGGTCTCGATCTCGTTCAGCATCTCGAGGAACTCTCTGCGCTCGATGATCATGTTCACGGTCAGGAGGATCGCGAGCGTCGCCGTCAACGACGACATGAAGAGGTCGAGCTCGTGGCCCGAAAGCGCGGAATACACGTCGCCCGCCGAGGCCGTGAGCAGGGTCATCCACGGGAGCGCGAGCTGCCAGAGGTCAAGCGAGGATTGATTGGCTGCGGCCCTCGCCGGACCGGGCGGATAGATCGCCGCCAGGGCGATCAACAAGAAGCCTGTGAACCATCCCGTGTCGAGGACGTTGCCGACCGCGCCGAACGCGCCCTGGGCGGTGAGGTAGGAGAAGGCGCTGTCGGCGATCGAGTAGCAGGCGACACCCAGCAGCAGAAAAGCCATCCGGCCCTTCTGCTGGTCGGTCGCTCGCCGGATGGCGAGGATCAAGACGGTGCCGATGAGGATGTCGGAGACCGGATAGGCGAGGTCGAACACCTTGTTGAGCAGCGGCTCCTGGGTCGCGTACACCGTCCGGAGCCCGAAACCCCACGCGGTCGACGTCAGCGCGAGGGCGACGATCATGCCGTCGAACCAGACGCGCCAGTGCGCGGACGTCCCTCGCGGAGGACTCCAGAAAGCGCGAATGCCGGCGATCGCGAAAGGCACAGCCGAAAGGAAGCCGGCGTCCGCCAGCGAAGGGTAGGGGGTGGGAATGCCGAGGCCGACCTCGTAGATCGACCAGACGACCTCCCCGGCGCACCACAGGCCGGCCGAGGTGCCCATCAGGGCCCAGCCGAGCCGGTCCTTGCCGGAAGCCTGGGTGGCGGCCCACGCACATGCGGCCGAGGCGATGGCCGCGGCGACCGCCTCCCCGATGTCGTCGATCGCGGTCACCGCGTGCGCGCCGAAGATGACGTTGCGGAGGATGAGGGCATAGGCGACGGAAGCGATCGCGACCGCCGCCGCCAGGACGGCGAAGGTCTTCTGCCGGCTGTTCAGGGACGCCCACATGCTCATGTGACGCGCCGAAGTTAAGCACGGCGCAAGGCGGATTCATCCCCTCTAACCGCGAGGATTTGCGAGACGGTCAGGCAGCCGGGCGGATGTTCTGGTTCAGGTGGAAAGCGTTGTCGGGATCGTACCGGCGCTTGAGCTCGGCCAGCCTCGCGAGCTTTGCCGCCGGGTACGCCCGGCGCACGCCCTCCTGGCCCTCGTCGCCCAGGGCGTTCACGTACACGCCGTTGGCGAACGGCTCCAGCGCGGCGCCGTAAGCCCGGGCGGCGGCGATGCGGCCGGCATCCTCCTCCGGGCTCAGCCAGCTCGCGCCGCAACCGAACTCGACCAGCGTCCGGCGATGGCTGAACGCGGCTTCGTCGTCGCCGACGTCGGCGATCGCTCCGCCGTAGGCCTGGAAACCGCCGCTGGGAAGGCAGGCCCAGTCCGGGTCACTCGACCCGGCCGGCTGCCCGCGGGAGAGGAACGCGTCGATCGCATCATCGCTGAGCTCGGTGAGGTAGTGCCCTTTCGAGTAGCGCCGCCGGCCGTGGGCGTTCGGGTCATCGCTCATGCACTGGAGGCCGACGTAGGAAATCTCCCGCACGCGCTCGATTGAAGGCGCCCCGACCTCGCGAATGGTCGAGAGATAGGCACGTCCCTTCTCCATGTCGCCGACCTATACGTATCCGACGGAGACGACCGGTCGCTTCTCGGATGTCGTCGCACTGGCGATCAATGTCGCCTGGCGCGGCGCGCCGGCAAGCATGTCGCGCCACGCTCGCAGTGGGTTGCGCGCGTCTGCCGCATCGAAGACCAGCTCCACGAGCAGGGCGCCGCCGGTCACCGGATGAAGACGAAACTCGAACTCGGTGACGATGCCGAAGTTGCCGCCCCCGCCGCGAACGCCCCAGAACAGATCCGGGTTCTCCGTCGCGGTTGCCCGCACCATGCATCCCTCCGCGGTCACCACGGTATAGGCCTCGACGTTGTCGCAGGCCAGCCCAAATTGCCGGGCGAGCCAACCCATCCCTCCGCCGAGGGTCAGGCCACCGACGCCGGTGTGCGACACGTTGCCCGCCGTGGTGGCGAGGCCGTGGTGCTGTGCAGCCCGGTCCAGGTTGCCGAGGAGCGAGCCGCCGCCGGCCCACGCCTTGCGCCGCCGCGGGTCGATGCCCACGTGGGACATCGGCGAGAGGTCGATCATCACGCCACCGTCCGTAACGCTGAGGCCGGCCGCGTTGTGGCCGCCGCACTTGACGGCGATCTCGAGATCGGCTTCGCGGGCGCAGCGGACGGCTGCGACGACGTCCTCGGCGGAAGCGCAGCGCAGCACTGCGGCCGGGCGTCGGTCGATCACGCCGTTCCAGACCGCCCGGTTGCGGTCGTAGGCGGCGTCGCCGGGCAGGATCACCTCACCTGTGAAATTGCGGAACGTGGTTGCGGTCGCCATCTCACGAGCTATGACTGCAAACGGTGCGCTGACTAATCGCGGGTCGTTTGACCCACCCTCGCCGGTCTGCTACCGTTGCCGGGACTCTCGCGGGGGTGCGAGAAGGCAAGCCTGGGGGTAGGCGTGCGCATTCATCGCTACGTGGCCCATGCCTTTGTGCTGTTGATGGCAGCGGTGCTGTCGGGGTACAGCTTCTCTGCGTACCTGCGACCCGCGGCCGGTCTCACCAGCGCACGGGCCGCCAATACCGTCGATGACGCTTCTATGGGACGCGACACGACGATCATCAAGCCGATCTACGGCCCCATCGCCGTGCTGCCCGACCGGGCGCCGATCTTCTACACCGTCAAGCCCGGCGACACGCTGACGAGCATCGCGACGGCGCTGAATGTTCCGTTTCGCGAGATCACGTGGTCCAACCCGGGACTGCACCTGCCGCTGAAAGCCGGGCTGGTCCTGCGCCTGCCTCCCGTGCCGGGCCTTGTGGTCGTAGTGAGGAAGGGCGACTCGCTGGCGAGCATCGCGGCCACCTACGGCATCGACCCGGTCACGATCGTCGACTTCAACCGCATCCGCGGCGGCGTGAAGCCGGGGTCGATGCTTGTGATCCCGGTCGATCCCAAGGTCGGGCCCAACCTGTCCTCGGGGCTGCCGGCCGACCCGCTCCAGCCGGGCGAGTTCGTCTGCCCCATCCCCGGTGCGCAGATCATCCAGAAGTTCGGCCCGACCTCCTTCGCGGTCGAGCTGCCTTACGACGGCTATGCGCATTTCCACACCGGGGTCGACCTGCTCGCGGGCTACGGCACCCCGATCAGAGCCGCGGCGGGAGGCACGGTCACGGCGGCCGGCCCGGCCCCGTACTTCGGCATACGCGTCGAGGTGACGGACAGCTATGGCCTCGTCGAGATCTACGCCCACATGGAGGAGGTTTCGGTCGCGGTCGGCCAGCAGGTCCAGCAGGGCGACATGGTCGGCCTGGTGGGGAGCACTGGCCTGTCGATCGGCGCGCACCTCCACTTCCAGCTCGAGATCGGCGGCGTGCCGACGGATCCCCTGCCGCTCGCCGGCTGCTCGACCTGAGCCAGGAGCTCCGAGGCCGGCTGATGTAGGGCCGCGCCGCCGTGGCCGTCCTGTGGCAGGCCGATAACCCTGTCGTCGATGGGGAGCCGGAGCGACGAGCCTTCAGCATTCTCGGGCCTGCAGGAGGGAGCCCTCGTCCTGGCCGACATCTCCGGCTATTCGGCCTTCGTGGCCAAGACCGAGGTCGACCACAGCTGGTCGATCCTCCACGAGCTGCTCGACACCGTCGTTCGGAGCGTTGAGGGCCGCATGGACGTCTCCCAGGTCGAGGGCGACGCCATCCTGTTCATCACCGGCCTGTCGACGTCCGATGTCATCGGCGCGATAGAAGGCACGTTCGTCGCTTTCCACCGCCGGCTCCGCGACATGCAAACGGTTTCGACGTGCCCCTGCACCGCGTGCGCGAACATCGGGATCCTGAAGCTCAAGTTCGTGGTGCACCACGGATCGTTCTCCCGGCAGCGGCTCGGCGGTGTCGAGCAGCTTCACGGCACCGACGTCATCGTCGCCCACCGCCTGCTGAAGAACAAGGTGCCGTCGAAGGAGTACGTGCTGGTCACGGACGCCGTGCTCGAGCGCCTGCCGGCGGACGTGCGCGAGCGCTTTCACCCCCACAGCGAGGAGTTCGACCTCGGCGCCATCACCGGCGGCTACGTCGACATCGGGTACCTCTGGGAGGAGGCGCAGGCGGCGGAGCGCAAGCGTGTGCCGGCCGGCGAGGCGATGCTCAACACGTCGGTGAACGTGGAGGCGCCGGTCGAGCTCGTGAGCCGGTTGATGCTCCAGCCGAAGGTCATGGAGCGGTACATGTCGGCGGATCGCATCGTCGCCTTCCCGGGGGCGCGCGGCACCGACCTCGATCGCGAGTTCCACTGCCACCACGGCGACATGACGATCACTCTCCGCGTGGTCTCGATCGATCCGGGTCGAGAGCTGACCCTGTACGGCGACAAGCCCACGCCGATGTACGTGACGATTCAGGTCGCGGAGTCCGGTGCCGGCACCCGGATAAGCCGCGCGTACGTGTGGGAGGAGCCTGGCGATCCGGAGATCGCGGGCGGGTTGCGCCAGATGATGGAGGCCATGGCCGCGATCGGCGACGAGGCCATGCGGCACGTGTTCGCCGAGGGGGAGGCGAGCTCGTCCCTGGCGCCCGCTTAACCGATGCCGCGCATGGTATGGCGGCGAATGACCAGGCTGCGGGGTCGCGGCCGGCTGAGGGTTACGTGTACTCGAGCTGAGGGTAAAAGCCCTTGCCGCGGCCTTCCGGCGTCAGGTCGAGGATGCTCCAGAGCGGCCACATGAAGTCGACGTGGCGGAGGTCCTGGCCAGACTCTGACGGCGTGAACCACAGCTCGCTGCTCCAGAAGTGGCGCATCCGTTTGCCGCGCCGTACGAACACGTGCGCGAGCGGCATCTGCTGGCCGTTCTCTCCCTCGGCGTGATAGTCGCGGTTGAAGGTGTTGCCTGCCGAGGACAGCAGCCGCGCGTGCTGCCAGCCCCGGCTGCGCGCATGCCGCCGGAAGTCGGCGATGGGCGCCTTGGCGATGACGGCGAAGCCCACGCGCTGCATGAGGTGGTGCGCGGCGCCGTCGATCGCGTCGATGATCGAGGTGCATGACGGGCACGGGGTGTGCGAATCGGGCGATTCCGGAAACATGAAGTTGTAAAGGACCAGGGTGCGCTTGCCCGGTTCGAAGAGCTCCGACATTCGCACCTGGGGAAAGGCATCGTCACCCGGGCGCCACGAGTCGAAGACGTAGTCGGTCGGGACAGCGCCGCCGAGCGGAAGCGATCGCCGCTTGGCCGCGACGGACTCGATGCTGCGGCGGAGCTTGATCTCCTCGCGCAACAGAGCGTTGCGTGCCCGCCGGTATTCGAGCGTCTCTCCCGGCCACTTCTCCTTGTGCAGGCTCACCTCACCAGCTTAGAAGGCTCAGGCGACTAGACTCCGGGGACGTTCCAGGTGCGCATCGATGTCATCGATTAAAGGCGAGATCGCCTGTACCGACTACCACACTGCCGGCGAACCGTTCCGGATCGTCACCTCAGGCGCGCCCGACATTGCCGGCGCCTCGGTGCGCGATCGCCGGGAGCGGGCGGCGAAGGATGAAGCGGTCGACTCGATCCGCCGGCTCCTGTGCCACGAGCCCCGCGGCCACGCGGACATGTACGGCAGCTTTCTCGTCCCGCCCGACGATGGCGGTGCGCAGCTCGGCGTGCTCTTCTGGCACAAGGACGGCTATTCGACCGGGTGCGGCCACGGCACCATCGCGCTCGGCGCGTGGGCGGTGGAATCCGGCCGCGTGCACGCGCCGCGCGACGGCGACGTGGAAATCGCCATCGACGTCCCGTCAGGTCGCGTCGTGGCGCGCGTCTCCATGAAGGAAGGCGCAGTCGGCTCGGTGTCCTTTCGCAATGTGCCCGCGTTCGTGATCGCCCGCGGCGTGCCGGCTGCGGGAGTGCACGTGGACGTGGCCTACGGCGGCGCGATCTACGCGTCGGCGCCGGCCCGGGCGTTCGGCCTTCGAGTGGCACCCGAGCACCTCGAGCAGCTGATCGCGGCCGGTCGTGAGGTCAAGCTCGCGCTGCAGGGTTCGGATGTCGCGCGCCATCCGACGGACGACCGGCTCTCCGGGATCTACGGCACGATCCTCTACGAAGAGGTCGCGGAGCTCCATCAGCGCAACGTGACGATCTTCGCCGACGGCGAGGTCGACCGCTCGCCGTGCGGCTCGGGCACGTCCGCGCGGTGCGCGCTGCTGGCCGCCGACGGCGTCCTGCGCGCGGGCCAGACGCTGCGCCACGACTCGATCATCGACACCACCTTCACGGCGCGAATCACCGGCGTCACCGAAGGCGCTGTGATCACCGAGGTCGAGGGCACCGCGTACCGAACCGGCGAGCACCGCTTCACGCTCGACCCGCGCGATCGGCTCGGGACCGGCTTCGTGCTGCGATAGCTGGCGCTACCTATCTCTCGCCTGCGGCGACCAGGGGCAGCGTGAGCTGGAACACCGAGCCCTTTCCGGGCTCGCTGCTCTTCAGGACCAGGCTCCCGCCGTGGCGTTCCGCGACCTGGCGGCTGATGTACAGGCCCAGCCCGACCCCGGGCGTCTCGTCCAGGCCTCGCGGCTCACGGCGGTGGAAACGCTCGAACACCGCTTCGCGCTGATCGGCCGGAATCCCAATGCCCTGGTCCTCCACCAGGACCTTCGCGCGCCCCGAGTCGACCCCCAGCTCGATGTCCACTCGCGCCGGTCGAGGGCTGTACGAGAGCGCGTTGTTGATCAGGTTGTCGAGCACGCGCCCGATGCGGTAGTCGTCCGCTTCGACCATCACCCGGTCCGGACCAAGCTCGGTCGAGATGTGCGCCCCGAGCAGCTCCATCCGGGGCCGCGCGCGCTCGACGGCCGCCTGCACCTCCGAGCGCAGGTCGACGATGTCCTTTTCCAGGCGGAGGCGATCGGACTCGATGCGCGACGCGTCGAGCAGGTCCTCGACGATCTTCTCGAGCTCCTCCGTCTTTGCGGCCAGCACGCCGAGCGGGCTCCGCCACTGCTCGGGCGGCTCGCCCAGCGAACCGTCCGCAAGCATCGACAGGTAGCCGTTCAGCACCGTTATCGGCGTTCGCAGCTCATGGGCGGCGACGTTGAGGAACGTGCTCTTGGCCTCGCTCGCCGCGTTGGCCGTCGCCAGCTCCAGCGACATCGCCTGCTGCCGCTGGCGCGCGGCCACGTAGGAGGCGAGCACGAACGAGGTCAGCGCCACGCAGACGTTGAACGCCTGCAGCGTGACCATCCTCTGCAGCAGCGACTCGCCGCCGAACGGGCCGACGGATTGCACCGCCGCCCAGATCGCTATTCCCGACGCGATCAGCGCCGCGGGCGCGGCCCCGCGCAGCCGGAAACGCCAGGCCGAGACCATGATCAGCGGGAACACCAGGTACTCGACGCGCAGCTTGGACTCGAACAGCGCGAAGGTGACCAGTCCGGTGTCGATGAGCAGGAGTACGAGCTCGATGGCTCCCTGCCAGGTCAGCTTCCGGGCCGTCGGGTCGGGGAGCAGGCTGAAAAGGAACGGCGCGACCAGGAGCACGCCCATCGCGTCACCCGTCCACCACACCGCCCAGGTCGGCCAGAAGTCATCGACCTGAACGGCGCCGGAAAGGACCAGCACCGAGGCGCCAAAGGTCGCGCTGACCGACATACCGACGAGCGAGCCGAGGCCGATGAGCGCCGCCGCGTCGCGCAGGCGAACGAACGTCGGGTCGAACCGCACGATGCGCAGCAGCTCGGTCGCGAAGAGCGGCGCGAGCGTGTTCCCGACGGCGATCATGGCCGCGCCCAGAGGCGATGGCCCGAGCGGCAGGTTCACCGCCAGCGCGCCGATGAAGACGCCCGGCGCCACCCGGCGGCCGAACACGTAGATGGCGAACACCGCGATCCCGGTCGGGGGCCAGATCGGGGTGACCTGCCCGCGGACCACGGCGAGATCGAGGCTCAATCTGGCCGCGACCCAGTAAGCGATCGCCAGCGCAACCAGCTGCGCGAACAATCGCATGCGTCCGACTTGCCGGACAGGCCTGATCAAGCCGGCGACCGAGCCCCCGCCCGCCTTGGCGCCTTGCAGCCAATCAATTATCGCCGGGGGTACCGCAATCCGACCCCCATAGTCGAATCGCCGCCGGCCGCGATCATTTAGCCCATGGGCCGGGTGCCGAGGCGGGTCGTATTCGCGATCGTGCTCGGCACCCTGCTCAACCCGCTGAACTCGTCGATGATCGCGGTGGCCCTGGTCACGCTGCACAACGACTTCCAGGTCGACCTCGGCACCTCGACATGGCTGATCTCGGGTTTCTACATCGCGGGTGCCGTCGGCCAGCCGCTGATGGGCCGGCTCGCCGACCTCCTCGGCCCGCGCCGTGTCTTCCTGACGGGACTCGCCGTCGCGTGCGGGATCGCGCTGCTCGCGCCGCTTTCGCCCAACTTCGGCACCTTGATCGCCGCGCGCGTGGTGCAGGCTTTCGCGACGTCCACCGCGTATCCGGCGGGGCTGGGCATGATTCGCGCCGCGTCCGGTGGCGGCCGGGTGCCGGCCCAGGCGCTGGCGATGATGTCGGTGGCCGCCTCCGTCAGCGCGGCGCTTGGCCCGACCGTCGGCGGCTTCGCCCTTGCCTACGCCGGCTGGCAGGGCATCTTCCTGGTGAACGTGCCGGTCACGGTGCTCGGGATCGTGCTCGGGCTGCGCTGGCTGCCGGCGCCGCAGCCGGCCGAAGGCGCGAGGGCGGGGCTCGCGGACGTCGACATCCCCGGCGTGCTGCTGTTTGCCGGCACGCTCACCGCCCTGCTCGCGGGCCTGCTGGCGATCGGCTCCCCCCAGGCCTGGTACCTGCTCGCGGCCGTGCCCGTCGTCGCCGCCGCGCTGGCGGTACGCGAGCTGAGGGCGAAGTCGCCGTTCTTCGACCTGCGCCTGCTGGCCGCGAACCCGGTGCTCGTCGGGGTCTTCGTCCAGTTCGCCGCGACGACGTTTGTCTTCTACACGCTGTTCTTCGGCCTGCCGATCTGGCTGGAAGAGGTCCGGGGCTTCGACGCCCGAGCCGCAGGGCTGCTGATCCTGCCGGTGACCGGCCTGGGCGTGCTCGCCACGCCGGTCGCGGCCGGCCTGATCAGCCGGCGCGGCCCGCGCCCGTCCCTGCTCATCGGATCGGTGGCGCTCGCGGCCGGGACCGCCCTCCTGTTCACGTTCGGACCCTCCACGCCTGTGCTCGGCCTGGTCGCGGTTGCGTTCGTGCTCGGAATTCCCAACGGGTTCAACAACATGGGCCTGCAGGCGGCGCTCTACGCGAACGCCCCGCCCGCCCGGACCTCGTGGGCCGGCGGCCAGTTCCAGACCTTCCGCTACGTGGGCGCGATCCTGTCCTCGACCCTGCTGGGGGCCGTCTTCCGCCAGCACGCCTCGACCGCCGGCCTGCATGGAATGGCGGTGCTCCTGGTGGCGGTTGCACTGGGTTTGGTGATCGCCAGCACGTTCGTCCAGGGCCGCCGGGCGGGTTTACCCGCGCCCGTAACCGGGTAGATTCAACCCGTGGAGCTCCAGACGACGGTTTCCGCATGGCTTGAAGATTCCGACCGCGAGGAACGCCCGTCCACGCCCGTCGAGCCCGAGGCCACCGACGCCGACGACGCTCTCGGCGCCTACCTGCGCGAGATCAGCCGCGGCAAGCTGCTGACCAAGGCCGAGGAGGTCGAGCTCGCCAAGGCCATCGAGAAAGGCTCCGAGGCGGCCCGCCACCGGATGACCGAGGCCAACCTGCGGCTGGTCGTCTCGATCGCCAAGAAGTACCAGAACCGCGGGCTCTCGCTGCTCGACATGATCCAGGAGGGCAACCTCGGGCTCATGCGCGCCGTGGAGAAGTTCGACCACCGCCGCGGCTACAAGTTTTCGACCTACGCGACGTGGTGGATCCGGCAGGCCGTGCTCCGGGCGATCGGCGACAAGGCGCGGTCGATCCGGCTGCCCCTGCACATGGGCGACCAGCTCAACAAGCTCAACCGCATCAGCCAGCGCCTGCGCGAGGGCCTGGGCCGCCAGCCCGAGGACGTGGAGATCGCCGAGGAGATGGGCCTCACCATCCCCGAGGTCGAGGAGCTCCGCCGCCTGTCCCGTGACGCCGTCTCCCTCGAGACCCCGATCGGCGAGGAGGGCGAGACCGAGCTCGGCCACCTCATCGCGGACGAGACCGTCGAGTCGCCCGTGGCGGCCGCGGCCAAGGCCGAGATGAAGACGCAGGTCGACGCTGCGCTCGACGCGCTCAATGCGCGGGGAAGGCGCGTGGTCCAGCTGCGCTTCGGGCTGATCGACGGCCACCAGCGGACGCTGGACGAGATCGCGCAGCGCCTCGGTACCAACCGCGAGGCCGTGCGCACTCTCGAGCGCGAGGCGATGCAGACGCTGCGCCACGCCAACGCCCTGAAAGGCCTGCTCGCCCACCCCGACGAATAGCGACACCCTTCGCACCGAACGGCTGATCCTCCGCCGCTGGCGGCCGGGCGATCGCGCGCCCTTCGCGGCCCTCAACGCCGACCCGGTGGTGATGGAGCACTTTCCCGGTCCGCTGACGCGCGAGGAGTCGGACGCATTCATCGATCGCATGGAGGCCTTCTGGAAAGAGCACGGCTACGGCATCTATGCCGTCGAGGTTCCAGGCGAAGCGGATTGCATCGGATTCGTCGGCATCTCGCTGTCGCCCTTCAAGCCGGAGCACGACGAGATCGGCTGGCGCCTCGCCCGGCCGTTCTGGGGTCGCGGTTATGCGACGGAGGGAGCGCTGGCGGTTCTCGCGCAGGCCTTCCGGGAGCTGCGTCGCGACGAGATAGTCTCGTTCACCGTGCCTGCCAACGTGCGCTCCAGACGCGTGATGGAGCGCATCGGGATGACCCACGACCCCGCGCGCGATTTCGACCACCCGATGTTCCCGCCCGGCCACCGCCTGAGCCGCCACGTCCTGTA
>DATGEO010000097.1:0-15417 GCA_035310015.1 Candidatus Dormiibacterota bacterium | reverse complement strand
TCCGGCCTAGATATGATTGGGCGTCGCGTGGCCACCACATTCAGCACCTCGCGTTCCTACCTGCTGACGTCCGAATCCGTGACCGAGGGTCATCCGGACAAGGTTTGCGACCAGGTCTCCGACGCCGTCCTCGATGGCATGCTCGCCCAGGATCGCGACGCGCGCGTGGCCTGCGAGACCGCGATCACCAAGGGACTGTGTGTCGTGATCGGCGAGGTGACGACGCACGCCGAGCTCGACATCCAGCGCACTATCCGGGAAACGATTCGCGGAATCGGCTACAACGCCGAGTCGATCGGCTTCGACGCCGACCACGCGCTCATCCAGGTCTATCTCAAGGAGCAGTCGCCTGACATCGCCGCGGGCGTCAACCACTCGCTCGAGGAGCGCGAAGGCACTCTCGCCGACGACCCGTTCGAGCTGCAGGGCGCGGGCGACCAGGGCATGATGATCGGCTTCGCGTGCCGGGAGACGCCGGAGCTGATGCCGCTGACGATCTCGCTTGCGCACCGACTCGCGCACCGGCTCGCGAAGGTGCGCAAGGACGGGACGATGCCGTTCCTGCTGCCCGACGGCAAGACGCAGGTGACGGTGGAGTACGACCACGGCCGGCCGAAGCGGGTCGAGGCGATCATCGTTTCGACGCATCACCTGCCGTCGGTGTCCGAAAAAGACCTTGCTGAGGCGGTGAGCGCGCATGTGATCGACCCGGTGCTCGAGGACGTGCCTCGCGACGCGAACACCAAGATCATGGTCAACCCGAGCGGCAAGTTCCTGGTCGGCGGCCCCGCCGCGGATGCGGGTTTGACCGGTCGCAAGATCATCGTCGACACGTACGGCGGCGTCGCGCGCCACGGCGGCGGCGCGTTCAGCGGCAAGGACCCGAGCAAGGTCGACCGTTCGGCCGCCTACGCGGCCCGGCACGTAGCCAAGAATCTCGTCGCCGCCGGGCTTGCGGATCGCTGTGAGGTGCAGGTGTCTTACGCGATCGGACGAGCGCATCCGACCTCGATCGCGATCGAGACGTTCGGAACCGGCACCTCGTCCGAGGATGAGCTCCTGACCCTGGTGCACCGGCACTTCGACCTGCGACCCGCGGCGATCATCCAGCACATGAACCTGCGCCGCCCGATCTATCTCCAGACCGCGGCCTACGGCCACTTCGGCCGCGACGACCTCGCCGTGCCCTGGGAGATGACGGACAAGGTGGAGGCGCTGCGCGCGGACGCTTCGGTCTCGGCGCGCGCGTCGAGCTGACCGAACCCTTCCGGTTTCGCGTCCACGACACGCTGAGCGATCGGCTGGTGGCAATCCGGCCGCGGCTCGTTCGTGGCCGCCCCGAGCTGCACATATACGTCTGCGGCGTCACGCCCTACGACTCGGGGCACATGGGCCATGCGTTCACGTTCTGCACGTTCGACGTGCTGGTGCGCTTTGCCGAGGCGTCAGGCGTACGCGTGCGCTACGTGCAGAACATCACCGACGTCGACGATCCGCTGTTCGAGCGCGCCCGGCGCGACCACGTTGCGTGGCGCGCACTGGCCGAGCGCGAGGTCGAGAGCTACGTGCGTGACATGGACTTGCTGGGGTGGAGGCGCCCGGACGTGATGCCGCGCGTGTCCTCTGAGATCGACTCCGTCCTCGACGCCGCCACGCGCTTGAACGAGCGGGGTTACGCCTACAAGACCGACGCGCTTTACTTCGACGTCAGCCGCTACCGCGGATACGGCCGGCTGTCGCATCGCTCGCGGGTCTCGATGCTGCGCAAGTTGCGGGACGAAGGGCTGCTGGGAAGGGTGGGCATGGACGCCAAGCGCGACTACCTCGACTTCCCATTGTGGCGCTCGTCCGCGCCCGACGAGCCCGCGTGGCCGTCGCCGTTTGGCGAGGGGAGGCCGGGCTGGCACATCGAGTGCTCCGCGATGTCGATGCGCTATCTCGGGGCGCAGATCGACATCCACGGCGGGGGGCGCGACCTGGCGTTCAGCCATCACGAGTCGGAGCGGGCTCAGTCCGAGTCCTTAACAGGCAAGGTTCCCTTCGCCCGCGCCTGGGTCCACACTGGCCTCGTCCGTTACGACGGTAGGAAGATGAGCAAGTCGCTGGGGAACCTGGTGCTGGTCGGCCAGGCGCTCGAGCGGGCACCGGCGGCCGCGGTGCGGCTCTACCTGGCCTCGCATCGATACGGGCGAGATTGGGAGTTTCGATGGCCGGGCCTGCTGCAGGCGGGCCGGCTCGTCGAACGCATCCGCGCGGTTCTGGAAGGGGAGGTGCGGGGGGCGGGCGCACCTCTTCGCGGCAAGGTGGCAGGGGCGGGCCCCGGCGTTCGGGCCGCCCGCGGCGGCGCGGGGCCGCTGCCGGCGCGATTTGCCGCCGCCCTGGCCAACGACCTCGACACCCCCGCGGCGATCCGCGAGCTGCGCGCGGCGGTCCGGCGGCGCGACGCCGGCGCGATCCGCCGGATGCTGCCGATCCTCGTCGGCACGGCCTCGCTGTCCTAGGCCGGCGTTTTCCTGGGCCGGCGTTTTCCTAGGCCGCCTCGAGCGGCGCGCCGCAGTTGGGACACTCCATCTCGGTCCCGACCTGCACCATCGTTTCGCACACCGGACACAGGATGTCGCTCTTCATCGGCGGCCCCGCATCCTCCTCGGCGTCGGCCTCCATCTGCAGGGGCACGACGGCGAGATCGAACGCCGGCGCTCCACAGTTCAGGCAGATGTAGCCGGGCTGGGCGATGCGATAGTCCTGGAAATCGCCGTCCGCATCGAGGTCGACCTCGGCGAACAGCGCGCGAAACAGCTCGCCGCCGCAGCGCCGCGAACACGCAAGTCGCATCGGCTGCAGCTTACGGAGTCGCGCTAGGCGATGCGCCGCCGCAGCGTCGCTGAGCCCGCCACGATGAGCAGCACGATGACGCCCGCCACGACTCCGACGTCGAGGTCCAGTGACGGCCAGGTGAGGTCGGCGCCTTTCAGCATCACGTCGCGCAGCGCGCTCACGGCATAGGTCAGCGGCAGGACGTCGGACAGGACCTGCAGCGCGCGGGGCTCAGAGCTCACCGGAAACAGGATCCCGGACAGAAGGAACTGCGGCACGATCACCAGCGGTATGAACTGCACCGCCTGAAACTCCGTGCGGGCGAACATGCTGAGGAAGATGCCGAGGTTGACGGCGACGATGGCCATGAGCGCCTCGATGCCGAAGATCAGCAGCACGCTGCCCTGGTTGTGCACCTTGAGCACGGCGAGGCAGAAGACCAGCACCTCTATCGACTGCACGAGCGCGAGCAGCGTGAACCCGACCATGTAGCCGAGCACGATCTCGCCGCGCCGCAGCGGGCTCGCCATCAATCGCTCGAGCGTTCCCTGTGACCGCTCATTGAGAAACGAGACGATGGTGATGACGAAGACCAGGAAGAACACGATCAATCCGATCGCGGCCGCGCCGAAGTAGTCGAGCGTGTCGAGGCCGGGCCCGCCGTAGAGATAAGTGACCTTCGGCGCAAAGCGAACGGCGCCCGGTGCTTGCGATGCGAGCGCGCCCAGCGCTTGCTGCAGCGCCTGCAGCACCGGCGATGACGCGCCGGGCTGCGAGCCCTCGAGGTGAACCTCGGGAGCGATCACGCCGGACTGCGCCTGCTGTGAGAAGTTGGCCGGCAGCACGATGTACCCGGCGAGCGATCCGTCCTTGAGCTTCGAGTCGCCGTCCGAGGCGGAGATGCTGCTCGCGCTGATCGAGGTCGACCGGTCCAGAGCGCTCGCGACCACCGCTCCGAGGGGGCCCTGGTCCTCGTTGGCGACGCCGACGGCCGGCACCGAGGAACTGCGCATCAGGTAACCGAGCAAGCCGAGGATCACGAGCGGCGCGACGAAGAGAAGAGCCAGCGTGCGGCGGTCGCGGCGGAAGCCCTGGAGCAGCCGCCTCGTGATTGCGGCGACGCGATGCCCGCTCATGATTCGCTCCTTCCGGCCAGCTTGAGAAATGCTTCCTCGAGGTTCTGCGTCCCGGCCGTCGCGCGGACCTCATCCGGTGACCCCTCCGCGAGCAAGCGCCCGTACTGGATCAGGCCCAGCCGCTGGCAGCGTTCGGCCTCGTCCATCACGTGGCTGGAGACGATGATGGTCACGCCGGAGTCGGCCATCTGCCGGAAGCGATCCCAGAGCTGCACGCGCAGCTGCGGGTCGACGCCGACCGTCGGCTCGTCGAGCAGCAGCAGCTTCGGCCGGTGCACCAGGGCGCAGGCGAGCGAACAGCGCTGTTTCATGCCGCCGCTGATCGTCGACACGGCCGAGGTCCTGCGGTCGTAAAGGTCGACGAACTCAATGGCTTCCCGCACGTCCGCGTCTGCGCCGTAGATGGCGGCGAAGAACTGGACATTCTCCTCGACCGACAAGCCCGGATACAGCGCCGCCTGCTGGGTCATGTATCCGACACGGCGCAGCACGTCGACGTCGGGGAGCCTGCGACCGAGCACCGTTACGGTCCCGGATGTCGGCGCCACCAGACCGACGATGGTTCGGATCAGAGTCGTCTTGCCGGCGCCGTTGGGCCCCAGCAGCCCGTAGATCTCGCCCTGCCGGACGCGCAGGTTGACTCCGTCGAGCGCTTGCAGGCTCCCGAACCTCTTGGTCACTGATTGCACGTCGACCGCGTACTCGTCACTCATGAACGTCTCCTGATGGTGGGTCTGGCCTCATCGCCCGAAGCCAGCTCTCGGCAATCGTTGTGACGGCCTCCTCGCCGTCGACATCGAAACCCAGCAGCCGCTTCGCCAGGGGGCGCGTGAGGAGGTGGAAGAAGACGGGACCGACGAAGGACTGCAGCGCCAGCACCGGCGCCATCATGCGCAGGCGGCCCTCCTGCATCTCCTTGATCACGTATCCGCCGACGGTGCCCAGAATCGTGGTCAGCAGGTCCTGGGCGGCCTCTTCGGCTTCGGGGTTGAGCGAGCTGACCTCGAAGAAGATTGCCCGCATCAGCCCTATTCCCGGCGCGCCGGGTCCATCGATGACGCGAAAGATCGTGCGCGCGATCTCGGGCATGACCACCTCCGGCGGCTGGCCGTCAAGCGCGATCACGGCACGCCTGACCGGCTCGAGCGGCGAGAAGGTGCGGACGAGAGACTGGAAAAGGGCGGCCTTGCCGGGAAACAGCCGGTAGAGAGTCGCGCGAGACACGCTGGCGCGGACGGCGAGCTCGTCCATCGAGAGCGCCGTGAGGCCGGCGGCGCCTATGAGCTCGAGGGCGGCCCGCAGCACCCGCTCCCGGGTCGCGGGCTCGGGCTCGAGGCGCAGCGCCTCGACCAACGCGGCGCGCGACCTGAACTCGCGGTAGAAGCCGGCCTTGGAGACGCCGGCGGCGGCGGCGATGGCCTCCACCGTCGGCTTGCCACCACCTTCGAGGAGGCTGCGGGCGTTGGTCAGGATGCGCTCCCGCCGCTCCGCGACCACCACGAGGCGATACTAGACGAGACATCTCATCTCGTCAAGTCCAGCAGGCAAGGGCGCCTTAACAGGCAGGGTTGGCGCCAGCGCCCGAGGCCGGTAGCTTCGCCCCAATGCGACTCTCCATCGCCGCCTCGCTCGTGGTCATCTCGACACTGCTGCCGGCGCCGGCCTGGGCCCAGACCGGAAGCTCCGGCTATGGCGATCCGCCCGGCTGGTGCACGAACTTCTCGGACATGTGGACGAAGACGATCTACACCAACGACCCCATCGTCGGCACCAATCCCGAGCGCAACACCTTCTGGGGTTTTCATCCGAACCCGGGGTACGACGACTGGTACGGGTTCTTCTACGGAGACTTTCGCGGTACGCCGGGCGATGCCTCGGGCTGGGTCAAGCTCCTGCACGAGCGCTACCCGCAGCACTACTCGTGGAACTTCGCCGACAACGGTTGGGCGGTCCACGGTCACGTGAGGCAGTACATCGCGTACTACAACTGGACCTTCGGCGGGCAGTGTGGCTATGGTCGCTACGGCGGCATGTCGCCGCCGCCGTACATGGCGGACCAGATCGGCTATCCGGTCGTCGACATCTACGTGGATGCCGTCCCGCCGTTTGCGCCCGCGCCGCGCGTCGTCGGGACGACGCCGACCTCGGTCACGTTCACGTGGGATCCCGTGGCGGACCAGGGCGACGGTGCCGGCCAGGACTTCTACGTCTCCGGCACGGATCACTACGTCTCCTGGATCACGGTCGACGGCGGGCCGCCCCGGCAGCTCGCCACGACGGTCGCCCCGCGCGTGGTGACCGCGACGGCGCGGCCGCATCAGAACGTATGCGTTCACGTCAAGGCATTCGATCGGGTCGGCAATGCCACCCCGGACCAGACGGCATGCGGCACGGCGATCGGCACTCCGCCGATGCCGAGCTGGCTGCCCATCGCGAGCCGCGTGGCCGCGAACCCGGCGCCGATCGGCCTGGTCGGTCTCGACGCATGGCTGTGGCTCGACCCCAGGCCCATGCCGATGGCCGCGAAGGAGACCTACGACAACGTGCAGTACCGCGTCTCCGCCACGCCGGTGGGCGTCGACTGGAACTTCGGCGACGGTAGCGACGAGCGGTATGAAGGCGCCTCCGCCTACGGCATCGCGTTCCCGGCGCGGTCTTCGGTGACCCACACCTTCGACGCGGACTCTGAGGCCGGCTACTCGCTCGCCGCCACCGTCACGTATGCGGTGGAATGGACCGCGCTGGTCGATGGGGCGTGGATCGGTCCGTATCCGATGGGCATGGTGGATCTCGCCGCGGGAACGCTTGACTATTCGGTCGAGCAGGCGCAGCCCGAGCTCCTTCACCTGGGTGCTTGATTGGCCGGCGAGCTTTGACGATGTTCACGGTGTCGCCGACCAGCCCGAGAGGCGGTCGACGTGGATCGCAACCGCGGGGCCATACGGCCGGCGGGCTTCGTACTGCTCGTACCGCGCGACGAGAAGGTCGATCGCATGGTCACTCTCCGCGCCGCCGACGAGCACGCGAGCACGGCCGTCCGCGCGCACCCACCACACTCGTGTCCAGTCCTCGTCGTAGTGATCGACGAGCACGGAGACCCACGGGTTGTGCGCGATGTTGCGCAGACGCTGCAGGTCGGTCGTGCGCTTGGGCTTGTGGTCGACCGCGAAGAAGATGGCGTCACCGGCAGCGGCAAAACAGATGGGCACCACGTGGGGACGGCCTGCTGCGCCCACTGTCGCGAGCCGCGCCACGCGAGCCTCGCCGAGGCGACGCCGGATCTCGGCCTCGTCCATGCGGCAAGTGTGCTGCTATATCGTTGAGCCGTGCAGAGGCTCCGCACGTACACCGTCGAAGAGGCAAACGCGGAGCTTCCGCGCGTGCGGAGAATCGTCGAGCAGATCGCGGAGCTTTCCGCGCTGCGTCCCGAGCTCGAGGACCAGGCGCGCATCGCCGAGTACGAGGCGAAGCGTGAAGGCGCGACCGACGGGCACCGCGAACGCCATCAGCAGGCGCGCGAGGCGGCGGCGGCGGCGGAGCTGGAGTGGTTGAAGGCGGTCGCGGCGCTCAACGGCATGGGCATTCAGCTGAAGGGCCCGCTCGAAGGGCTCATCGACTTCCCCTCGTTCCGCAACGGCGAGCAGATCGAGCTGTGCTGGAAGCTGGGCGAGGAGCGGGTCCAGCACTGGCACCGCATAGGCGAGGGATTCGCCGGCCGGAAGAAGCTCTAGCGCTAAGCGGTCGGCTTCTCTTCCGCGGGCACGGTGCCCTTGACCGCGACGTAGACCGACCGCGCGACTCCCGCCGCATCCAGGCCGTGCTCTTTGAGAATCTCGGCGGCCTTGCCCTGCGGCAGGAACGAGTCGGGCAGCGCCACCGTGCGCACGCGTCCGGCGAGACCGTGCGGCGCGAGGGCTTCGAGCACCGCGCCACCGAAGCCGCCGGCGCCCACGTTGTCCTCGACGGTCACGACGACGTCGTGATTGCGCGCCCAGTCCACGACCCGCGGGTCCATGGGCTTGATCCAGCGTGAGTTCACGACAGTGCACGACACGCCCATCCCCTCGAGGCGGTCGGCCGCCTCCTTTGCGACCTCGACCATCCGGCCGACGGCGAAGAGCGCGGCATCCGAACCCCTGCGCACCTCCTCCCAGCGGCCGACCGGCAGTGGCTCGGCGGGCAGATCCGGCGTTTCCGGCACGGGCCCGCGCGGGTAGCGGATGGCGATCGGTCCATCGCTCGCCAGCGCGGTTTCGAGCAGCGCGCACAGCTCCGTCGCGTTCGCCGGCGCGACGACCTTCATGTTCGGGATCATGCGCAGGTAGGACAGGTCGAACACCCCGTGGTGTGACGAGCCGTCGGGCCCGGTCACGCCCGCGCGGTCGATGACGAACACGACCGGCAGCTTGTGCAGCGCCACGTCCATGATCGTCTGGTCGAAAGCGCGCGCGAGGAACGTCGAGTAGATGCACACGACCGGGCGCATGCCCGCGAGCGCGAGGCCGGCGGCGAAGGTCACCGCGTGCTGCTCGCAGATGCCGACGTCGAAGAACCGCTCCGGAAACTCTTTCGCAAAGTTGAGCAGGCCGGTGGACGATGCCATCGCGGCCGTGATCGCCGCGACGTCGGGGTGACGCGCCGCCGCGTCGAGGAGTGCCTCGCCGAAGACGTCGGTGTAGGTGAGCTCCGTGCGCAGCGGGCGGCCGGTGAGCGGATCGAAAGCCGAGACGCCGTGCAGCTTGTCGATCTCGTCCTCGACCGCCGGGCCGTAGCCGTGCCCCTTCTCCGTCACGACATGCACCACGACGGGAGCTCGCAGCCGCGAGGAGCGGCGCAGCACCTCCTCGAGGGCAGCCTCGTCGTGACCGTCGACGAGACCCGCGTACTTGATGCCGAGGGTTTCGAAGACGGTCGATGGCTGCAGGAGCTGCTTGAGGCTTTCCTTCACGCGGTACGCGGCCTGGTCCGCGGTCGAGCCGACGAGCGGGAGGTCGCGCAGCAGCCTGGAGATGTCCTCCTTGATGCTTTCGTATCGCGGATCGACGCGCAGCTGCGCCAGGTGATGCGCAAGCCCGCCCACGGTCGGCGCGTACGAGCGCCCGTTGTCGTTGATGACGATGATCAGGTTGGGCGGCTGCAGGTGCGCGATCTGGTTCAGCGCTTCGTACGCCATCCCGCCGGTCAGCGCGCCGTCGCCGATGACCGCGATCACCTTGCCCTCGTCGCGCCTGCGCAGCCTGGCCTCGGCGAGGCCGAGGGCATAGCTCAGCGACGTCGACGCGTGGCTGTTCTCGACCCAATCGTGCTCCGACTCACGCCGGCTCGGGTAGCCCGAGAGCCCGTCGCGCTGGCGCAGAGAAGCGAACTGGCCGGTGCGCCCCGTCACCATCTTGTGCACGTAGGCCTGGTGGCCGGTATCCCAGACGATCGCGTCCTTCGGGCTGTCGAAGACGCGGTGCAGCGCGAACGTGAGCTCGACGACTCCGAGATTGGGGGAGAGGTGACCGCCGGTCTTCGCGATCTGCTCGACGAGGAAAGCGCGAACCTCGGCGGCGAGCGTGGTCAGCTGCTGCTGGTCGAGGCGCTTCAGGTCCGCGGGCGAGTTGATATCGGCCAGCAAGCCCATCGAAGGATTAACGTCCGGCTCCGGTGAAGGGTTCCGGCAAAACCGGCATCAGGCTAGCCGTTCGGCCACCAGCTCGAGCACGTGGGCGATCCGAAGCTTCTGCTTCCGCTGCCGCGCCGAAGCGGCGATGTGGACCAGGCAGCCGGGGTTGTCGGAGGCGACGATCGAGCAGCCTGTCTTGGCGATCGCGTCCAGCTTCCACTGCGCAAGCCGCCCTGCCACCCGCGGCCACTCGAAGCTGAACGTGCCGCCGAAGCCGCAGCAGTTCGCGATGTCGGGGATCTCGACCACCTCATAGCCGGCGAGCGCGAGCAGCCGTCGCGGCTCCGCCTTCAGGCCCAGCTGGCGCAGCGACTGGCAGGAGTCGTGGTAGGCGACTCGCGGACGCTCCGAGCTTGGAGGCCGGACGAGCTCCGGGCGCGCCTCGAGCAGCTCGAGCGTGAAGCGCGTGGAGTCGCGGAAGCGACCGCGGAGGCCGTCCTCCCGATCCGGACCCCAGTCGGTCGCGTCGATCGTGAACGCCCCGAAGCACGAGGCCGAAGGAGTGACGATCGGACCCTGCGAATCTCCAAGGGCTGAAGCCAGCTTTGTATTCAATTTGTAGCCGCCTTCGAAGTCGCCCGCGTTCGCGGCGATCAGCCCGCAGCACCATTGGGCCTTGGGAAAACCGATGCTGTAGCCCGCCGCACGAGCCACGCGCTCGAGCGCGGTGGCGGCCCCCGGCAGCATCCGGTCGACCATGCAGGAGGCGAAGATCGTGAGCGGCCGTTGTTGCCCGCCCCCACCGTCACCCGCGGCTCGAGCCGCGGGCGCGTGGTCTCGGTAGGGCTCGCCGGCCAGGCGGGGCGCTCCCGCGACCAGGCCGCTGAACGGCGCGCTGGCGCGCAGCACGGCGTCAGCGAGCGCGGGGCGTTCCCACAGGCCCAGCAGCGCCTTCTTGCGCGGCGACTTGCGGCCCCTACGCCGGTGCTCGAGGATCTGCCGCGGCAGGGGGATGTCGACCGGGCAGATCTCCTGGCAGGCGTTGCACTGCGTGCACAGGGTGTTGGGCAGGTCGGACTCCTCCAGGCCATGGTGAAAGGGGGTCAGGACGAGCCCGATCGGCCCGGTGTAGATGTGCCCGAACTGGTGGCCGCCCACCGCCATGAAGGCCGGGCACGCGTTGGAGCACGCGCCACAGCGGATGCAGGTGAGGGCGTCGCGAAACTCCGGGTCGGCCAGCATGTCCGTCCGGCCGTTGTCGAGGATCACGCAGTGCATCTCGCGCGGTCCGTGGACCCCGATCGTCAGCGACTGCTCGATGTCCGCCGAGCGCGAAGGGCCCGTGATCCAGTTCACGTAGCTGGTCATCAGCTGGCCGGTGCCGCTGCGCGGAAGCATGCGCAGCATCGCCACCGCGTCGTCGAGCGAGGCCACGATCTTGTCCATGCCGAAAAGCGCGATGTGCACCGGGGGCAGCGTCGTCGTGAGGTCGGCGTTGCCTTCGTTGGTCACGAGCACGATGGTTCCCGTCTCGGCGATGGCCATGTTCGCGCCGCTGATCCCGACCGTCGCCTCGATGAACTTCTGACGCAGCGACTCGCGGGCGTGCTTCTGGATCGCCTCCACGGTGGCCTCGGTGCCGAACACGCCGGCCGCGTCCTCCTTCGTCAGGTGGATCGCGGGCGCGATGAGGTGGGACGGGTGCGTGTGGGTCAGCTGCACCATCCGCTCGCCGAGGTCGGTCTCGATGACCTCCATGCCGAGCGACTCGAGGTATGGGTTCAGCTCGATCTCCTCGCTCGCCATCGACTTGACCTTGGTCACGACCGGGCGCCCGCGCGCCGCCTGGGATCGCTCGCTGACGGCGTTCCAGCAGAGCTGGCCGATGACGTCTCGGGCCTCGGCCGCGTCCCTGGCGAAGTGGACCTGGCCACCGACGGCTTCGAGGCGCTCGGCAAACTGCTGAGCCAGCTGCGGGAGCCGCTCGAGGTTGGCCCGCCGGCGCGCCTTGAGGTCGGCTCGGCCCCGCTCGAAGTCGAAGCTTTCGAAGGCGACGTTCCGGCGGCCCCGCAGCCCCGTCATCGCCTGGGTCAGCGCCGCCTGCAGCTTGACGTCGTCGAGTGCGCGGTCGACGCGGCGCGCGAAGTGCCGCCGGCTCTCAGCCACCGACGCTCGCGGCTTCCTGCAGGGCCTCCATCAGATCGCCGGCCGTGCTCACCGGAGCCAAGCATATGGTTCCGACGCAGACGATCGCCCGCGTGTCCTCCGCCGGCTCGATGACGGCGTACGGGTGCGCGATCATCGCCGCGCGCGCGAGCTCGGGGCTGCCGGTCGTGACCTTGAGGGGCCGCTGCAGCCGGTCCAGTGCCCGCGCGAACGCCGCGGCGATGAGGCCGTACTGCGGCGGCAGCCCGGCGACGGACTGCAGCGTGCGGCGCGCCCGCTCGAGGTGCGGCTGGGCGGGATCGCCCACCAGCGTGTCGAGCTCGACCAGCGCCATCGCGGCGATGGAATTCTCGACCAGGGGCTTGATCGGATCCTCCAGCCGGCCCAGGCGGCTGCCCGCCTCCCCGCCGGCATGGTCGAAGTACCCGCCGAGCTCTCTGTCCGCGTACCGATCCTCGACGTGCTCCGCCAGGTCGCGGGCGACTTCCAGCCAGCGCGCGCCGAGGCCCGACGAGTAGGCGCGGACGGCCGCGAGCATGCCCCACACCTGGTCGCCGAGCTGGCCGCCGACGCCTTCGGTGTGGGCCATGCCCTCGCCGGCGCGGTAATGGGCGGCGAACAGCGCCTCGAGCGCCGCGCGCGCGTGCTCGAGCAGGACGGGCCGTTCACAGCGGCGCGCCGCGTCGAGGTAGGCGACGGCGAGGGCCGCGTTCCACGCCGAGTACACACGGCGGTCGACAAACGGAGCTTCGAGGCCGCGCCGGCCTTCCGCGTCGAGCGCGTAGTAGTGCTCGTCGGCGTCCTGGCTTCCGGCGTACAGGCCGGTCGACGGGTCACGCAGCGTGCGGTCGAGATAGGCGGTGGTGGAGTCGAGAACCTCGGTCATGCCCGCCTGCGCGAGCCCGGCCACCAGGCCCGCATGGTCTTCGAGCATCTTCTCGAAGTGCGGCACGCTCCAGTCCTGCGTGGTCGAGTAGCGGAAGAAGCCGCCCTCGACGTGGTCGTACATCCCTCCGCCCGCCATCTGCTCGAACGTGTGCACGGCCATCCGACGCAGGGCGTCGTCCCGGCGCGTCCGCGCCTGCTCGAGCAGGAGAAGGAGCGCCTCGGTCTGCGGAAACTTCGGCGCCGGGCCGAAGCCGCCGTACTCCTCGTCGTAAGCCGCCCGCACCGCCTCGAGCACGGAGTCGACCAGAGAGGGCGAGAGCTCGCCCGCGATGCGTGAGGCGATGGCGCCCGCGCGCGCGCGCCCTTCGAGAGCTTTGGCGGCGATCTCCGGCCCGTTGGCGCGGTAGTACGAGGCCACGCGCCCGAGAGCACCCGCCATCTGCTCCGGCGGCAGATATGTGGCACCGGTGAGGATGTCGCCGGACGGGGTGAGGAATGCGGTCGTCGGCCAGCCGCCCATGTTGTAGCGCTGGTTGATGTCGGGCCGCACGTCGTTGTCGACGCGGACCGGCACGTACTGGCTGTTGATCAGCTCGATCACCTTCGGGTTGGAGTAGGTGGTCTCGTCCATGACGTGGCACCAGTGGCACCAGACCGCCGAGATGGAGAGCAGGATCGGCCGGTCGAGTGTGCGCGCCGTCTCGAAGGCCTCCTCCGACCAGGGGCGCCAGTTGATCTCCCGCGCGCGGTTCGGCCTCGGCGAGAATTTGAAGGCGGCGTCGGCCATACGGCCAGTGTAAGAATGGCGGTGTGATCTCCACCAGCGCCGTCGACGCGTACATCGACAAGAACTCCCGCCGCTTCGTCGACGAGCTCAAACAGCTCTGCAGCTTTCCGAGCATCTCCAACCACGGGCTGGAGGCGATCAAGCCGGCGCGCGACTGGCTGGCCGAGCGGCTCGGCGGATTCACCGACAGGGTCGAGACCTTCGACGCCGGCGGCATGCCCGCCCTCTACGCGGAGGTTCTCGGCGCGGGCAAGCGCAAGCTGCTGCTGTACGAGCACTACGACGTCCAGCCGGTCGACCCGATCGAGCTGTGGGACTCGAAGCCCTTCGAGCCGGCCGAGAAGGACGGCAAGCTCGTCGCCCGCGGCGTGGCGGACGACAAGGCCGACGTCATGGCCCGCATCCACGCCCTCGAGACGCTGAAGCACCTGGGCGAGGTCCCGGTCACGCTGCGGTTCCTGGTCGAAGGCGAGGAGGAGATCGGCTCGAAGACCTTCGAGAAGATCGCGCACGACCACGCGGACGATCTCCACGCCGACGGCTGCCTGTGGGAATCGGGAGGCTTCGACAGCGCTGGCCGGCCCACGCTCTTCTTTGGAGCGCGAGGCCTGCTGTACGTGCAGCTGCGCGTGAAGATGCTGGCTTTCGACCAGCACTCCGGCTACGCGTCCATCTATCCGTCGGCCGCGGTCTACCTGGTGCAGGCGCTCGCGAGCCTGCGCGACCAGGACATGAACATCCGCATCGAGGGCTTCTACGACGACGTCGTCGAGGCGACCGAGGCGGACCGCCGGATGATGGCGAGGATCGACCCCGAGGTGGAGGACCGCAAGCGCCTGGTCGGGTTCGCGCGGCTCATCCGGGACCCCGCGCCCGAGCACGTGGTGGAGCAGCTGCTCTTCACGCCGACGGCCAACATCGCCGGCGTGACCACCGGCTACCAGGGACCGGGCTCGAAGACGGTGCTGCCCGCCGAGGCGACGGCGAAGCTGGACTTCAGGCTCATCCCCAACCAGGACCCGCACGACATCCTCGACAAGCTGCGGCGTCACCTGGATGCCAACGGCTTCGACAAGGTCGAGATCATGTGGGCCGACGGCGAGAAGCCTGCGCGATCAGACCCTCAGTCGAGGATCGGCGTGGTCACGGCCGACTGCGTGCGCGAGCTGCACGGCGAGCCGGTCGTGTGGCCGTTCATGCAGGCGACGGGCCCGATGCACCCGGTGGTCTCGGACCTCGGGATCCCGACGGTGATGCCGGTCGGGGTGGGTCGGCCGGACAACCGCATTCACGCTCCGAACGAGAACATCCGCGTCGACGACTACCTCAACACGGTGCGCCTGATGTGCCGGGTCTGGGAACGCTTCGGGGCGGGCTGATGGAAAAGCTCAGCGACAAGCTCTTCACCGTCAAGTTCAAAGAGGACACCGGCAAGGCGCACATCGAGATCGTCGACCAGACTGTCTGCGCGACGAAGTGCAGGGGCAAGTACTGCAACCACTTCTGCCCGGCCGGCGTCTACGAATGGAACGAGGAGCAGCAGAAGAACCTGGTCAGCTTCGGGAACTGCATCGAGTGCGGTGCGTGCTCGATCGGCTGCCCGTTCGACAACATCGCCTGCCACAGCCCGCGCGGCGGCTTCGGCGCCCAGTACCGGCTCGGCTGAGCCGGTTAGGAATACAGCGGCAGCCGGTAATACTTCCAGTTACTGCTGTGAGCGACTACGACGTCATCATCGTCGGCGGCGGGCCCGCCGGCCTGGCCGCGGGGCTGTACACCGCCCGGATGGACCTGAAAGCGGTCCTGCTGGACCGCGGCCCGCTCGGCGGCCAGCTCCTCAACACCGAGCTGGTCGAGGACTACCCCGGGTTCGAGTCGATCCTGGGTTCCGAGCTCGCGACGAAGATGGGCGAGCACGCCCGCAAGTTCGGCCTCGAGGTGCGCGACTTCGAGCCGGTCAAGGAGATCGACACGGACGGAGAGACCAGGATCGTGAGCCTGGAGTCCGGCGAGGA
>DATGEO010000096.1:0-21637 GCA_035310015.1 Candidatus Dormiibacterota bacterium | reverse complement strand
CCGTCCGTTACCCGGAGGCAGCGTAACCATGCGAAGAAGACCATCGGCGAGCCGTGTGCTGGAAAACTGCTTGCACGGTTCGAAAGGGGAATGCGGAAACGGGCTCGCCGGGCGAGCACCGCGCCGCTGACTACCAATGAATTCGGGGCGCGTTTGCGCCGCTTTTACAAATTCCTACCTCATAAGTAGGAGACCGGCCACCCGCGTTCCTACACACGAAGCGCCAGAGCGCGCGGCGCGGCGTGCCGCCGCATTCCTGGGCGCTCGAGGAGGGAACGAAGGGTGGTCTCGAATCCCACCGATCCCGCGCCACGGCCCGCGGCGCCTGTTCACGGTCGCGGACCGCTGGGTTGGTTCTGGGCGCACCGTTTTCTGTTTGCGATCGCCGTCGCGGTCTTCTTCGCGGTGTGCTCGATCTACGTGGTGTGGGCGGTGCAGGACCTTCCCGACCCCAACGTCGATGTGCTCGCCGCCGGCGACATCGTCATCCTCGATCGCAACGGACAGGTGATCGAGGACTACAGCCCCGCGGGCCACTACCACGTGAACCTCACTCTCGACGAGATGGGCAAGTACGCGCCGGCCGCCGTCATCGCGGCCGAGGACCGCAACTTCTACCACCACGGCGCCATCGACGTCGCGTCGACGCTGCGGGCCCTCCTGGTGGACGTGAAGAGCGGCGGGCTCAACGAGGGCGGAAGCACCATCACCCAGCAGCTGGTGAAGATCCAGCTCCTGACGCCGGAGAAGTCGCTCCCCCGCAAGCTGCACGAGCTCGTGCTCGCGATCGCGATGGAGCAGCGCTTCTCCAAGGACCAGATCCTCACGATGTATCTGAACCGCGTCTACTTCGGCCACGGCGCCTACGGAGTCGGCGCCGCCGCGCGGACGTACTTCGGCAAGGACGCCCGGGACCTCAGCCCGGCGGAGGCGGCGTTTCTGGCCGGCCTGATCCAGGCGCCCAGCGCCTACGACCCCGTCCTCCATTACTCATTGGCAAAGCAGCGGCAGGAGTACGTGCTCCAGGGCATGGTCACGACCGGCGCGCTGTCACAGCCGGACGCGGATCAGGCGAAGGCCGAGGACGTGCAGAAGGAGATGCACATCCAGGCCAGCGCGCGGCAGAGCGCAGCGCCGCACTTCGTCGACTGGATCCTCGGCCAGCTCGAGTCGATGTTCGGCTCGGCCGCCGTTCAGCAGGGCGGGTTCGTCGTGCACACGACCCTCGACCTGAGGCTGCAGGCCGCCGCCGCGGCGGCGGTGAAGAAGGGGGTCCGCTCGCTGAGCTGGGCCGACATCAACAACGCGGCGCTGATGGCGGCCGACCCGAAGACCGGCGAGATCCTCGCCTGGGTCGGCTCGGAGGACTACAACAGCGATTCGATCGGCGGCGAGTTCGACGTCGTGACGGCCGAGCGCCAGCCCGGGTCGTCGTTCAAGCCGTACGTCTACGAGGCCGCCCTGCGCGACCACAAGATCACGCTCGCCACGATTCTCAAGGACGAGCCGACGAACTTCGGCGGCTACGAGCCGCACGACTTCGACAACGGCGGCATGGGCCCGATCACGGCGCGGCGGGCACTGCTGTTCTCGCGCAACATCCCGGCGGTCGAGGTCGGCCAGATGGAAGGCATGAGCAACGTCATCGACCTCGCCCACGCGATGGGCATCAACAGCAAGCTCGATCCCGGGCTTTCGACCGCCATCGGCGGCAGCAACGTCACCCTCTACGAGCACGTCCAGGGCTACCAGGTGTTCGCCAATCAGGGGACGCGCGTCGACCTCAACGGCATCACCAAGGTCGAGGACGACCACGGCAACATCGACTACCAGCGGCCCGACCCGAACACGTCGAACGTGCTGACGCCGGCGGAGTCGTACCTCATCACCGACGTCCTCAAGCACTACCAGTACCAGTGGGGCTTCGGATGGAACCGCCAGATGGCGAGCAAGACCGGCACCAGCGACAACGGCAACGGCCAGATCCCCGACGCGTGGGTGATGGCCTACAACCCGGACATCGTCATCGGCACGTGGGCCGGCAACACCGGCGCCAACGGCAAGGGCGGATTCATCGCCGCCTACGGCGAGAGCGTGGGCTCGAGCATCCTCGCGGACTTCGTGAACGCGCTCCCCGGATCCATGCGCGACTGGTACTCCCAGCCTCCGGGCCTCGTCCACGGCTGCGCCGGCAACGAGCTCCTCCTGCCGGGGACCGAGAGCTTGTGCCCGAGCCCCAGCCCCAGCCCGAGCCCCAGCCTATCGCCCTCCCCGAGCCCGAGCGGGTCACCGTCGGTGCTGCCCAGCCCATCGGTGCTGCCGAGCCCATCGGTGCTGCCGAGCCCGTCGCCTTCATCCAAACCCACATAGGAGGACGCAGTGGCTGACAGCCCGTTTCTCCAGAGCGTGGAGCGCAGACGGCCGGGGTCGTCGATGCGCAACTACGTCACCCGGACGCTGCCGCCGAGCTCGGCGATCGTGGTCAGCAATCGCGCGCCGCACGAGCCGCGGCCCGACGGAGGGTTCGCGCGCGGCGCCGGCGGCGTCGTCACGGCGCTGCTGACGCTGGCCGAGGTCACGGCGGCCGACTGGGTCGCGGTCGCGCGCACCGACGCCGAGCGCCAGCTGGTCGAAGAGCAGGGCACGACGATCGTCGCGCCGCTCGGCCGGTCGACCACCAAGCTGCACTACGTCATGCCGTCGAATGACGAGTACCACAAGTACTACTCGGTCATCGCCAACCCGGTGCTGTGGTTCATCCAGCACTATCTCTGGAACCTGGCCACCGAGCCCGTGGTCGACAACCACATCCACGCCGCGTGGAACGAAGGCTATGTGGAGGTCAACCGCCAGGTCGCGCGCCGCGTGGTCGAGATCGGCCACCAGCTACCGGAGCGGCCGCTGGTCCTCATCCACGACTACCAGCTCTACCTCGTGCCCAAGATGGTTCGCCGCGAGCTGCCAGGTGCGGTGATCACGCACTTCGTCCACATCCCGTGGCCGACGCCGCAGTACTGGAAGGTGCTGCCGCGGCACATGCGCGACGCGATCGTGGAAGGCCTGCTGGGCTGCGACATCGTCGGCTTCCAGTCGAGCCTCGACGTGCGCAACTTCCTGATGACGTGCGACGAGAACGCGGGCATGACCGTCGACGACAAGGAGCGCGCGGTGCTGATCGATGGCCGCGTCGTTTACGCGCGGCATTACCCGATCTCGATCGAGGTCGCTGCGACCACGCGCCTTTCCTTCTCCCACAGCGTGCTCGTCGAGGAGCGCAAGCTGCGCGACTGGCGGCCCGAGCACCTGATCGTCCGCATCGACCGCACCGACCCCTCGAAGAACATCGTCCGCGGCTTTCTCGCCTACGAAAAGCTGCTGGAGCACCACCCCGAGCTCAAGGGCCGCGTGCAGTTCTGGGCGTTCCTGCAGCCGTCACGGCAGGATGTCGCCGCGTACCGCGACTACCTGCGCCAAGTGCGCACGACCGCGCATCGAATCAACCGGCGCCACGGCGGTGGCGGCTGGTCGCCGATCCGCCTCGAGTTCGGCGAGAGCGTGCGCAAGGCGATGGCCGCCCTGCGCAACTTCGACGTCCTTCTCGTCAACCCGGTGTACGACGGGCTGAACCTCGTTTCGAAAGAAGGCGCGCTCGTCAACCGCAACAGCGGCGTAATCGTCCTGTCGGAAAACGCCGGCGCGCACGAGGAGCTGCACCCGCACGTGCTGTCGGTCAACCCGTTCGACATCGAGGCGACGGCCGACGCGATCTATCGTGGGCTGGTGATGAGCTCGGACGAGCGCCGGCGCCGCAACGAGGGCGCGCGCGACGTGGTGCGGACCAACGACATCTCCCGCTGGATCAGCCGGCAGGTGCAGGACATCCGCGACCTCGTCTCCGCGCCCGGCCTCCGCCAGCGGATGACCTCCTAGTGGTCCACTAGCCTGCCGATGTTCGAGCGGCGCGATCTCTCCGCGCACGCGCCCAGCGCGCACGACGCCTGGCGGCATTCCGCGGTCGCATCGCTGCACCCGCGCCAGGTCATGCTGGTCACGGACTTCGACGGCACGCTCGCCGAGATCGCGCCCGACCCCACCGAGGCTCGCATCCTGCCGGCGACGGTGGCCGCGCTCAGCCGGCTGGCCGGCCTCATCAGTCGCGTCGCCGTCCTCAGCAGCCGGCCGACCTCCGACCTGGTGCGCATGGTGCCGGTCAGCGGCATCGATCTGATCGGCGACTCAGGGCTCGTCGACCTGACCTCAGACGAGCGGCAGCGCCTCGACAGGTTCAACGTCAAGGCTGCGCAGCTGCTCAGCGGCACACCGGGCGTATGGCTCGAGATCAAGCCGGGCGCGACGGCGATCCACTACCGCCACGCGCAGGTCGGCGCGGCCGAGATCCTGCGCGCGCTCGAGCCGCTGCTCCAGAGCAGCGGGCTGTTCGTTCAGCCCGGCAGGCGCGTCGTCGAGGTGATCCCGCGCCTGCAGCCCAAGGGCGCGGCGCTCGCGCGCCTCATTGAGCGCCGTCGGCCGCACGGCGTGGTGTGCCTGGGCGACGATGAGAACGACCGCCCGATGTTCGACTACCTGGCCGGCCAGACGCTGCCGCATCTCACGGTGGGCGTGGCGTCGGACGAGGCGCGCGCTGACCTTTTCGCCGCGTGCGACCTCGTCATGTCAGGTCCGGCCGAGGTCAGCCGGTTCCTGATGATGCTCTCCGAGTGGGCGACGGGTTACCGCCCCGGCTGATCTATCAGTACGGGCCTGGCCGCATGTGCTCGCTGCGGCTCGCCACCGTCACGTCGCGACGGAACATGACCGCGATCAAGCGCGCCAGCAGGTAGCCGACCAGCGCGTAGACGAGGAGCCCGATCACCGCCCAGGGCTCGAACACCGAGCGGCCGCTCGCGTAGACCTGGAACAGGCCGCGGAACGGCGCCAGGAAGAAGTCGCTCAGGCCGTAGATGAAACCGGTGAAAGGAACCGCGGTGTTGGCGCCGAGAAGCTTCAGAAGAATGCGGATGAGAATGACGGCGTCGATGACGGCAAAGATCAGGTACGCCACGTCGAAAGCTCGGCGCGCGGGCGACCAGCGGCTGACGACCTCGGAGTCCGCGGAACGGACGGGCCCGTCGGCGTAGCGGTCCTCGCGGATCGTCCGGCCGTACGGTCTCCGCTCCACGGGATCCGGGCCTGGTTCTGAGCCCGGCCCGGGCTCCTCGCGAACTACGTGCTCTTCGCTCTCCATTCCTCGAACCTCCCTGAATTGGGCCGACCTGAATTCGGTCTTGCAGGGAAAACGTTCGAGCCGGGGATGGCTACCCGGCGATGAGAAGGATCAGGGGTACCAGAGCGGGAAGTCGTTGCTCGCCTCGTCGTGGTCCACGTCCGGCGTCGAGCCGGCGCTGAGCATGTACTGCCAGACGGCGTAATGGCCGGCGCAGCCGGGGCTGTAAGGCGAGTAGCCGGGCGCGCTGCCCTTGTTGAAGCCGCCCTGGAGCGAAGGCTCGAACGACCACAGGTACGAGTTGTTCGCGATGTCCGGCCGCTGCTGGATCGTCGCGCACCACGCACCCGCGAAGGCGCTGCCCGGCGCGGTGTCGCCGTAGAAGGCGGCCACGTATCCGGCGCGCGTGAGCTGGTCGTACCAGCCGGAGATGAACCCGTAGTCGACGTTGGCCGCGCCGGGGCAGGCGTCGCCGACCGGCTCGATGTCGATCGCGATCGCGGTGCCGAGCGGGATGATGTCGTTCTGGGCCCAGCGGATGGCGGAGAGCCCGTACGAGGAGCCGGTCGCGTTCCCGCTGACCGCGGAGCAGTCGTAGTCGTTGTAGATCGGCAGGATCGCCATGTGCCGGCCGTGCGCCGCGGCGATCTCGGCGGAGCTGAGGCCAGGGCAGTTGCCGGTGGTCGGCAGGTAGCGGCCCCAGAAGTCAGGCGCGCCGAGCATCGACGTCACCTGCGGCAGCAGGCCGGACCCGCCCGCCGGGTCCTGCGTGAAGGCCTGGCATGAGTCGACGCCCCACATGATCCGGGTCGGGGTCACGGTCGCCGATATCGCCTGGACGTCGGCGTTCGAGGTGCTCACCCGAACCTTGTCGAGCACGCCCGACAGCGGCGTGCTTGCCGCGTCGCCCGCCTGCACGCGCCGCGCGATGGTCGCGTAGAAGGACGGGGTCTTGCCGCCGGGCAGCGTGAGGCTGGCTGCGCAGGTGCTCGCGGCGCAAGGGGTCCCGACCAGCTGACCGGACGCGGTGTAGATGTATATCGCCCACGGCGTGTTCGTGAGGTCCGCGGTGGCGGTGGCCGTGAGCCACACTATGCCGCCCTGGACGGGATAGGTGGTGCTGGCGGCGAGGTTCACCGTCGCCCACGCGCCGGGAACGAGCTCCGACGTCGCGAGCACCGCCGGCAGCCCGGCGGTCGGAGCCACGAGTCCGAGGTCGGCCTCGACGACGTGCGTGCCGGCCGCCGGCTCGATGAGAGAGGTGCTGCAGGAAAGCCCGCGCGCGCAGTAGGTGAGCCGCTGGCCGGTGCTCGAGTCCCAAAGCTCGATCGCGTAGTTGGTGCCGGTTACGTCCTGGCTGGCGTCGGCCGTGAAGGTGACCGGGTGGTTGGGCCCGACGACGGCCGGCCCGCTGGTGGACAGGTGGACGCCAAGCCAGTGCACGTGCACGGTGTTGGAGGTCAGACGAATGCCGGACGTCGGCATGCTCGCCGCCGGGGTGGCGACGTAGGCGACGAAGGTGTGGGCGCCGGCGTTGGCGGAGAAGGCGACCGTGCACTGGCTGGCCTGGCTGCATGCGCCGACGAGCGCGCCGGTGGTGCTGTCGAAGATCTCGATCGCCCACGGAGTGCCGTCGACCGCGAGCGCGGAGGTGGCGACGAGCACAGTGTGGTCACCGGCGCCGAGGATCGTCTTGTCAACGGCGAGCTGCAGCTCGGGGACGGGGTTGGTGCTCGTCGCCTTGGACGCGGCGGGGGAGAGGACGGCAGGCGCGCCCGTGCCGGAGGACGGGCTCGGGAGGGTCGCCGCCGCCGGCGACGGCCCGCAGGCGCCGGGCACGTCGGGGATGGGCTTGCTGGGGTCGGTGGGGCAGGCGGAGAGGCCGCTCGGCACGGCCGCCGCGCCGAAGTCGATGGGGGCCGACTGCCCGCTCGTGCAGCTCGCGCCCGGGCCGGAGTCAGGGCACTGCTTCGAGCCCCGCGGCACCGCCACGCGCGCCAGCGCCAGCTCCGGCGTCAGCTTGCCGCCCACGACGCAGGTGGCCATGTTCGCCGCCGCGCCGCCGCAGTCGATGCCGCGGATGAGGGCGGCGGCCATCTGCGGTCGGCCCTGGTGGCCGGACCCGAATGCGGGCCCCCAACCGGTGGCCGCGGCAAGCGCGATCATCTGAGCGGTGACCGAGATGAGGGCGAGGACGATTGCGGCGCCGGACCGCGTCTGGCCGCGTGAAACCACACGAGTTGTCGATTGCAAGTACCTTCCTCCGGGTGCCCGACCCCCGAGACGGGCACAGATTGAACCCGGGGAAAGTTACCGTTGGGCTGCCTACCGCCCAGCCGCCGCAGAGTTAATTACCTTGAACGTTTGTCAAGTGCGCCGATTGCCGGCGCAGGTGACGCCTTAAGGTCCTTTAGGCCGTGGCGGTGTACCGGTGGCGGCGGCTCGCGATCCACCGCTGCAGGAACTCCTCGGTGAAGCTCGCCGACTGGCCCTTCTGCATCGGCTGGAGCAGCTCAGAGGCGAACTCGCGGCTCATCGCCGGAAGCAGCGAGTCCGACACCGACTGACGGGACACCAGCGAGCCCTGGCTTCGCTGCATGTCGCGCGTGCGGATGTCGACGAGCATCGACTCGATGACGTCCGCCGCCCCGACCTGGTCGGTGCGAAGCCGGCGCTGGGCCCTGCGCTCGGGGCGCAGCTCCGGCGCGTCGCTGAGCGCCAGAGGTCGCGGCTGCTGGCCCGGCTCCGTGACCGTCGCAATCCAGCCGCCGAGGAGAAGGCGGTGCACCGTGTACGTCACGTCGGGCGCATCCGCGGCCGACGCGCCGGCCTGGGCCTGCTCGGCGACGAAGGCTCGCGCCCAGCTGTCGAAGCGCTCGACCGACGCCGGCGTGATGACGTGCGGCGGGCGCTCGGCGCCCGGCACGCTCTGCAGGTCGTGGCGCAGCTCGTGCGCGAGGGCCGCCGCCGCGCCCACCCTCGCCGCCACGTCCCGCGAAGCGGTACGAGCGTAGTGCACCAGGCCCTCTGTGATCTTGAAGATGGCCCCCCAGTCCGGGAACACCGCGGGCAGGCCGTTGACGGCCTGCGCAAGCTCGACCGGGCGCGTGAGCTTGTACACCAGGCGATCGGCTGCCGCCTCCGCCGACGTGATCCCGGCCACGGTCAGCATGTCGAGGGCCTGGGCGACGCCACCCTTGCCGTACCCCGCGCCCGCGACCATCGACGCCACGGTTCGCGGACGGTCGGGATCGGCGAGCAGGAGCTTCAAGATCTCGGCGCGCGCAGACACCCCGGCCAGCGCCCTGAGGCGAAGCTGGATGAGCGAAGGCCGGCGCAGGTCGGGGACGGGGCTGGGACTGCGGCGGCGGTTCTCGCGGTGGCGCTTCATCGCGGCTTCCACGGTGGAGACGTAGCGCTCGGCGGTGCGCCGGGTCGTCGGGTGGGCCTGGCGGCTGAAGTGGTGAAGCCGCAGGGATGAGATGTACCGGTTGTTGACCACGCACCAGTCGATCGTCCGCGCGCGCAGTCGCACGTCGCCGGAGGCGCAGGAGGCGGTGAAGATGATCAGCGCCTCGAGGTCCAGCGCCTGCCAGTCATGGCGCCTCGGCACGCCGGTGACCCCGAGCTCGGCCCACAGGCTCCGAGCCAGGTCCAGCGCCGAAGACGCGATCTCGTCGCCGAGTGCAGTCACGTCCAACGCTCCTAGCGGATTGGCGCCACGCCCCCAATCGCTCCGCTGGCGAGTGCGTCTAAATCAAGTCAACGCGGGAGGCGGTTCGTATACCGCGAAGGGTTGGCTCTAGGGCGACGTGCTCCCCGCGCCCAGGACGTTGCCGTACATGAGGCCGAGCGCAAACAGCCCCAACAGGGAGAACAGCACCAGCAGCGACGCGCGCGTGCACGCGTCGACCAATCCGGTCTCGTCGCCCTGCTCCGCTTCCGCAGGGTGCCAGACCCTCTGCACGACCCGCGCCCGCCACGCGAGCCCCAGGGTGATCGCCAGGATGATCAAGAGAATAGGCATTTGAAAGTTGGCTCGGACGCTGAGCGGGGCAGCGTCCTCGCCAAGATGTAAACCCGCCAAGCCGAGTTCGTACCCGCCGTGGCGCCGGCAGGTTTCGCCAATACTCGGACCGGCCGGCGCGTTGTCCCGGTGATGGGAGCGAAGTGATGGGCGACGCCATGGTTTCGGAGCTGCTGATTGCCATCTTTGCGGGGATGGTCCTGATCGCGACCTTCAGGCGCAACACGCCCGTCGCAGTCGAGATCGTGCTGTGGGTCGGCCTCGTCTGGGTCTGCATCCTCGGCGTCAGCGACGCGCGCACGCCGCAGGCACGCGCACTCACGTCCGCAGCCGTGTGGGGAGCCTCCCAGCTGGTCGGAACGATGGCCGGCCTCGCCGAGCAGGGCGCCGTTCAGTGGGTGGCCGACCGGCGGTTCATGATCGCCGACTGGATCGTCCTCATATTCGGTGCGGACCTCCTGGTCCTGACCCTCCTGCTGTCGCACCGCGAGGCGCTGGGCTGGCAGCCGCGGGTCCGCCTGGGCGACTGGATGGAGCTGCCGCGCCTGATGCGGCCGGTGCCCGTCCCGGCCACCGTCTCGGCGGTCGACGAGATCAACGAGCGCTTCAACGTCTGGGCGCCGGTGGCCACGGCCGCCGCGCTGACCTGGCTGACGCTCCTCCTCATCTGGACCGGCGACGTCTTGATTCCGACGACCGGACGCAAGCTTCGTGGCGCCGCGCTTCGCGCCGAGATGACGCGCCGCCGGCTGGCGTCCGCCGACTGGCACGGCCTACTCGAGAAGGCGGGCAGCGAACCGCGCCGCCTTGCCGAGCAGGTCGTCGACATCGACGTGCTGGCCAGGCGCTCCGCGGCCATGAGGGTCAAGGCGGTGGACTGGCTGACAGAGGTCGGGTCGGCGCCGCAGGTCAATTGGTTTGGCGGCTACACGTTGCTGCCGCCGGAAGCTGATGGGGGGATCGAATCAGATGTCACAGAGCGGGATAGGCGAGACCGACTGGCCTCGTAGGCGCAACGGCGCCCGGAGACGGGCGAGCGCTCCTCGCGTGGTCAACCGACACAAGACCTTTCGCCCGGCCGGGTGGCTGGTGCGCATCCTTCTGCTGGCCGTCATCGCGGTGCCGAGCCTGCTCGTCTCGTCGCCGACATACGCGGCCTACGCCGCGCACCTGCCGGACGTGAACGACGTCACGAAGCCGGTGGCGACCGACACGATCATCTACGCCGACGACGGCAAGACCGTGCTCGCGGATCTTCACCCGCCGGGCTACCAGCACTATGAGCAGCCGCTGTCGGCCATGGGCACGTACCTGCCCGAGGCGATCATCGCGATCGAAGACCGCAACTTCTACGGCGAGCCGGGCGTCGACCCCATGGGCATCGCTCGCGCGGCCATCGTCGACTGGAAGGCGAACGGGGCCCAGCAGGGCGCCTCGACGATCACCCAGCAGCTCGTCAAGATCCGGCTGGTCGGCGACGAGCGCTCATTCGATCGCAAGCTGCGCGAGGCTCTGCTCGCTTTCGAGATCGAGCAGCGCTTCTCCAAGCCGCAGATCCTCGAGATGTACCTCAACAGCGTTCCATTCGGCAACAGCGCCGTCGGCGGCGCGGCGGCGGCGCAGATCTTCTTCCACACCACGACCGACAAGCTCGACCTGGCGCAAGCGTCCATGCTTGCCGGCCTCGTGCGCGGGCCGACGTACTACAGCCCGCTGATCAACTGGGACAACGCCAAGGCGCGCCAGCACCAGGTGCTCGACGCGATGGTGCGCTCCAACTACATCACGCAGGACCAGGCGGACCAGGCGTTCCAGGAAGACGTCAGCCCGCCCAACCACATGTTCCTGCCGGTCAACCAGGTCATCGCTCCGGGATTCGTCAGCTACGTCACCGGCCAGCTGATCAAGAAGTTCGGCAGCGACACGACATACGGCGGTGGCCTGCAGGTCTTCACGACGCTGAACCTGAAGCTGCAGCAGATCGGCCAGAGCGCGATCTCGGGGACACAGGCGTCGCTCGCGTGGCGCCGCGTGCAGCAGGGCGCGCTGGTGGCGATCGACCCGACGTCGGGCGCGGTCACGGCGATGGTGTCGTCGGCCAACTCGCTCGTGAACGGCGGGCAGTACAACCTCGCGGTCTGGCCTCCGCGCAACCCAGGCTCGTCGATGAAGATCTACACGTACACCACGGCCATCGCGAGCGGCCGGTTCACGATGACGACGCCGATCAAGGACTCGCCGATCGCGATACCTGACGGGTACAACGTGTGGAAGCCGCAGAACTACGACGGCCGCTACCACGGCACGCTGCAGCTGCAGCAGTGCATGGGCAACTCGCTCAACATCCCGGCTGTCAAGGTCGAGCTCGGAGTGGGAGTCGCGAACGTCGTGGCGACGGCCCGCGCCATGGGCGCGCCGCCCTGGACGCTGCACGCCGACGGGTCGGAGACGAACGACGATCCGCTCAACGGGTACGGTCCCTCGCTGACCCTCGGCGGTTACGGCGAGACCCCGCTGCAGATGGCCACCGGCGTGTCGGTGCTCGCGGCACAGGGCGTGCTGCACCAGCCGTTCGCGATCTCGGTCATCGAGCAGTTCGGCAAGACGATCTACACGCACGTGGACCAGTCGAGCCAGGTGCTCGACCCGCGAGTCGCCTACATCATGGGCGCGATCATGTCCAACGACAACAACCACGCCGTGATCTTCGGACGCGGCACGATCCTCAACATTCGCGGCTACACCGTCGGGGTCAAGACGGGAACGTCCGACAGCTTCGCGGACGCCTGGACCGTCGGCTTCACGCCGCACATGGCCGTCGCCGTGTGGATGGGCAACCCGGACTGGCGCGTCAAGATGACTCAGGGTTCGGACAGCTTCTACGTCGCTGTGCCGGCGTGGCACGCTTTCCTCCAGGGCGCGCTGCCGGTCGTCGAGCCGCAGAACGTTTGGTACCAGCCGCCTCCGGGCCTAATCGAGTACCGCGGCAACTGGTACCTCCCCGGCACGGTCGGCCGGTAGGGGCTCGAGTGACCCGGGAAGGCTTGGCGCGGGCGCGGTTCGACAAGCGCGGGCGGCAGCTGCCCGACACCGGGCACGGCTGCGGGTGCGCCCAGTGCGCCCGCAGCAACGCCGCGCGCTATGAGCGGCGCAGCGACCCGGCGCGCGATGGCGGCGAGTGGAACTCGCTGCGGCGGCGGCTGGTTCGCTTCGTGCGCTCCCTCCTCGGTCGAGTGCCGGCTCCCGGACGCATCCAGTCGGCCTGAGCGCTCCGAGAGCCGGCACTCGGAGGGCTTAACAGCCAGGGTTGTACGTGGCCCGCGGGCGGCGCATCGTCGTCACCAATGCACCGACGGCGGCTCGTTCCAGATTTGCTAGCGCGCGGCGCGTTCACGCTCGAGGAGGCCCGGAGGGCGGGACTCGATTACTGGAATCTGAGAAGCCGCGGCTGGAGGCGAGTCGGGCCCAGGACATACGCATCGTCCAGGCATGCCGACAGTCCCATGCTCCACCTGCAGGCTGCGGTGTGCCGGCTGCCTCCGGTCGCAGCGATGTCCGGTCTCACCGCCGCCTGGCTGCACGGGCTCGACGTCGAGCCCTGCGACCCGGTCGAGGTCACGATCCCCAAAGGCACAGGCGTCTCCGCACGGTCCGGCATGAAGGTCTCGCGGGCGCAGCTGACCGCGGATGAGGTCGTCTGCGTGGACGGCCTGCGCACGACGGCGATTCTGCGCACGCTCGAGGACCTTGGGCGGCGACTGCCAATGGTCGAGGCGACGGTGATCGCCGACATGGCCCTGCACGCGGGCCTCGTGGACCTGTCCTCTTTCCGGGCGCACGTGCAGGCGGTGCGAGGGGGCCGGGGCCTCGTCAAGCTGCGGCAGGTCGCCCTGAACGTGGAGCCGAAGTCGGAGTCGCCGATGGAGACGCGGCTGCGGATGCTCCTCGTCGCCAAGGGCCTGCCGCGCCCGGATGCTCAGGTGCCACTTCACGACCGCAGAGGACGGTTCCTCGGGCGGCCGGATCTGTACTACGAAGAGCAGCGGCTGGGCATCGAGTACGACGGCGGCGGGCATCGAGACACTTTGGCCGAGGACAACCGCCGGCAGAACCGTCTCCTCGAGGAGGGGATCCGCCTGCTGCGCTTCACCGCCGCGGACGTGCTGTCGCGCCAGGCCATGGTCGTGGCCCAGGTGCGGGCGGTGCTAGACGCGCACGGCTGACGGACGAAAACGTCCGGGAGCCGGCTCTCGACCGCGCACTCGCGGCCACAACCGTCCGGCAGCCGGCACTCGGACCGAGGAGGGCGGCGCGGGCCCGCGCGGCGCGCGGCCCCGGCGCCCGCAAAAAGAAGAGGGACCGTGCGCGAGCGCGGCCCCTCTCTGTCCCTGGGTTTAGGTTTCTCTTTCAGTCCGTCGCGGGAGCAAACCCCCGCTCCGCCGGCGCCGGCGGCATCTCGTCGGCCTGGATCCCGTACGTCTGGCTGAGCATTCCGCGCAGCCGCTGCTTGGCGATCGCGAGCCGCGACGCCACCGTGCGCTCGGGGATGCCCAACGCCTGGGCGATCGCCCGGTTCGTATAGCCGTGGTAGTGACGGAGGACGATCGCCGCCGCCTGCTTCGGCGGCAGCTTGCCCAGCGCAAGCGCCAGGTCACGCCGCTCGATCTCCTCCTGCGGGTCCGGCGGGCCCTCGGGCCGGCCCATGCGGCGAATCACCTCGCCGACCTCGCGGAGCTTCATCTTGCGGCGGTACGAAACCGCGGCGTTGATCGCGATGCGGTGCACCCACGCCTCCGCCGGCGCGATCGGCTGCCAGGTGTCCCACTTCTTGTACGCGCGCTCGAATGCGTCCTGGCAGCAGTCCTCCGCGGCGGCCCGGTCGCCGAGCATCGCGGTCAGCGTGCCGAGGATCCGGCCGTATGAGGTCTGGTACAGGCGCTCGAAGTCAGCTTCCGATCCGGGTTGATACTGGCTCGCAGGTTCCCTCGTCGGTGTCTCTTCGACGGCCTCCGAGTTCGAATCGCGAATGGACAATTTGAACAACCCCCTAGTGATGGCTGAGCCGTAACCGGCGATTACCTGCCTCTACTCTCGGCTCGGAGGGGGGTCCTGGTCACCGTACGCCCGGGCGGTTTTTGAGTAGTCCAGGTGGGGTATTCGTTTCCCACAGCTCAATTCGGGTACGGCCGCCCCAGTACGACGTTCCTCCAGTGTGAATAGGTCACCTTACGAGTCGACCGTTCATGAGTGACGCCAGCGATCTGCTCGGCGCGCTCGCAATCGGCCTCGCGGCGGATTCCGCCGAGAGTGGACGGAAGACCCTGGACGTCCTGCGGTTGAGGTCTCCGGAGCTGTTCGTGCTCAGCGAACAGACCGGGGAGGACCTCGTGGCGACTTCCGCGGAGTACATCGACACTCTCCTCGCATCGCTGCGCACCGACATCGAGCCGCCGTGGGCGCAGTTCGACGCGCGCGCGCGCGAACACGGGCGGCTGCGCGCGGCACAGGGCGTGGCGCTCGAGTCGCTGATCGACGTGCTCGCCGTCTATCGCCGCGCCACCGTCGAGCTGCTGGCCGCGCCGCTCGAAGGCCGTCCGCAGAAAGACGAGGTCCTCGCCCTCGCGCAGAGGCGCATAGAGGACGTCGTCGAGCGGCTCACCTCGAGCATGGCGCGCGGCTACCTCGACCACCTCGAGGACGAGCACCGCAATCGCGAGAACGAGCTGTACGGTCTCGCGGCGATCGCCGCGATCATGGGTCGCTCACTCGACATCGGCGAGACCGCAGAGGTGGCGCTTGCGGAAGCGCTCGCTGCCTTCGGCCTCGACGCCGGCGCCATCTGGCTGCGCGAGCGCGCGACCTACAAGCTCGCGCACACCATCGGCCTCGAGACTGACGAGATCGACGATTACATTGCTCTGGCGGGTCCCGACGTGCGCGCCACCGTGTCGGCCGTCGGGCGCTCAGAGTCCCGCGTCGAAGGGGTGGCCGGGCACGACGGCTGGAATGCGCTGCGCGCGCAGCTGCGCACGGGCGGAAGGACCGTCGGCATGATGTCCGTCGGCACGCGGCGGGACCGGCTCTTCGGTGCGTCCGACCTGCTCTTCATGGCCGCGGTCTCCGATCAGATCGCGATCGCGCTCGACCGTGCGCGCCAGTTCTCGAACGAGGCACGCACCGATCACCTGACCGGGCTCGCCAATCGCCGCGAGTTCGAGCGCGTGCTGGAGCGCGAGGTCGCGCTCGCGGAGCGGCACGGCCGGCAGCTGACCCTGATGATGATCGACGTCGACAACCTGAAGAAGATCAACGACCGCAAGGGTCACAGCGCCGGTGACGCGGCGCTGCGCCTGGTGGCGCAGGAGCTGCAGCGCGTGGTTCGCGCCTCTGACTTGTGCGGCCGGCTCGGTGGCGACGAGTTCGGTGTGGCCATGCCGGAGACCGACCTGCACCACGCGCGGGAGCTCGCTCGGCGCCTCCGCTCCGCCATGCAGGTGATGAACCTGGGTTCGAAATCGACCGATACGGTCGACGTCAGCATCGGCATGGCCTCGTGGCGCAACGGCATGGACTGGCAGTCGCTCTGTCAGGCCGCGGACAAAGAGCTCTACGAGGACAAGCGCCACCGCAAGGAGATTCGGCGCTGGTCCGGCGAGCGGCGCAGCGCGTCGCAGATCCGGCTGCAGGGAGGAACTGCCGGGAAGAGAAGGTTGGCGGGCTCCTAGGAGGTCGCTAGTCGATCAGGGCGAGCTCGCGCGCCTTGACGATCGCCTGGACCTTGGAGTGCACGCCGAGCTTGGCGTCGAGGCTGCGGATGTGCGTGCGCACCGTCGCGTAGCTGATCCCGAGCTTGCTCGCGATGTCCCGGCTGGAGTGGCCTTCGGCCATGAGCCTCAGGACCTCCTTCTCGCGCGCCGTCAGGCTCTCGCGCTGCGTCTCTGTCTGCCGGCGGCGGTTGAGGAGCGTGGCGATGGCGCTCGGCGTGATCAGGGTGCCGCCTCCCGCGACCTTGCGAATCGCCTCGACGACCTCGGTCGCGGCGCGGGACTTGTGGATGAAGCCGCTGGCTCCCGACTCGAGGGCCGCGAACCGAGCGACGTCGCTGTCCTCGCGGGTCAGGAAGATGTGCTTGGCGTTGGGGGCCACGCGGCGAATGGCCGCGGCGGCATCCGCGCCCGTCCCGTCGTTGAGCCGGAAGTCGAGCAGCACGATGTCGGGCAGCAGCTCCTGCGCGGTGGCCGCGGACTCGGCAACGGAGCCGGCGTTGCCGACCACGGTCATGTCGCGCTGGTCGTTGAGGAGCGCCGTAAGACCGTCGGCGACGATCTGGTGGTCCTCGACGATCAACACGCGAATCGGCTTGTTGGAACTCATCTCGGTAGCGGAACCCAGAACTCGACGATCGTACCCGCGCCGGGTTCGGAGCTGATTTTGCACCAGCCCCCGGCCAGCAGCGCCCGCTCGTTGAGCGCCAGAAGGCCGAGGTGGCCTGGCAGGTGGCTGCGCTCCTCGACGATGAAGCCGCGGCCGTTGTCCGTGATCGCGCCGTAGATGCCGTCCTTCTCGCACATGACCTTCAGGCCCACCCGCGTGGCGCCGGAGTGCTTCTCGATGTTCGTCACCGCCTCCGCCACCTGGCGATAGACCAGCGACTTGATCTCCATGCGCGGATCGTTGGGGATGTCGATCTCGACGTCGAGCGCGACTCCCGTGTGCGCGCGCAGCAGCTCGACCCGGTCGCGAATCGTCTCCTCGAGGCCGCCCGGCGACTCGAGCGCCGGTGGGCGCACGTCGAAGAGCAGCTTGCGCAGCGCATCCTCGACGCCCATGAGGAGCTCCCGCGTCTCGTCCAGCGCGCTCGACTGCGGAGAGTTGACCGCGCGCTCGAGGCCGAGCTCCGCGGCGGTCAGCTTCTGCAGCGCGTCGTCGTGCAGCTGGTTGGCGAACCGCTTCTGCGCCCGATCGACGGCGGTCGAAAGGTTGCGCAGCAGCAGCTGCCGCGCGGCATCGACCTTCTGCAAGCGCTTGACGGTGGTGTTCAGCTCGGTCTCTTTGTGCTTGAGCTGCCAGACCAGCCCGGCGACCAGACCGATGATCTGCAGCACCCAGGCGTCCTCGCGAGTGAAGCCGCCGACGAGCTTGGAATCGTAGGCTGCGACGACACCCAGACGCTCCTCGCCGGCGCGCCACGGAACGCTGATGGCGTTCTCGACGCGCAGCGTGTCGAGCACCCGGCGGTCGCGGTCCGACTGGCCGGCTTCACCGACGGCCGCCCTGAAGATCAGGTCCTGGTAGACGACCTGGCTCGTGAGGTCGGTGCCGTCGGGGTTGGCCGGCGCGGGAAACAGTCGCGTGACGAACTCGTCGTCGACGCCGTAGGCGCCGGGAATGGCGACGAGCTTGCGCTCCGGCGTCAGCTGCCAGAACAGCACCTTGCGCGCGCCGACCAGCTCCGCCACCGTCGCGGTCAAAAGCCGGTAGAAGTCCGCCAGGTCCTCGCCGAGCCGCAGGTTGCCGGCGATAGCGCTGAGGGCCTCTACGGCCTGCGCCTGCGCACGCTCGAGCCGCTCGGCGCTGCGCACGCGCTCGTCCGACAGGAGGCGGCGGCGCTCGCTCAGCTCCAGCTCTGCTCGCATGTTGACCAGTGTTTCGACCAGTGACTGCCGGCTCTTCCGCAGCCGCGAAAGCTCGATCGAGGTGGCAATCTGCTCCGCGAAGTAGGCGACCGCCTGGCGGTCGGCCGGCGTGTACGCGGCGCCGTTGGCCACCACCACGGTGCCGAGCACCGCGTCCCCGGTCCGCAGCTGTGCGCCGATGAACCTCTGGGTGGCGACGGCTGCCTGGTCGCCCTCGAGGACGCGCCGCGACAGCTGGTTCATGGCGTCGCGAGTGATGTCACCGTCGACGCTGGCTGTCCGCGAGATCAGCACCGTCTCTCCGTTCTCCCCGACCAGGGCGGCGAAGCCGACCGGCGATCGCGTGATGGCGAGCAGTGCGTCGACTCCTCGGGCGACCACCTCTTCGATGTCCTCGCTGTCGCTCCCAAGCAGCGACGCGGCACGGGCTGCCGGAGCCTGCTGAGCCGCTTCAGGCTTCCGGTGGCGTACGGTTTCCAACCCTGGCTTCACTCCCCCTGTAGCGGATACCCCGGTGGTCCTTCACATTCCTATAAGTGTTCGTCGTCATTATGGCGGTACTGGCGGGTCCGTGGACGTTGGAGTAAGCAAGGGGTTGCCACTGGCTGCTTCAGTGGCGCTCCCAGCGGGGGGAATTTACCAGCGAGGTGGAGAGGATGCATTCGGGAGGGGGAGGCGCCATCAGCTCTCCGTGGCATGAGCTCTACCGGCTCGATCGGATCCTCGCCCAGCTGACCCGTCCCTCGCTGGACGGGTCCGGCCTCTCGCCGGCGCTGCGCGACCAGCTGCGCGACCTCGGGCTGCCCCTGCGCAGGGCGGCACGGCGGGAGGAGCTGATCGCCGAGGTCTGGGGTCGCAAGCGCCCGCTGCTGCGCCGCCTTGACACTTCCGACGACACGCCGCCTGCCTGCGCCTAGGCCGCGCCAACCTCGGAGCTAGGCGGCGGCCTCCGCGCCTTTCATCTTCGGCGCGGTCTCGGGTTTCGGCGCCGGGGCCTCGCCGCCCTGCAGCAGCCGCTTCGCCGACGCGTAGCCGCGGTCGATGAGCTCGCGCGTATGGCTGAAGTCCGCGGGCGAGACGGGCAGCGCGTCGACCGCCTGCACCACGCGGATATCGGCCAGTCCGCCGTACGTCGCCACGTCGATCTCCAAACGCTGCTCCACGAGCCGCGCCAGGGCCTGCAGCGCCATCCCGAGCGCGTTGGCCGGCTCCTCGTACAGCCACGGATAGCCGATCGGCAGCACATAGATGACCCGCGCGCCAAGCTCGTAGGCGGCGGAGATGGGCGTGTGGTTGGCGACGCCGCCGTCGACCAGCTCGTGCCGGCCGATCGTCACCGGTGGAAAGACGCCCGGGATCGCGCAGCTGGCGAGCAGCGCCGGCACCGCGGGTCCGCTCGACAGCACGATCGCGCGGCCGCTCCGGAGCTCGGTGGTGACCACGTGAACTGGAATCTCCGCCTGCTCGAGCCTCTCGTAAGGAAGGTGCCGCTCCAGGATCGACCGCAGCTTGTCGTTCGAGATCAGATGCTTGCCGCGGCCCAGGAGTCCCATCGCCGCGGTCCATCCCAGCGGGAAGACGTCGTCACGACGCAGGCTCGTCCAGATCTCGGCCAGCTTGTCGACGCCGTCGAGGGCCGGCCACGCGCCCACCCACGCCGAGTTGACCGAGCCGACCGAAGAGCCGATGAGCAGGTCAGGCTCGATGCCGGCCTCGAGCAGCGCACGCATCATGCCGACCTGCGTGGCGCCGAGGCTGCCTCCTCCCGAGAGGACGAAGGCGGTGCGTTTGCGGCCGCCCAACAGGCGCGGGAGGTCGATCCTCGCGCGATGGTTGTGCCGGCCGTTGCTTCCCATTCGTAAGTGCCTCTATGAATAAAACGCCCATCGAAAATCCGGTGGCATCGTCCAAACGCGTGCATTCGTGTAATGCAAACGAGGTGTTTAGGGGAGGCGGAAAAATACTCGCGTCGATCCTTGCGTTCCCTAATCGATGGACGCACGGAGACCTCCCTACATCGCCCCGGCACGAGTCCCCCTGCGGCCACTGGTGAAGCTCGCGGTCAAGGTCCTGGGGCCTGGTCCGCTGCGCCTGCGGATGGTGAAGTTCTCGCACGAGCTGGGCGGCGACTACGTTCCCCCGGCGGTGCGCAAGGCCGCCTGACCCAGGGTCTCCGACCGGGCTCCGCGCCGACGATAAAATCTTTGTAGTAGGCGCGGGTACACCACTTGGGTGAGGCGTTTCTGCTGCATATGAACGACTTCGACGAGCGCCTGGAGCGGGAGCTCGCGAGCTTGCTCGATCGGATCGTCGCGCGGCCGGCGCCGCGCCGCCGGCGGGCCGGCGGGACGAATCCGCTGAAGGCCATCGCGGGCGGGCTGGCCGGTGTGCCGGTCGAAGCGCCAGTGATCGCGGAGCCGGCGCCGGTGACCCTGGTGGTCCCGGCAGCGCCGCTTTCCTAGAGAACCCTTCCTCCCCTCTCGTGGGGCCGGGCCGACAGGCCCGGCCTCAACGCCCTCGCCCTGCGTCTCGCCTTACGCGAGGTGGACGATTCTCCTGGCCTTGAGGTCGCCGCGGGGCAGGCTGCCCGGTTCGGCGAGGCGGCAGGCCAGCCGCACGCCCAGCGCCTGACGGAGGTCGGCCTCCAGCCGGTCGGTCGATCCGGCGCCACCAGCCATCTCCACCACGAGCGTGACCTCGTCCATCTGCTTCACCCGCCGGTGCTCGATCACGAACTCGGCGGCGCCGTGCCGGCGGACGATGTCCTCGACCTGCGACGGGTAGAGGTTCACGCCGCGCACCGTGAACATGTCGTCGACGCGGCCGCGGATCCCGCCGATCACCTTCATGAACGGGCTGCCGCACGAGCAATCCTCCCGCGTCACCTCGACGCGGTCGCCGGTGCGATAGCGGATGAGCGGCGAGCCCCAGCGGCCGAGGTTGGTCGCTATCAGCTCGCCCGATTCTGCCGGGCGGCCCTTATCGTCGACGACCTCGAAGATGAACTCCGACTCGATCAGGTGCACGCCGTCGCGCTGCGGGCAGCTGTGCCCCGTGGGGCCCAGCTCGGTCATGCCGGTGTGGTCCAGGGACGTGGCCATGTAGGCGGCCTCGATCTCCGAGCGCGTCGAGGGGATGCTCGCGCCCGGCTCGCCGGCGTGAACCGTCACGCGGATGTCGGAGCTCGCCAGGTCGAGGTGAAGCTCGCGCGCCACCTCCGCCATGCGCAGCGCGTAGGTCGGCGTGGCCAGCAGCACCGTCGCGCCGACGTCGCGGAGGTTGCGAATGCGCTGCTCGGTCGTCATCGCCGCGCCCGAGATGACCATCGCGCCCAGCCGCTCCGCGCCGCCGAACGCCGACCAGAAGCCGATGAACGGCCCGAACGAAAAGGCCAGGAACACGCGGTCGGCGGCCGTCACGCCGGCGGCGGGATAGACGTGGTCGGACCAGATGCGCAGCCACCACCCCCACGAGTCCTCGGTGTCGAGCCAGCGCAGCGGCTGCTCGCCGCTCGATCCCGACGTCTGGTGCAGGCGGACGTAGCGCTCGAGCGGGTAGGTCAGGTTGCTGCCGAACGGCGCGTGGGCCGCCTGGTCCGCGAGCAGCTCGTTCTTGGCCGTCAGCGGCAGCCGCTCGAAGTCGTCCCAGCCGTTGATCTGGGTCAGCCGCTCCCGCCAGAACGGGTTGCCGCGCAGGACCTGCGCCACGCCGGCGCGGAGCCTTTCGAGCTGCACCGCGCGCAGCGCGTCC
>DATGEO010000095.1:0-18902 GCA_035310015.1 Candidatus Dormiibacterota bacterium | reverse complement strand
CCGTAGGATCGTCGTGAATTGCGCACGCGCATCCATGCCCTCCGGCATGCCGACGTCGAAAACCCCCATCGCGTCCTGTACGGGCACCTCGACGGATTCCAGCTGAGCGCGCTCGGCCGCGCCCAGGCCGCGGCCCTCGGGGAAAGGCTCGGCGCGGAAGGGATCAAGCGCATCGTCCACAGCCCGCTCGCCCGCGCGGTCGAGACGGCGGAGATCGTCAACGCCAACCTGCGGGACCCCGCCGTGCTCGAGCCCGACCCCGCCCTGCGCGAGGCGGACTTCAGCCGCTACCTGCAGGGCGTGCCCTACTGGCAGGTGCCGCTGCGCCGGCCGCTCTGGTTCGTGCACAAGGCGCGGAGGGGTATCGTGCCCGGCGACGAATCGATCGCCGACCTCGGCGGGCGCGTGCTCGCCGTCATCCGCCGGATGGCGCGGGAGCGGCCGGGGGAGACGGCCGCGATCGTCAGCCACGCGGACCCGCTGCAGGCGATGTGGATCCTGCTCGACGGCCGCGCGCACAACGAACGCGAGATGTACCGCAAGGTCGTCGACCGCGCGGGCGACCTCACCATCGAGCTCGAAGACGACACTCCGGTCAGCTGGCAGTACACGGACCCTCCGGTGACGGCGAAGCCCGCGAGCGCCGCCGCGTGACCGACGTTCGCCGTTTCCCCGACGGGTTCCTCTGGGGCACGTCGAGCGCGGCGTACCAGGTCGAGGGCGACAACCGCAACTGCGACTGGTGGGAGTTCGAGCAGCAGCCGGGCCGCATCGCCAACGGCGATTCGTCCGCGATCGCGTGCGACCACTACAACCGCTACCGCGATGACTTCAGGCTCCTGCGCGAGATGAACCAGAACGCGCACCGGCTGTCGATCGAGTGGTCGCGCATCGAGCCCTCGGAAGGCGAGTTCGACTCGCGCCAGATCCGCCACTACCGCGACATGCTGGGCGAGCTGCGCGAGCAGGGCATCGAGCCGATGGTCACGCTGCATCACTTCACGAGCCCGCTCTGGTTCACGCGCAAAGGCGGCTGGGCGAACCGCGAGGCATCCCGCGCTTTCCTGCCCTACGTCACGCGGGTCGTCGACGAGCTCGGGGACCTCATAGGCATCTGGTGCACGATCAACGAGCCGACGATCTATGGCGCCAACGGCTGGCTCACGGGCGAGTTTCCGCCGGCGCACAACGGCGACTTCGCCGGCTTCTACCGCGTCACCTCGAACATGCACCGGGCCCATGAGCAGGCCTACGCCACCATCAAGCGCCGCCACCCCGACGCGCCCGTCGGCCTGTCCCATCACAAGTTCCTGTTCCTGGCCGCGAGCGACAGGCGGCGGGACCGGCTCGCGGCCCAGACGGTCCAGTTCACGGTCGATCGCTGGCCCGTCGGGCCCGGCCAGTTCCGGCGCGTCATCGAGGCCACGAGCGACTACATCGGCATCGCCCACTACTGGGCGCAGATGGCCGCGTTCGACCCGTCGAAACCCAAGGACCAGTTCATCCGCCGCTTCAACGTGCCCGGCGCGCAGATGACGGACATGGGCTGGAGCTCCGACCCCGTGTACATGCGCCGGGTGCTCGACGAGGTCAAGTCGTACGGCAAGCCCGTGTACATCACCGAGAACGGGCTCGGCACCAACGACGACGCACGCCGCGAGCGATACCTCGTGGACGTGCTCGGCACCGTGAAGCAGGCGATCGACGACGGGGTGGACGTGCGCGGTTACTTCCACTGGACGAACCTGGACAACTTCGAGTGGGCCCGCGGGTATGGGGTCAAGTTCGGGCTGATCGCGGTCGATCGGAAGACGCTCGAGCGGACGATCAAAGGCAGCGGCCGGCTGTACGGGCGAATCGCGGCCGCCAACGCGCTTCCCGAGCAGCCTGTGGGAGTGGACTAGAGGCGCCGCTTAAACTCAGGCGGTTGAACGCTAGGGCCGCCGTCGTGATGGGCGCCGGGGTGGTCGCCGTCTCGGTGCTGATGCTGTCGCTCTGGTGGGGCATGCAGCACGCCGCGCTCACCAGCCCGCAGCTGCTGGGCCGCCCCGCGCCGCCGCTCGCCATCCAGCCGGACGGCGGGCAGCGGGTCCAGGTCACATCCCTGCGCGGTGAGCCGGTGGTGCTGAACTTCTGGGCCTCCTGGTGCGGGCCGTGCGCGCAGGAGCTGCCGGTGCTCGCATCCGGGCACGAGAGCCATCCCGGCGTGGCGTTCGTCGGCGCCGACATACAGGACACGTCGAGCGGCGAGGCGCAGTTCGAGCGCACGCATTCGCACCCGTATCCGGTCGGGCCGATCGTGGCCGGCTCGTACCAGGACTACGGCGTCTACTCGCCGCCGGTCACGGTGTTCATCAACGCCGGCGGTCTCGTCACGGCTTCATTCGCCGGGCCGCTCGACACGGCCACTCTCAATCACTACCTGGGCCTCATCACTTGAGCACGACTCTCAAGTGGGTCGCGGTCATGGCCGTGGTCGCCGCGTGCGTGGGGTACCTCATCTATTCGGCGACGGGAGGGTCCTCGGAGTACTACCTCACCGTGTCGGAGCTCAAAGCCCAGCACGTGACCGGCGACGTGCGCGTGGCGGGCGTGGTGGAGAACGACGTCGTGCGCAGCGACGGCGGCCTGCACGTCCGCTTCACCGAGAAGGACTCGACGTCATCGATGGTCGTGGACTACCAGGGCCAGCTGCCCGACATCTTCCAGCCGGGGATCACGGTCGTGGCGGAGGGCAACCTCGGTCCGGACGGCATCTTCCACGCCCGCAGCGTGCTCGCTAAATGCCCCTCCAGGTTCTCGACCAAGCCCTACACGCAGTGACCATCATCTGATGCTCGCGTACGTCGGCTCCGGCGCGCTCCTGGCCGGCCTCGTGATGGGCGCCTTCTCGGCCCTGCTTTCGTTCTGGGCGGGTGCGGTCGAGGACCCGGTCATGGTCCAGGTCGGCCGCCGCGCCTTCTACGCCGCGGCGGCGATGGTCGTGCTCGCGTCGGCGGTGCTCGAGACCGCGCTCCTCACCCACGACTTCTCGATCGCGTACGTGGTCGAGCACACCGACCTGTCGACGCCGCTGCCGCTCGTCGCCGCCGGCTTCTACGGCGGGCAGGAGGGCTCGCTGCTCTACTGGACGCTGATCCTCGGCGTGCTGGGCAGCGCCTCGCTGCTCGCGAGCTCCACCCTGGGCGCGCGGCTCGCGGCGTACGCGGCGGGGATTCTCGCCTCGATCGTCACCTTTTTCCTCGTCGTCCTGGTCCTGGTCGCGAGCCCGTTCGACCTGCTGCCCATCACCCCGCCCGACGGCCTCGGCCTCAACCCGATCCTGCGCGACGGCGGGATGCTCATCCATCCGCCGGTAGTGCTCGCGGGCTTCGCAGCCTTCGCGATCCCGTTCTCGTTCGCGGCTGCGGCGCTGATCGCGAATCGCTCCGACGCCGCGTGGATCGCCCACACGCGCCGCTTCGCGCTGCTCGCGTGGACGCTGCAGAGCACGGGCCTCGTGCTCGGCATGTGGTGGGCTTACCACGTCCTCGGATGGGGCGGTTACTGGGGCTGGGACCCGGTCGAGAACGTGGCGCTCATGCCCTGGCTTGCCACCACCGCCTACCTCCATTCGGCTCAGGTGCAGGAGCGGAGAGGGCGCCTGCGCGCTTGGAACTTCGGCCTGGTCATCCTTGCCTTCCTGCTCGTGGTGTTCGGCACTTTCATCGTCCGCAGCGGCGTGGTGCCGTCGGTGCACAGCTTCGCGATCAGCGCCATCGGGCCGTGGTTCTTCGTATTCCTGGGGATCTGCGTCGTCTTCTCGGGCGCGCTGCTCGCGCTGCGCGCTGGAGGCTTGAAGAGCACGCGCGAGCCGGCGGCGGCGGTTTCCCGCGAGGGCGCGTTCGTGCTTCAGAACCTGCTGCTCGTCGGAGTCGTGGCGGTGGTGCTGTGGGGGACGATCCTGCCGCTCGTTTCCGGCCTGGCCGGCCGGGAAAGCGTGGTCGGCGCGAGCTACTACCAGCGCGCCGCCGGGCCGCTGCTGGTCGTCGTGCTGGCGCTGATGGCCGCCGGCCCGCTGCTGCCCTGGCGCAAGGCCGGTCCGCAGACCCTGCGCGCGCTGCGCTGGCCCGCGGCCGCCGCGGCGGTCGCGCTCATCGCGATGCTGGCGGCCGGCGTGCGCGACCTGCCCGCCCTCGTCACGCTGCCGGCGGCATGTGCGGTGCTCGCCACGTGCGCCTTCGAGTTCGGCCGGGCGCTGGCGAAGCGATCGTTCGCGCCGTTGGCCCGTCACCGCCGCCGCTACGGGGCCTACCTCGCGCACGTCGGTCTCGTGGTCATCGTCACCGGCATCGCAGCGTCGCACTTCTGGCAGCAGGAGGCGGACGTCACGCTCACACCCGGACAGCAGGTCTCGGTCGGCGGCTACACGCTGACGTACTCGGGCACCGAGCAGCGCCAGCTCGCCGACCACGCCGAGCTCGTGGCCGCGATGAGCTTCGGCGGCCAGACGCTCGAGCCCGCGCGCGCGACCTACGCCGGGCTCGGCGGACAGTCGCTCACCCACGTGGCCATCAGCACGACCCCGGTGGCGGACGTTTACGTGATCCTCGTCGGCGCCAACGCCGACGGATCGGCGTCGTTCCGGGTCCTGGTCAACCCGCTGGTCAGCTGGATCTGGGCGGGCGCGATCGTGCTCATCCTCGGCGTCGCCGTGGGGAACCTGGGCGCGCGCGGGCCGGTCCCTGCACCCGTGCTGGTTCCCGCCGGACAAGGTGCCGCATGACACTGATCGTCGCGACCCTCTTGCTCTTCCTGTGCGGCCCGTTCATCCTTTGGCCGCTGATCCGCACGCCGGAAGAGCACGAATGAGCGCGATCGTCGCCGAGGGAATCTCCCACTGGTTCGGGTCGGAGCCCGCGCTGGACGCGGTCGACCTCGTGGTCGAACGCGGCGATCACGTGGCCGTGCTCGGCGAGAACGGAGCGGGGAAGACGACCCTGCTGCGCATCCTCGCGACCGCCCTGCGCCCGAGCGCGGGCAAGCTGGAGATCATGGGCCTCGACGCGCTGCGGGAGCGGCGGCGACTGCGCGGACGGATGGCCTACCTGTCCCACGCGCCGGGCATCTATCCCGCGCTCACCGCCGAAGAGAACCTCGCGTTCTTCTGCGACCTGCGCGGCGCGGACCGCGCGCGCGTCCCGGAGGCGCTCGACCTGGCCGGCCTGACCCAGGTCGCGCGCAAGCGCGCGAGCGAGCTCTCGCGCGGCATGCAGCAGCGCCTGGCGATCGCGCGCTCGGTGGTGCACGACCCGCTGCTGCTCATCCTCGACGAGCCCGACGCCGGCCTCGACACCGCCGGCGCGGACCTGCTCGCCACGGTGATGCGAGGCCGGACCGCGGTCCTGGCGACCCACGATCAGGCGCTCGCCACCAGGCTCTGCCAGCGCACCGTCGTGCTGCGCAAGGGCCGTGTCCTGGGCATGGGCTCACGCCTCCGCATCGTCCAGTGAGACCGGTTCGCATCGCGCTCGCGATCGCGCGCAAGGATCTCCTGTCGGAGTGGCGCACGCGCGAGCTGGTGCCGGCCCTCGGCCAGTTCATCGTCCTGGCGCTGGTGATCGCCAACTTCGGCTTCCAGATCGACTCGCGCAGCGCGCCGGCGATCGCGCCCGGCGTCCTGTGGCTCGCCCTGGTGTTCGCGGGGCTCGTCGCCTTCGGCCGCGCGTTCGCGGCCGAGCGCGAGCAGGCGACGCTGGAGGCCGTGCTGCTGACAGCGGCGCCGCCGCCGGCCATCTTTGCGGGCAAGGCGCTCGCGGCCGCGCTTTTGCTCGTGGTCTGCGAAGCGGTGCTGCTGCCCGCCCTGGCGCTGTTCTTCGGCGTGCCCATCTCGGCCGGACTCGTGGTCGCGGTGCTTCTCGCGACCGTCGGCATGGCCGCGCTCGGCTGCATGTTCGCGGCCCTGGTCGCCCAGCTTAGGGCGCGCGAGCTCCTGCTGCCGCTGCTCACACTGCCGCTCTGGATCCCGTTCATCGTCGCGGGCGGGCAGGCGGCGCAGGTGGCGATGGGAGCGGGGGGGAGCCTCGATCAACCCCTCGGCCTGCTCCTGGACTTCGACATACTCTTCGTCGTGCTCACCTCTCTCGCCGCGCGCTTCGTGCTGGATGACTAGGCCTTACGCAGCGGCCGGCGCCGGCGTGGCGCTGATGCTCGCGGCCGCGGCCATGATCTTTCTCTACGCGCCGACGGACGCGCTGCAGGGACAGGTGCAGCGCATCTTCTACCTGCACGTCAGCGCCGCGATCGCCGCGTTCGCGAGCTTTGCCGTCGTGCTCGTCGGCAGCGTCCTGTACCTCTGGCGCGAGAGCGCGACCGGGGATCGAGTCGCCCGCGCGGCTGCGCTGGTCGGCGTGGTGTTCACGACGGTGACGCTCGTGATGGGAAGCCTGTGGGCCAAGCCGGTGTGGGGGGCGTACTGGACGTGGGACGCGCGGCTCACGTCGACGCTCGTGCTCTGGATCATCTACGCGGGCTACCTGATCGTTCGCCGGCTCGCCGCCCCGGGCAGGCAGGCCGCGCGGTACGGCGCGGTGGTCGGCATCTTCGGGTTCATCGACGTGCCGATCGTGTACTTCAGCGTCGAGTGGTGGCGCACGGTGCACCCGGGGCCGGTGATCGCGAGCGACGCGCTGCCGCCCGAGATGCTGTCGACGTTCATGTTCACGATGTTCTGCACGCTGGCTTTGGCCGCGGCGCTGATCTACATCCGATACCGCATCGAGGTGGCCATGGACCGAAAACCGATTGGAGCGGTCGTGGGTCAGCCCGCACCTCCCTCCGGCGCGGCGCTGCGCGCCGGGCCACCTCCCCACACGGTGGGCAGGTGATCTACCTCGTCATCGCGTACACGTTCGCGACGCTCGTGCTCGGAGGGTTTCTCGTCTACTCCCTCATCCGCCTGCGGGACCTGACTCGCTGAGCGCCTGGCGCAGCCTCGGCGCCAGCCCCGCGACGATGCGCTCGGTCAAGCCCCAGACCACGCTTTCCTGGTGCGCCAGGTAGCGGAACCGCCAGGGTGCGCCTGAGGTCAGCCAGGCACTGTCGTCGAGGAGGCGGTCGAGCGGGATCTCGAGCACGCCGTCGAGCTCTCGCTCGTCGTGCACGAAGGCGGGCACCGGGTCGGGCAGGTGGGCGACGAATGGAACCACGGAGAAGTTGCTCACCGCCGCGTAGATGGGCTCGCCCGCGCCCAGCGGTTGGAGCCGGCCGACGGGGACGCCGATCTCCTCCGCCACCTCGCGCTGGGCCGCCTCCCAGGCGGTCTCCCCGGCGCGGACCCCGCCGCCCGGCAGAGCCACCTGTCCGGGGTGATCGGGCAGGTCCGCCCGGCGGCGCACGAACGGAACCTTCCAGCCGTCCGGGTCGGTATACAGGATGAAGGTGACGGCGGCGGGCCGGGCCCCGCGCCGGAACTCGCCCCAGGCGTCAACGGGGCTGAACAGCCGTTCGGTGCGGGCCAGGAAGCCGGTCAAAAGTCCCCTTTGTGATCTGCGGCGGCAGCCAGTAAGCTAGGAAACGTAGCTGGAGAAACTCGCACATGATCGATCACACGAGTACACGGATCGAGCAGCAGGAGACGGCGCTTCGCCGGGAGAACCGGCGTCGCTACGCCTTCCAGCGCCTCCTCGAAGCCACTGACCGTGTGCTGTGGCAGCTCGAGGAGATGAACCGCGACGGGGTCAAGAACGTTCCCGCGCCGCTGCGGGCGGAGCTGCGCGACGTGGTTCTGGCCATGCCGGGCCACATCCGCGAGCCGCTGCGCGACGACGGGCCGGTCCAGGAGGCGCTCGACAGCCTCTTCGAGGTCCAGGAGCGCCTGTTCAAGTGGCGCTTCCCCGACTGGGACGACAACGAGCCCGACGACCTGGAGTTCGCCGACTAGCGGACCGCCGGCTAAGCGCCGCTGACCGCGGTCAGGAACAGGTCGGTCGCGTACGCGGTCAGGAAACCGAGCAGCAGGCCCCAGGCGAAGACCGGCGGCGAGCTCAGCCTCCGGCCGAGGTGGAACAGCTCGTTCAGGACGTAGAGCAGCGCGCCGGCGGCCACGGCCAGGAAGGCGACGCTGAGGTACGTCGAGCTCGCGAGGTAGCCGATCCAGGTCCCGACGAACGTCGGGCCGCCGCCGACCAGGCCGGCGAGCGCGAGGAAGCCCCAGGAAGCCGGCTTGGCGTCGGTGGTCATCGGCGCGGCGATGCCGAACCCTTCGGTGATGTTGTGGAGGGCAAACCCGACCACGAGCACGCCCGCGAAAGCGATCGCGCCCGCGTGCGCCGACTCGCCGATGGCCAGGCCTTCCGACAGGTTGTGGAGCCCCAGGCCGGTGGCGATCGCCATTGCCAGGCTGCGCGGCCCCGGCGCGGTCGCGCCGTGGCGCAGGCGGCCGAAGATGGCGCGGTTGAAGTAGACAAGACCGAGCAACCCCGCTCCGATGCCGCCGGCGAAGGTCACCGCCATCAGTACGAATGGCCCAGCGCCAGGCTGCGCGCGGGTACCCGCGTTGCCGAGCCAGCCCGAGAGCGCGCTCTCGATCGGCCCCCCGGCGTGGCTGAGGATGTCCCAGAGCAGGAACACGAGGATGCCGGTGGCGAAGGCGTTCAGGAAGCCCTGCACGGGCGTGGGCAGGCCGCGCATTCGCGCCACCGGGAGACCTAGGAAGATGGTGCCGCCGGCGATGGCGCCGAGGGCGATCGCTGCGGGCTGCGTCATGATTCCTTCCAAGGATTAGTACGTGCAAAAGCTGCGATTAGACAAGTCTAACGAGAGCCCCCGCGCCCCCTCAGAGGTCATCTCCCGCTATCTCGAGGCGATCTACTACATGTGGTCGGAGGGCGAGCCGCTGCGCAGCGCCCGCCTCGCCGACTGGCTGGGGGTTAGCCGGCCGACGGTCACGATCGCCCTCCGGCGCATGGCGCGTGACGGCATGGTGCGGATGACGCGGACCAAGGACATCGAGCTCACGGCCCGCGGCATGGCCGAGGCGGAATCGATCGTGCGCCGGCACCGGATCATGGAGCGCTGGCTGACCGACGGCCTCGGCCTGGATTGGGTGACCGCCGACGAGGAGGCCGCCCGCCTGGAGCACGCGGTCTCGGACGTCGTCGAGAGGCGGCTGTACGAGGCGTTGGGCAGGCCGACGACCTGCCCCCACGGCAACCCGATCCCCGGGCACTCCAAGCCGGTCGCCAACGAGGTCCGGCTCGCGAAGCTGGCGACCGGCGCACGGGCGGCCATCACCCGCGTCTCGGAGGTGGCCGAGAGGGAGGCGCCGAAGCTCCTGGCCTACCTCCACGATCGGGGCCTGACCCCGGGTCGCAGGCTGCAGGTGGTGGAGGTGGACGACGTCGGCCGGACGATGCGGCTTCGCGCCGGTCAGTCAGACGTGACCCTGAGCCACGAGACCGCCAGCAAGCTGTGGGTGCTGCCGGCCTGAGCGCGACGCGTAACTATCCGAGTGCCGGCGCCCGACAGCCAAACGAGCCAGTGGGTGGTCCCGGGGCCGGCACTCGACTCGGAGTGGCGCCGCTAGGAGGGTTGCGGCTGGCCGCAGAAGGCGCAGCGCGTGGCTCCGACCGGGATCTCGCTGAGGCACTCGGGACACTTCTTCGTCGTGGGGTCCGCGGGCGGCTCCTTGCGCGACCGTGACACCAGCCCCGTGTAGGGCACGACGACGAAGAAGTAGATGACGGCGGCGATGATCAGAAAAGCGAGCAGCACGTTGATGAAGTCGCCGTACAGGAACCTGCTGTTGTTGACGGTGAAGTAGAGAGTCCCGAAGTTCGGCTGCCCACCGATGGCAGCGATCAGAGGCGTCACCAGGTCCTTCACGAAGCCGGCGATGACGTTGGCGAACGCCACGGCGATCACGACCGCAATCGCGAGGTCGACCACGTTGCCACGAAGCAGAAAAGCCTTGAAGCCCCGCACCCCAAACCCTCCGACTTAAGCCGACACCGACAGCACGACCTTACCGAACTGCTCCGCCGTGTCAAGACGCGTCAAGGCGGCTTGCACATCATTCAACGGATAGACAGCGTCGACTACTGGCCGCATGCCGCGGTCGATCGCCTTCAACACCGCCTCGAACTCCGCCGCATTGCCCATCGTCGAGCCGATGAGGCTTCCGTGCCGGAAGAAAAGGCGCGGCATGCTCACCTCGGCATTCACGCCCGACGTGGACCCGCACGTGACGATGCGGCCGCCCATCGCGAGAGAACGCATCGACTCTCCGATGGTCGCCGCGCCGACGTGCTCGAAAACCACGTCCACGCCGTCGCCGGTCAGCCCGCGGACAGGCTTGCTGAAGCCCGCGGAGTCGAACGCCGCCTCCGCACCGAGCTCCATGGCGCGCTTCCGCTTGGCCTCGGAACGGCTCGTCGCCAGCACCCGGGCGCCGATGTGGCGCGCGATCGCGATCGCCGCCACCGCGACGCCCGCGCCGGCGCCGATGACGAGGACGGTCTCGTCCGGCTGGAGGCGGGCGCGCGTGACGAGCATGCGCCAGGCGGTGAGGAAGGTCAGCGGAAAGGCGGCGCTCTCCGCCCAGCTGAGCCCGGACGGTTTCGGGAACACGCTGCGCCCGTCGACGTGCACCAGCTCGCAGGCCGTCCCGTCGGCGTGCTCGCCGAGGACGCCGAAGCGCTCGCAGTAGACGTTCTCGCCGGCGCGGCACTGCTCGCACTCCCAGCAGCAGAGGGTCGGGAAGATCACCACCTCGGCGCCGGCCCGCCAGCGTGGGTCGGCCGATTCCCTCACCACGCCCGCGCCGTCGGCGCAGATCACGCGCGGCGGCGGGATCTTCTGCGCACCGTGCGCCAGCCAGAGATCCAGGTGGTTGATGGACGCGGCCCGGATCTCGACCGCCACGTGTCCCTGTTTCGGTCTGGTCGTGGGCCGTTCGCGGATCCGGACGCCGGACGGCCCGGCCGGCTCTTCGAAGACCGCCGCGCGGCCCTGGCTCAAAACCTCGATGGGCAAGGGATGTGAAGAGCTCATTTGCGAAACTTAACCGGATGCGCGGCCGTTGAACGGACGCCGGCAATAGACTGGCGATTCGGTTTGCGCAAGCTCAAGCTCCTCGCTGCCTGTGTCGCGTTCGGTTTGCAGCTCCTGCCGGCCGCGTCGGTGCACGCCGCGCAGGCCCTTCCGCCGGGCCAGAAGCCGGGGCACTACATCCGCTGGTTCTACCCGAGCCAGATGCCCTTCGGGGCGATCGAACAGGGCACGTCCAGCGTGCCCGAGGCGCCCTCGAGCGGGGCCTTCCTGACGCTGCCCTTCATGGGCCCGCACTACGTCACCTCCATCTTCGACCACTGCTACCCGACCTACGTCGCCGACGGCCGGATCTGCCGGTGGGACGGAACCGTCGCCTCGAAGAACGTGGGCGGACCCGACCCCGGATTCAGCGAGGGCTACGCGCAGACTCCGGGCCAGCTGGACTACCTCTACTACGACGGTCACGACGGCTACGACTACGGCCTGTACTACGAGCCCGTGGCGGCGGCCGCGGATGGGATCGTCAAGATGGCGGGCTGGGTCGACCCCTCGTGCCACACGTGCTCGAGCGGCCTGACGGTCGAGATCACGCACGGAAACGGATTGCTGTCCTACTACGGGCACCTCTCGCAGGTGAACGTGAAGGCCGGCCAGTGGGTGCCGCGAGGCATGGTCATCGGCCGGTCGGGCATGACCGGCACGGCGACCGGGCCGCATCTGCACTTCGGCATCTACCACGTCGACGGGAGCGGGCCGGTCGACCCGTACGGGTGGGCGGGGGCGTACGCCGACCCGTGGAGCCGCGATTTGGGTGATCTCTGGGTCACGGGGTCGCCGCGTTTTGCGCCAGTGCCGCTGCCCCACCTCAGCATCAACGCGGTGCCCGACCTCGCCGACCCGACGCTCATCCATGTTTCTTGGTCGAGCCCTGGGGACGGCGACCGGTTCGACCTGTCGTACGTCGGCCAGGACGGCACGATGAGCACCTGGGCGACCGGGCTCGGCGCGGGGTCGGCCGACTTTCGCGGGCGGCCGAGCCAGAGCTACTGGTTCTGGGCGACGGTGACCACGAACCTGGGCTGGACCGACGCCAACTCGTCGCCAACCGTGACCATTCCATCAGTTGACCATGGGGCCCAGAATCCGGCGGAGTAGCGCCAACTAGACTTAGACCTCTTGATAGCCGAAGCCTTCAGGGGCAAGACCATCCTGGTCACCGGCACCACCGGCTTCCTCGGCAAGTCGATCGTCGAGAAGTGCCTCCGCTCGATACCCGAGGTCGGCCGGATCAACCTCGCCATCCGCTCCAGCGCGCGGCGCCCTGCCTCCGACCGGCTCGAGCGCGAGATCCTCTCCAGCCCGGCGTTCAAGCGCCTGAAGGAAGAGCTCGGGGAGGACGGGTTCGCGAAGCTCGTCAAGGCAAAGCTCGCGGTCCTCGAGATCGATCTCGGCGTCGAGGGGCTGGCCCTCACGGACGCGACGCGCAAGCAGCTCGCGGAGTGCGACATCGTCATCCACTCGGCGGCCGCGGTCGAGTTCGACAACCCCGCCGACCTCTCGGCGCAGACCAACCTGCTGGGCGCGGCGCGCCTGGTCGAGGCGGTGAAGGCCACAGGCACGCGGCCTCACCTGGTGCACATCTCGACCGCCTACGTCGGTGGGATGCTGCGCGGCCTCGTGCGCGAGGACCTGCCTCTGGATCCCGGTCTCAACTGGCGGCACGAGGCGGCGGTGCTGTCCACGCTGCGCGGGCCGGTCGAGGAGGAGTCGCGGCGCCCGGAGATCCTCAGGCAATTCCGCAACGAGGCGCGGTCGCGCATGGGCCCGGCGGGCACGCCCGCGCAGGCGCGCGCGACCGAGCGGCTGCGCGAGAAGTGGGTCAAGGACAAGCTCGTCGAGCGCGGCCGCGTGCACGCCAACGCGATGGGCTTCAGCGACATCTACTCGTTCACGAAGGCGATGGCCGAGCATGCCGTCGTCGAGCTGCACGGCGACGTGCCGCTGTCGATCGTGCGGCCTTCGATCATCGAGAGCGCGCTGGCCGAGCCGTTCCCGGGCTGGCTCGAAGGCTTTCGCATGGCCGAGCCGCTGATCCTCGCGTTCGGGCGAGGCATCCTGCGCGACTTCTCCGGCCTGCCCGACGCCCTGCTCGACATCATTCCGGCGGACTTCGTGGTCAACACCGTGCTGGCGGTCGCGGCGAACCCGCCGGAAGATTCCAAGCCGCGCATCTACCACGCCGCATCCGGCTCGCGAAACCCGCTGCGCTTCCGGAGCATGACCGAGGAGGCGGCGCGTTATTTCGGCGAGAACCCGCTCCGCGATCGCTACGGCCAGGCCATCGGCACGCCGTCGTGGACGTACCCCACGCGCAGCGAGCTCTCCTCGCGCGCGCGCACCGCGCTTCGCTTCACCGAGGCGGCGCAGTGGGTCGTCGAGCGCCTGCCGCTTGGCGCGGGCGTCTCCTCGCTTTCCGACGACCTCAACTCCGAGCGCGAGCGGCTGGAGCGCGGGCTCAACCTGATCCAGCTCTACGGGGTGTACACCGAGGTCGACTGCATCTTCGACACTCGCCATGTCACCGCGATCTGGGAGCGGCTGCCCGAGGCGGAGCGCAAGACATTCCCGTTCGACCCCGCGCTGTACGAGTGGGATTTCTACTTCCAGAAGGTGCACTTCCCGACGGTCGTGCGCATGTCCCGCGCCGAGACCGCGGCCCGCAAAGGCCGCCAGCCGACCGGCAGCACGGCGGGGAAGCCGGAGAGCACCTCCGTGCGGGCGGCGATCGACCGGCGCGCGGGCCGCGGCGACGTGCTCGCGGTTTTCGACGTCGACGGCACGCTGGTCGAGACCAACATCGTCGAGTACTTCCTCTGGATGCGCCTGCGCGCTCAGCCGCTGGAGGACTGGCCTGGCTTCATGGGCCAGATGCTCCGCGAGGCGCCGCGATGGCTGTATCTCGAGCGCCGGTCGCGCGCGGAGTTCCAGCGGTCGTTCTATCGCGAGTACGACGGCCTCGATTACGACGTGATGAAGCGGCTCGGCCGCGAGGCGCTGAACGCGGTGACGCTTCGGCGGGTGTATCCGGAGGGCATGCGGCGCATTCGCGAGCACAAGCGCGCGGGCCATCGCGTGCTGCTGCTGACCGGCGCGCTGGACGTGGTGGTAGAGCCGCTCGCGGAGCTGCTCGACGTGGAGGTCGACTGCGCGCACCTGCTCGTGAAGGACGGCCGGCTCACCGGTGATCTCCAGTCCCCGCCGCCCGCGGGCGAGGCCCGCGGCACGCTGCTGGAGGAGTACGCGGAACGCAACGGCATCGTGCTGTCCGACTCGTTCGCGTACGCGGACTCCCTGTCCGACCTGCCGATGCTCGAGCTGGTGGGCACGCCGGTGGTCGTGAATCCCGACGCGCGGCTTTCCCAGGTGGCCGGCCAGCGCGGCTGGCGCGTCGAGCGCTGGCGCATGGCGCCCGGCAACTGGCGGCTGCCGATGCCCGACCCGCGGTCGCCGGAGTACCGCGAGGCGGTGCGTCGCTGATGCTGGCGCTCCAGTACGTCCGCTCGATCCCGCGCTTCGCCGTCGTCCGCGCCTCGGGCGGCAATCCGGAGGTGGCGACGAGCGCGCTTTCGATGCTGCATCTCGGCGACGTTCCCGAGCCGGACCTGCCGGCCGCGGACTGGGTGCGGGTCCAGCCGTCGCTGAGCGGGATCTGCGGCTCGGACCTCGCGGCCATCGGCGGCCACGCGTCGCTCTACCTCGACCCGCTGACCTCGTACCCCTTCGTGCCCGGCCACGAGGTCGTCGGCGTGCTCGACGACGGCACGCGCGTGGTCCTCGAGCCGGCGCTGGGATGCCGGGTGCGCGGGATCGAGCCCCTGTGCCCGCGCTGCGCCGAGGGGCGGCCGGGCCTCTGCTACAACGTCACTGAGGGCCCGATCGAGGTCGGCCTGCAGACGGGTTACTGCGCCGATACGGGCGGGGGATGGGGCGAGGTGCTCGTGGCCCACCCGTCGCAGATCCATCGCGTGCCCGACGCTCTGCCGGACGAGGCGGCGGTGCTGATCGAGCCGTTCTCGTGCTGCGTGCACGCGGCGCTGCGGGGCGGCGCGACCAAGGACGACGTCGTCGTGGTCATCGGTGCCGGGACGATCGGCCTGCTGACGGTCGCGGCGGTAAAGATGTTCACCCCGCCGCGCAAGCTGATCGCGGTCGCCAAGCACCCCACGCAGCGCGACCACGCGCTGTCGCTCGGGGCTGACCAGGTCATCGCGCCCGAGGACGTCTACCAGCGCGTGCGCTTCGCCACGGCGGCGCGGCGGCTCGACGGCATGGACCGGTCGCTGCTGCTGGGTGGGGCCGACGTCACGTTCGAGTGCGTCGGGCGAGCGTCGAGCTTGAGCGACGCGGTGCGAATCACGCGCGCCGGCGGCAAGGTCGTCGCCGTGGGCATGCCCGGCGACGAGAGGGTCGACTGGGCCGCGATCTGGCAGCGCGAGCTGACCGTGACCGGCGCGTACGCGTACGGCTCGGAGCCCGCGCGCAAGGGCCGGCGCACGTTCTCGCTGGCGCTGGAAGCGGCGCCGGAGCTTCACCTCGAGCGGCTCGCCGCGCCGCTGTACACGCTCAGCGACTATCGCGAGGCGATCGCGTACGCGATGAGCGCGGGCCGTCTCGGCGCGGTGAAGGTCGCATTCGATCTGAGAGGATTACGGGCTTAGTGGGAAGACCGGGTGCGGTAATCGAGGTCGATCGGAACACGCCGCCCGTGCTGTTCCACTTCGGCGAGGGCGTGCGGCTCGAGAAGCTGCCGCTCGGCTCGCGCATCGTGTACCCGCCCGACCCGCTGGAGCCGATCGCGCACCCCGAGCGCGCGGTGAAGCGAGCGCTGGCCAAACCGCTCGAGGACGATCCGCTCAAGGCGCTCCTGCGCCCGGGCATGAAGCTGACCATCGCCTTCGACGATCTCTCGCTGCCGCTGCCGCCGATGGCGGCGCCAGACGTGCGCCAGCTGGTCATGGAAGAGGTCATAGACATGGCCGCCGACGCGGGTGTCGAGGACATCCACCTGATCGCCGCGCTGGGCCTGCACCGGCGCATGACGGCCGACGAGGTGCGGCACATCGTCGGCGACCGCATCTTCACGACGTTTTGGCCCGACCGGCTGTACCAGCACGACGGCGAAGACCCTGAGAACAACGTCTACATCGGCAAGACGTCCGCCGGCGAAGAGGTCACCCTGCACCGGCGGGCCGCGGAGTCGGACCTCGTCGTGTACGTGAACCTGACGCTGGTCCCCATGGACGGCGGCCACAAATCGATGGCGACCGGGCTGGCGTCATATCGCGGCATCCGCGCGCACCACAACGTCAAGACGCTTTTGGGCTCGCGCTCGTACATGAATCCTCCGGACTCGGCGCTGCACCACTCGTGCATCCGCCAGGGTCAGCTCATCGAGGACACCGTGCGAGTGTTCCACATCGAGACGACGGTGAACAACCATGCGTTTCCCGCGATCGCGAACTTCATGCAGAAGCGTGAGACCGACTGGACGGCGCAGGACCAGGCGATGTTCCTGGCGATGAAGCAGATGACCGACATAGCGCCGCCGGCTTTCAAGCGCAGCGTGTTCCACGCGATGCGCGCGCCCTACGGGCTCACGGCGGTGCACGCCGGCCAGGTCGATGCGGTGCACGACAAGACGCTCGAAGCGGTGCGGAATCAGATCGCCGTCAGCGTCGAGGGTCAGACCGACATCGTCACGCTCGGGGTGCCGTACCTCGGTCCCTACAACGTCAACGCGCCGATGAACCCGGTGCTCGTCGTGTGCATGGGCATCGGCTACCTCTTCAACTTCTACCGCCACAAGCCGGTGCTGCGCAAGGGCGGCGTGCTCATTCTCACTCATCCGTGCCGCTACGAGTTCGACGCCGTGCAGCACCCGAGCTACATCGACTTCTACGACGAGGTGCTCGCCGACACCACCGACCCCGCCGAGATCGAGAGCAAGTACGAGAAGCGGTTCGCCGAGGACCCGTGGTTCCGCCAGCTGTACCGCAAGTCGAACGCCTACCACGGCGCGCATCCCTTCTACGCCTGGTACTGGGCGGCTCATGCGATGGAGCACGCCGGCGACATCATCATCGTCGGCGGCGAACGCGAGGTGGTCCACCGCCTGGGCTTCAAGGCCGCGACCACGCTCGAGGACGCGTTCGAGATGGCGGAGCAGACCGTCGGCCGCCACCCCAGCGTGACCCACCTCAGGATGCCGCCGATCATGCTCTGCGACGTGGAGTAGGCCGGCGGCGTAACGCGTCCGCGTATCGCTGTGGCCGCCGGGCCGCTCACCTTGTCGCTCAGGGCTTTCGCGCTAACCTGCACCCGACATGCCCTGGTACGACGGCGAACGCGGCCTGGCCGCCCTCGGCGGCCTCATCGGCGGCGCTGTCCACGACGTGCGGCGCGTGCGTCGCGCCTGGCACTGGGACTCGCCGAGGCCTCACACGTGGCCCGAGCCCGGCGCGGTCGTGCCCGCGCCGGCGAGCGACCTCGGGTGGGCGCGCCAGGAGCCGGTGCGGACGATCCGATATCTCATCCAGCACGGCCTCCTGCTGCCCTTCACCGAGGTCATGGCCCACCCCAAGGTCGAGGGGCGCGAATGGGTGCGGGAGCTCGACCGGCCGGTGATCTTCGCGGCCAACCACTCGAGCCACGCCGACACGTCTCTCATCCTGCACGCCCTCACCGACCGCGCCCGCGACCGCACCGTGGTCGCGGCCGCCGCCGACTACTGGTTCAAGCGCCCCCTGCTCGGCAACATCGTGAGCCTGTTCCTCAACACCTTCCCGTTCAGCCGCACGGGCGGCGCGCAGGCCCAGCTGCACTCTTCGAGCCAGCTGCTCAAGTCGGGCTGGAACCTCGTGCTCTTCCCCGAGGGCAGCCGCTCGCCCGACGGGCGAGTTCAGGAGTTCAAGCCCGGCGTGGGCCACCTCGCCAACGAGACCGGGACGCCGGTCGTGCCGGTGCACATCCGCGGAGCGCAGCGGATCATGCCCAAGGGCCAGAAGCTGCCTCTGCCCGGCCCGGCTCGCGTCCGCATCGGCAAGCCGATGGCGCCGCAGGAAAAGGAAGGATCGCGCGAGTTCACCGCGCGCGTGGAGAAGGCGGTGCGCGACCTGTCGAAGGAGGCGGCGCAGCCCGAGCTCCAGGGCGGTTGGATCGAGCGCTGGCGCGCGCTCGAGCCTCGCGAGCTGGTGTACGGCGAGGATTAAATCCCCTCTCCCGCATGCGGGAGCGATCAGTAGGTCCCAACCTGGTGGCGCTTGGCGCCTAGGGTTAGGGTGAGGGCTCAAAACTCACAGCCGATTCCAAGCCGGTTTTGAGTTTCGTCCGGCAAGGTCTTGGCATGAATCGCACGCGCACCGTCTTGCTCGCAGCCGCAGTCGCCTCGGCCATGCTCGTCGGCGGCGTCGTCACGGCCTCGGCCCTGTCCAATTCGCCGCTCGGCAACGTCCTCGCCGCCGCCTCGCCATCGCCGAGCTCGGGCACGTTCAAGTCCAACGAGGACGCCACCCACGAGAAGGGTGAGAGCGCCGCCCAGGAAGCCGCCGAGAACAACGGCACCTTCCATCCGGGCGGCCCGGGCGGGCTGGGCGGTCCCGGCAAGCAGGCGTCGAACGAGGACCCGACGCACGAGAAGTCCGAGTCGGCCGCGCGAGAGGCGGCCGAGAACAGCTAGAAGCGCGGCCGAAAAGTAGTGGGGCGCGGTCCGCCCAAAGGGGATGACCGCTCGTAAGCGCTCAAGGCGCAAGGATGGGCGGCGGAGCCTGCCTTCCCCATTACTCCGCTCTTCTCCACGGGCATAGACCTCGCCC
>DATGEO010000094.1:0-3346 GCA_035310015.1 Candidatus Dormiibacterota bacterium | reverse complement strand
CGTTGATGGCGGCCGCGACCGTCAGGTGTCGTTTGACCTCTCGCTCGTTGGGGTCGAGAAGCCGCGTGAGGTTGACCACTGGAACTAGTACATCATGCCCAACGACCCGGACGGGCTAACTAGCCCTCACCCTAACCCTAGGCGCCAAGCGCCGGCAGGTTGGGACCTACTGATCGCTCCCGCTAGCGGGAGAGGGGAATTAGGGGACGATCGGCTCCAGGATGGCAAGCGAGCCGTCTTCGCGGGCGAACACGATCTCGATCTGGCCCGAGACCTCCTCCAGGAAGACGTGGAAGGCCTGGCCGTCGGCCATGAGCTCCTTCACCGCCTCCTCCTCGGTCTCGGCGTGAAGCTTCATCCGGATCCGCTCAGGTTCGGCTGAACGGGGCGGCGCCGGCTCCTCCGGCGGCACCCGGATGGCCGACACCGGCTGCTTCCGGTGGCTGCGCATCTCCTTGGTCTTGACCACCTGGCGGTCGATCTTGTCGATCGCGAGGTCGAGCGCCGCCTGCGCGTCGGCGCCCGATTCGTGGGCGTTCAGGGTCTTGGAGCGCCGGCCGTTGAAGTGCACCTTGATCCGGCAAACGCTGGTTGCCGCTCCGCTCCGCTTGCGCTCTTCCGAGAAGTCGACCTCGGCGTCGGCCAGCTTGCCGAAGTGACGTTCGAGGCGCGCAAGCTTGCGCTCGGCGTACTCGCGCAGCTCGGGCCCGAGGGCGCCAGTGCGGTCGTGCAGGACGACCTTCACATCCCGAGTATATGCCCGGCCGGGTCCTTGTCTAGCGCGCCGCGGGCTTGTATCCCGGCGGCGCCGGGAACAGGGTCAAGATCTCCTTCGGCAGCGGGATGCCCTGGGCGAACATGCGGTCGAGGATCTTGGGCCGGAGGCCGGTGGGCTTGAACTCGGCGATGACCTTGCCGTCCGGCGTGGCGCCCTTCTGCTCGAGGATGAAGATGTCCTGCATGGTGATGGTCTCGCCCTCCATGCCCATCACCTCGGTGATCTGGGTCACCTTGCGCGACCCATCGCGCAGCCGGCTGAGCTGGCAGAAGATGTTGATCGCGCCCGCGACCTGCTGGCGGATCGCCTTGACCGGAAGGTCGACGCCTGCCATCAGGACCAGCGTTTCAAGGCGTGCCAGCGCGTCGCGAGGGGTGTTGGCGTGGATGGTGGTCATCGAGCCGTCGTGGCCCGTGTTCATGGCCTGCAGCATGTCGAGGGCCTCGCCGCCGCGGCACTCGCCGACGACGATGCGCTCCGGTCGCATGCGCAGCGAGTTGATGACGAGGCGCTGGATGGTGATCTCGCCCTCGCCGTTGATGTCCTTGGGCCGGGTCTCCATGCGGCACACGTGCTCCTGGTGCAGCTGCAGCTCGGCGGCGTCCTCGATGGTGACGATGCGGTCCTCCACCGGGATGAAGCCCGAGAGCACGTTCAAGAAGGTCGTCTTGCCGGTGCCGGTGCCTCCCGACACGATGATGTTCGCCTTCGCCAGCACCGCCGCCTTGAGGAACCCGAACGCGGCCTCGTTGGCGGTCCCGAAGCGGATCAGGTCCTCGACCTGGTACGGGTCGCGGGCGAACTTGCGGATGGTGAGCAGCGGGCCGTTGAGCGCGAGCGGCCGGATGACGGCGTTGACGCGGGAGCCGTCGGCCAGGCGCGCGTCACAGAGCGGAGAGCGCTCGTCGATGCGGCGGCCCACCGTGCGGACGATGAACTGGATGACGTTGAGGAGCTGGTCTTCGTCCACGAACTTGATGTTGGTCAGCACCACCTTGCCGCCCATTTCGACGTACACGTGGTCGCTGCCGTTGACCATGATCTCGGTGACGCGGTCGTCGCGGATCAGGGGCTCGATCGGCCCTAGCTGCTGGTAGTACTCATCGATGTTGATTCCGGGGATCCGGACTGCCATTCGTTAGCCTCCGCTGATCGGGGTCCGCCAGTGCTCCGCGCACTATATCGGACGGGCCTCGAGGCGCAGCCCCCTTGAGGCGCAGCCGGAAAAGCCCTCGGCGGATCCTCGGCCGCGCCTCTACAGATGCACCCTCGCCACCGTCACACCTGTGACGTGACCGGCGCCTGCCGCTTTGAGGGCTGAAGCGCAGGCTTCGAGCGTGGCGCCGGTGGTCGCCACGTCGTCCAGCACCATCAGGGGACGGCCCTCCAGAGCCGGCCCGCGCCACGCGAAGGCGTCGCGCACGTTCTCCCAGCGGTGCAGGCGGTCGTTGCCCACCTGCGGGATCGTGGGCCGGATCCGCACCAGCCGCCCGGGAGCCTCACGCAGGGCCAGCCGCTGCTGCAGCTCACGCGCCAGCAGCTCCGCCTGGTTGAAGCCGCGCTGGCGGTGCCGGTCCGGGTGGAGCGGCACCGGGACCACGGTCCCCGCGGCCAGGCCCTCGATGACCAGGCGCTCGGCCAGGAGCTGCGCCAGGGGCCCGGCCAGCCGCCTCCAGCCCTGGTATTTGAACCGGTGCACGGCGGCCTCGACCGGCCCTTCGTAGGCCACGGCCGAACGCAGCCGTGTCAGCGACCTGAAACGCGCCCTGCAGCCGCAGCCGGCCCGCGCTGACTCGAGCTCGGCGCCGCAGCGGCGGCACAGCGGCTCCTCCAGCCGCCGGATGCGGCGCCGGCAGCTGTCACACAGCCAGGAGCCGGCGAGGTGGCACCCTCCGCAGCGGGGCGGAAGCACGAGGTCGACGAGGGCCGCGAGCACGACTCGAGGCTATCGCCCGCGTCAATGCCTTCTTAACAACGGCCTAGGAAATCGAGATCTCGTCTCCCGGCTGCAGGTCGAGCCCGGCCGTCGATCCGGCCGGCAGCTCGAGGACGCTGTCCGCGCCCCATTCGATCCAGACCACGCCGTACCACGCGGGCAGCCGCGGGTACACCTTCTTCACGCGGTGCCGCCTGTCGAGGAACACCGCGTCGATGGCGAAGTTCATGAACATCATGTGGATGCCATTGCACGGGTTGATCCACATGCCCCGACCCGGCGCGAGCTCGCGGCGAAACATGAGACCGACGCCGCGGCCGATGAAGGTGCGCGGCACCTCGAGGTCGCCGGCGAGCACCGTGCCGGTCTTGAGGTGCAGCGCGCGAGGTCCGGCCATTGCCTGACGTAGGGTAGCGAGGCGATGGACTTCGTCCGCGATGGAGTGCGCCTGCATTTCGAGCTCCACGGCCCCGAGCAGGGGCGGCCGATAGTCCTCGTGCACGGTTTTGCGTCGCACTACCGCCTCAACTGGGTCGGAACGCGCTGGCAGGAGACGCTCACGACCGCGGGCTTTCGGATCATCGGCATCGACTGCCGCGGCCACGGCGCGAGCGACAAGCCGCACGACACGG
>DATGEO010000093.1:0-2621 GCA_035310015.1 Candidatus Dormiibacterota bacterium | reverse complement strand
GCACGGGCGCCTGCTCGAGAACCGTCGCGTCCTGTCGTGGGCGATCGAGCTGCGCAACCCGTACGTCGACGCCCTCTCGCACCTGCAGCTGCGGGCCCTGCGCGCGCTCCGCGGCGGGCGCGCCGGGGCGAGCGCCGAGCGTCTTCTGCTCCTCACCGTGAACGGAGTGGCGGCCGGCCTTCAGAACACGGGCTAGGTGAGCTAGGCGACGGAGAGGTACGGCGGTCCCAGGACAAGCGACTTTACGAGGGCGTCGACGATGATGGAGTCGAGACGCGGCCCTGCCTCTTCGAAGATCCTGCTCAGGGCCTCCGCCTGGTTGCAGGCCCGCCGGTAAGGACGGTCGGTGGTCAGGACGTCGTAGGTGTCGGCGACGGCCACGATGCGCGCCTCGATCGGGATCTCGGTCGAGACGAGGCCGTACGGGTAGCCGCGGCCGTCCATCCTCTCGTGGTGATAGAGCACCGCCACCATCTCGCGCGCGAAATGTCCGGCATTGGCGAGGATGCCAAAACCCAGCTCGGGGTGCTTGCGCATCACGGCCCACTCCGACTCGGTCAGCTCGCCGTTCTTGTGCAGGATTCGCGACGGAATCGCGAGCTTGCCGATGTCGTGCAGCAGGCCCGCGCGCCCGAGCACGTCCAGCTCCGCGTGCGCCATGCCCAGCTGCCGGCCGATCTCCATGGACAGCCGCCCAACCCGCCGGTCGTGGCCGCCGTCTCCGATCTGCGGTCCAAACGTCATGGAACCCTCCCTACCCCAGGGGATATGCCGAGCGAAGCTTCCTTCGCCTGCTCAAACGCACGACCTTACTCCTTGGGTCGGCAAAGAAAAAGAGCCGCCCCACCTGGAGCGGCTCAGGGGTAGAGGTCGACGCCCTCGCGGGCGGCGCGCTCCAACGCCTCCGCGAGCACCGGTGGGGGCTCGCCCGTCAGGCGCGCCATCCGGGTGCCGGCGATCGCCAGGGCCGACAGCACCGAGCCGGGAACGATCGGTCCGCGCTTCTTGTAGATCGCGAGCATGCCCTTCGGCATGAGGTCGAGCGCCGCGGCGAACACCAGCGCCCAGATCGGCCGGCCGACGAGACGCATCGGCGGGTGCTCGAGCAGGTTCCACGCGGCTTTGGCGCCGGGAGTGAGGCGGAGCACCGGGCGATAGCTCGCGAGGCACCCTCGGAGGGCGGCGCGGCCGGCCGGCACCTCGTCGCGGTGCAGGCCGACGAGCTCGGCGAGGCTGACCATCTCCGCCACGTAGCGGTTGCATTCAGCGCCGCTGAGCGGCGTCCCATACCGCTGCTGCGCGGCGAGGAATGAATCGACGAGCACGCAATGCACCCAGAGCAGCAGCTCCGGGTCGTCGGCGCGGTACGGCCGTCCCGTTTCGCGATCGACGCCGTGCACGTGCCGGTGGATGGCCCGCACCCTCGCGCCCATCGCGTCCGCGGCCGCCCGGTCGCCGAAGATGGCGACGACGAGGTAGTCGCTCGTGCGGCGGAAGCGGCCGAAGACGTCGCTCGCCATGTCGCTGTGGTCGACCACCCCTGCCATCGCGAGCGGATGCAGCGCCTGGATGAGGAGCGCGCGAAGGCCGCCCAGCAGCGTGATCGGGTTGGAGTGGACGCGCCACACGACCGAGCGCGGACCGAAATAGCTCGGCTCCGTCGCGCTTTTCTTGGACACCATTGATGTTGCCAAACCTACGACCCCTCACCCTAACCCTAGGCGCCAAGCGCCGGCAGGTTCGGACCTACTGATCGCTCCCGCACGCGGGAGAGGGGAAGACTTTCTTACCAGCCTTCGCGGATGATGGCGGCGCCGTAGGGTCCGATTCGCAAAAGGCCTGCGTGCACCTGCGCGCCGTCGACCAGGTTCTCACCCGCCTGCGTGATGGGCACGTCCACGTCCACGTCGCGGTGGTTCAGCAGGAAGAGGATCGATCTATTGCCAATGTGCCGGCGCACGACCTCCACGCCCGAGGGCACGTCCATCGCGGCCTCGATCTCGGAGTCCGCGAGCGCCGAACGCACGACGCGCGCCATCGTCACCTCGTCGAGGCGCGTGGCGGAGTAGATGGCAAGGCCGTCGCCAAATTTGTTGCGGGTGATCGCGGGCTTTCCCGCCAGCCGCCCCGACGCGAAGGTGGCGATGGCCTCGGCACCGGCGAGCTCGATGATCTCGCTCCAGCGATCCGCGCGCCCCGGGACGCGGTCGCCGAACTCGAGCCCGACCTCATCACCGTCGCTCAGCGGAAGCCAGTCGACGACGTTGACGCCGAGCAGCCGGCGGAACGGCGCCGGGTAACCGCCCAGGCGGATGTGCTCGAACGGGTCGACGATGCCGCTGAAGAAGGACATCACCAGCGTGCCGCCGCCGCGCACGAACTCGGTGATGTTGGCCGCGCCTTCGTCCGAGACCAGGTACAGGTTCGGGACCAGGAGCAGCTTGTAGCCCGAGAGGTCGTGGTCCGGGCGCACGAAGTCGGGCACGACGTTGGCGGCGAACAGCGGCCGGTAGAAGTCCTCCAGCATCTCGACCTGCTTGATGCGGGTCGAAGGCTTGGAGGGCAGCTCGAGCGCCCACCACGACTCCCAGTCGAGGACGATCGCGACCTCCGACCGCACC